>NZGY01000164.1 GCA_002689605.1 Filomicrobium sp.
CTTGTCGCGCTGATCCGCCCCCTTCCCTTGAGGTGTCTTTTCGGGTTGCTTGTTCTGGTCAAGGAATGTCTCGAGCTTAGTGCTCAGTTTTTCGAACATGCTTTCCAGGTCTTGGATGCGTTTGTCGTTACCGCCCCCCTCGCTTGGCCCTTCAGAACTCGCATTCATGGCCTTGATGCCATTCGTGGCGTCTTCGATTGCCTCTCGGACCTTCTCGCGCTCCTGCTTCTGCGTGCACAATCGAGTTAGCATCGTGGCGTACGCGGTGAAGTCCCCAGTACCGGGGTTGGCGGAAGCCACATCGACACAGCTCTCAAAGAAGCCGTTGGTATTCTGAGTGACCGCCTTGGTATACTTGGCGCAGAGAATTGCATGTGCCGGCCTCGGATCAAGGGCGTTGGCAAACTTTGAAAATTGCGCACGGAAAGCCACAATTGACGCCCCAGGCTTGAGGTAGAGTGAGTCTACAATACTCTGCAGAGCCGGCTGTTTGGCGAGCCCTTGAAGAAATGTGGTCTCCAGGTATGCGAAGCCAGTCGGACCCTCCGAGGCTGCGTTGGATGCAACGTCAGCGCGTATGTTCGTATTCTCAATCGCGGCACAAACGTAGCGCAGCCCTTCGGCGAGTTTGTCCGCACGCTCCTGGGTCCTCTCTGCATGCTCGGCACGTTGCTCATCGGTAGGGTGAGCGCCAAGTGCTGCTATCGGCCGAGGTGCTGGTCCCATGACGTAGGCAGTGATGCCAAGGGCCTCGCAGTATCCCCTCAGATCGATCGAGAATGATAGGAAGCTTTCTGGACCTTGCGCATCTGTGGCCAACTTTGGCAGTCCGGTTGTGTCGATTTTCTTAACGAGTCGCGACGCGGTGTTGCCATGCTCGGCGTGATACTTCCGCTGTCGCTCGGTGATTGGGGTTGCCCATATGTATGTACATTTCAGTCTTGTAGCACACCACCCCCTGGGCATGCGCAATGTAGTGTGGCGTGTGTTGCCGCAGCGGCGCGCCTGGCCGCAATTGATCGAGATCTTGCTGTCGAGCATGCGACGCCCCGGGCCTCCCCGCAGTGGTGAGAAGCTATATGCGGAGTGCGTGCGATCACTCGCAGCTACTAAGCTGAGTATGTTGTCCGCGCTCATGACGTCGGACAGGTGGCGCCCCCGTGGATGTGATGGTGGCCCGCCAGCTGGGAGGTTTGCGATGCCGCTCGCGATCATGCCGTTGAGCGGGCTGCCGTCGAGTGGGCTGACGTCGAGCTCGCTGCTGCTCGCGGCCGTGACGTATTGCAAGGTGATACCCGCGATCACGCCGTCATGCAGGTTGCTGCACACAGTCGTCCCGTTGGGCAGGTCGTAGCCCAGAACCTTGTGGCCGGGCATGATGGTTGTGGTGAGCAGGTTCCTGCCCGAGGTCATGATGGTGTTCGGCTTGCTGCCGGTGATCAATTCATCGAGCGGTAGGCCGCCCGTAGTCGCCTGATCGAGCAGGTTGCTGTCTGTGATGTTGTCGGGCAGGTTGCTGCCCATGATGTTGTCGGGGCTTCCAGCAGCATATGGGCTGGTGCCGACGTCGTCGTGAGGCTTCATGGAGTCGACCATAACAGCCGCTACCAGTTGATGCACGTGGGTCGCAGCGGGACGCCCGCGTGCGGTGAGGTCGGATCGTGCCGCCGCCTGCCGCGGCAGCGTCATGAGCGCAGTGGAGAATGGGCGAAGCCTCAGCTGGATGAAGTTTGACAAACTTTGGTAGCCGCCGGCGCATGCTGTGATGCTACGATGCCGGCGCGGCCCCATGACGTTGCGGGGTAGATTTGACAAGATTTTTGACAAGATCAGATTTGTCAAATTCCGGGGAGCGCCCAGGGATTTGACAAGATTTTTGACAAGATCAGGATTTGACAAATTCCGGCGGGGACGCCCAGGGATTTGACAAATCCTCTCGTGGGTCAGCGGTTCGAGTCCAACGGAATTGTGTAACGGAAGATTCCCCCTGCATCGGAAAATTCCCGGGGGAAATCCGTGCACCAACTAAACAACCTAAACCTTGGTGTGTGTGTGTATGTGCGTGTGTACAGTGTATGTGCGTGTGCGTGTACCGTGACGCATGTGTGTGTGTCCGTGCTCTCTGTCCCGAGGCTACGCCTCGTTTCCGCACGCCTAGCACGAGTTGGCGCGATATCGTGCATCAAGCGCCCCCGCAGTCGAGCGCAGCGGAGACTGCCCGCACGTGAGCGCCCCCAGAATCTTCACGTCGCATGTCACTTCACGTAGTATAGAGCCACCGGTCTGGCTTCCGGTGAGGTGGGCTACTCTCCCAACAGCTCCTGCATTTTAGTGCGTGTACTCGTCGGTCTTGTCGTTCGGGTCGATGATCTCGACGCAGTGGAAGTAGCCGTCGTCGTTATACTCTGTAAATTGCAGTGTGGCGCTGTGGCCTGGAGTAGAGTCGACTGACTTGTTCTTGATAGTGCGTTCGATGATCGAGCGAATCTTGGGGTCGCGGCAGCGAGACGGGTCTTCATACCAGCAGAACTCGCGCAAGTGGTCCTTGCCGCACTTCTCGCCGTTGCCAAATGTGAAGCTGCACTCCTGCTTTGGCTGCCGGCATTCGGCGATGGTATGGCCATTTCGACCACATCGGTGGCATCTCTTGTCGCGCTGATCCGCCCCCTTCCCTTGAGGTGTCTTTTCGGGTTGCTTGTTCTGGTCAAGGAATGTCTCGAGCTTAGTGCTCAGTTTTTCGAACATGCTTTCCAGGTCTTGGATGCGTTTGTCGTTACCGCCCCCCTCGCTTGGCCCTTCAGAACTCGCATTCATGGCCTTGATGCCATTCGTGGCGTCTTCGATTGCCTCTCGGACCTTCTCGCGCTCCTGCTTCTGCGTGCACAATCGAGTTAGCATCGTGGCGTACGCGGTGAAGTCCCCAGTACCGGGGTTGGCGGAAGCCACATCGACACAGCTCTCAAAGAAGCCGTTGGTATTCTGAGTGACCGCCTTGGTATACTTGGCGCAGAGAATTGCATGTGCCGGCCTCGGATCAAGGGCGTTGGCAAACTTTGAAAATTGCGCACGGAAAGCCACAATTGACGCCCCAGGCTTGAGGTAGAGTGAGTCTACAATACTCTGCAGAGCCGGCTGTTTGGCGAGCCCTTGAAGAAATGTGGTCTCCAGGTATGCGAAGCCAGTCGGACCCTCCGAGGCTGCGTTGGATGCAACGTCAGCGCGTATGTTCGTATTCTCAATCGCGGCACAAACGTAGCGCAGCCCTTCGGCGAGTTTGTCCGCACGCTCCTGGGTCCTCTCTGCATGCTCGGCACGTTGCTCATCGGTAGGGTGAGCGCCAAGTGCTGCTATCGGCCGAGGTGCTGGTCCCATGACGTAGGCAGTGATGCCAAGGGCCTCGCAGTATCCCCTCAGATCGATCGAGAATGATAGGAAGCTTTCTGGACCTTGCGCATCTGTGGCCAACTTTGGCAGTCCGGTTGTGTCGATTTTCTTAACGAGTCGCGACGCGGTGTTGCCATGCTCGGCGTGATACTTCCGCTGTCGCTCGGTGATTGGGGTTGCCCATATGTATGTACATTTCAGTCTTGTAGCACACCACCCCCTGGGCATGCGCAATGTAGTGTGGCGTGTGTTGCCGCAGCGGCGCGCCTGGCCGCAATTGATCGAGATCTTGCTGTCGAGCATGCGACGCCCCGGGCCTCCCCGCAGTGGTGAGAAGCTATATGCGGAGTGCGTGCGATCACTCGCAGCTACTAAGCTGAGTATGTTGTCCGCGCTCATGACGTCGGACAGGTGGCGCCCCCGTGGATGTGATGGTGGCCCGCCAGCTGGGAGGTTTGCGATGCCGCTCGCGATCATGCCATTGAGCGGGCTGCCGTCGAGCGGGCTGACGTCGAGCTCGCTGCTGCTCGCGGCCGTGACGTATTGCAAGGTGATACCCGCGATCACGCCGTCATGCAGGTTGCTGCACACAGTCGTCCCGTTGGGCAGGTCGTAGCCCAGAACCTTGTGGCCGGGCATGATGGTTGTGGTGAGCATGTTCCTGCCCGAGGTCATGATGGTGTACGGCTTGCTGCCGGTGATCAATTCATCGAGCGGTAGGCCGCCCGTAGTCGCCTGATCGAGCAGGTTGCTGTCTGTGATGTTGTCGGGCAGGTTGCTGCCCATGATGTTGTCGGGGCTTCCAGCAGCATATGGGCTGGTGCCGACGTCGTCGTGAGGCTTCATGGAGTCGACCATAACAGCCGCTACCAGTTGATGCACGTGGGTCGCAGCGGGACGCCCGCGTGCGGTGAGGTCGGATCGTGCCGCCGCCTGCCGCGGCAGCGTCATGAGCGCAGTGGAGAATGGGCGAAGCCTCAGCTGGATGAAGTTTGACAAACTTTGGTAGCCGCCGGCGCATGCTGTGATGCTACGATGCCGGCGCGGCCCCATGACGTTGCGGGGTAGATTTGACAAGATTTTTGACAAGATCAGATTTGTCAAATTCCGGGGAGCGCCCAGGGATTTGACAAGATTTTTGACAAGATCAGGATTTGACAAATTCCGGCGGGGACGCCCAGGGATTTGACAAATCCTCTCGTGGGTCAGCGGTTCGAGTCCAACGGATTTGTGTAACGGAAGATTCCCCCTGCATCGGAAAATTCCCGGGGGAAATCCGTGCACCAACTAAACAACCTAAACCTTGGTGTGTGTGTGTATGTGCGTGTGTACAGTGTATGTGCGTGTGCGTGTACCGTGACGCATGTGTGTGTGTCCGTGCTCTCTGTCCCGAGGCTACGCCTCGTTTCCGCACGCCTAGCACGAGTTGGCGCGATATCGTGCATCAAGCGCCCCCGCAGTCGAGCGCAGCGGAGACTGCCCGCACGTGAGCGCCCCCAGAATCTTCACGTCGCATGTCACTTCACGTAGTATAGAGCCACCGGTCTGGCTTCCGGTGAGGTGGGCTACTCTCCCAACAGCTCCTGCATTTTAGTGCGTGTACTCGACGGTCTTGTCGTTCGGGTCGATGATCTCGACGCAGTGGAAGTAGCCGTCGTCGTTATACTCTGTAAATTGNAGTGTGGCGCTGTGGCCTGGAGTAGAGTCGACTGACTTGTTCTTGATAGTGCGTTCGATGATCGAGCGAATCTTGGGGTCGCGGCAGCGAGACGGGTCTTCATACCAGCAGAACTCGCGCAAGTGGTCCTTGCCGCACTTCTCGCCGTTGCCAAATGTGAAGCTGCACTCCTGCTTTGGCTGCCGGCATTCGGCGATGGTATGGCCATTTCGACCACATCGGTGGCATCTCTTGTCGCGCTGATCCGCCCCCTTCCCTTGAGGTGTCTTTTCGGGTTGCTTGTTCTGGTCAAGGAATGTCTCGAGCTTAGTGCTCAGTTTTTCGAACATGCTTTCCAGGTCTTGGATGCGTTTGTCGTTACCGCCCCCCTCGCTTGGCCCTTCAGAACTCGCATTCATGGCCTTGATGCCATTCGTGGCGTCTTCGATTGCCTCTCGGACCTTCTCGCGCTCCTGCTTCTGCGTGCACAATCGAGTTAGCATCGTGGCGTACGCGGTGAAGTCCCCAGTACCGGGGTTGGCGGAAGCCACATCGACACAGCTCTCAAAGAAGCCGTTGGTATTCTGAGTGACCGCCTTGGTATACTTGGCGCAGAGAATTGCATGTGCCGGCCTCGGATCAAGGGCGTTGGCAAACTTTGAAAATTGCGCACGGAAAGCCACAATTGACGCCCCAGGCTTGAGGTAGAGTGAGTCTACAATACTCTGCAGAGCCGGCTGTTTGGCGAGCCCTTGAAGAAATGTGGTCTCCAGGTATGCGAAGCCAGTCGGACCCTCCGAGGCTGCGTTGGATGCAACGTCAGCGCGTATGTTCGTATTCTCAATCGCGGCACAAACGTAGCGCAGCCCTTCGGCGAGTTTGTCCGCACGCTCCTGGGTCCTCTCTGCATGCTCGGCACGTTGCTCATCGGTAGGGTGAGCGCCAAGTGCTGCTATCGGCCGAGGTGCTGGTCCCATGACGTAGGCAGTGATGCCAAGGGCCTCGCAGTATCCCCTCAGATCGATCGAGAATGATAGGAAGCTTTCTGGACCTTGCGCATCTGTGGCCAACTTTGGCAGTCCGGTTGTGTCGATTTTCTTAACGAGTCGCGACGCGGTGTTGCCATGCTCGGCGTGATACTTCCGCTGTCGCTCGGTGATTGGGGTTGCCCATATGTATGTACATTTCAGTCTTGTAGCACACCACCCCCTGGGCATGCGCAATGTAGTGTGGCGTGTGTTGCCGCAGCGGCGCGCCTGGCCGCAATTGATCGAGATCTTGCTGTCGAGCATGCGACGCCCCGGGCCTCCCCGCAGTGGTGAGAAGCTATATGCGGAGTGCGTGCGATCACTCGCAGCTACTAAGCTGAGTATGTTGTCCGCGCTCATGACGTCGGACAGGTGGCGCCCCCGTGGATGTGATGGTGGCCCGCCAGCTGGGAGGTTTGCGATGCCGCTCGCGATCATGCCGTTGAGCGGGCTGCCGTCGAGCGGGCTGACGTCGAGCTCGCTGCTGCTCGCGGCCGTGACGTATTGCAAGGTGATACCCGCGATCACGCCGTCATGCAGGTTGCTGCACACAGTCGTCCCGTTGGGCAGGTCGTAGCCCAGAACCTTGTGGCCGGGCATGATGGTTGTGGTGAGCAGGTTCCTGCCCGAGGTCATGATGGTGTGCGGCTTGCTGCCGGTGATCAATTCATCGAGCGGTAGGCCGCCCGTAGTCGCCTGATCGAGCAGGTTGCTGTCTGTGATGTTGTCGGGCAGGTTGCTGCCCATGATGTTGTCGGGGCTTCCAGCAGCATATGGGCTGGTGCCGACGTCGTCGTGAGGCTTCATGGAGTCGACCATAACAGCCGCTACCAGTTGATGCACGTGGGTCGCAGCGGGACGCCCGCGTGCGGTGAGGTCGGATCGTGCCGCCGCCTGCCGCGGCAGCGTCATGAGCGCAGTGGAGAATGGGCGAAGCCTCAGCTGGATGAAGTTTGACAAACTTTGGTAGCCGCCGGCGCATGCTGTGATGCTACGATGCCGGCGCGGCCCCATGACGTTGCGGGGTAGATTTGACAAGATTTTTGACAAGATCAGATTTGTCAAATTCCGGGGAGCGCCCAGGGATTTGACAAGATTTTTGACAAGATCAGGATTTGACAAATTCCGGCGGGGACGCCCAGGGATTTGACAAATCCTCTCGTGGGTCAGCGGTTCGAGTCCAACGGAATTGTGTAACGGAAGATTCCCCCTGCATCGGAAAATTCCCGGGGGAAATCCGTGCACCAACTAAACAACCTAAACCTTGGTGTGTGTGTGTATGTGCGTGTGTACAGTGTATGTGCGTGTGCGTGTACCGTGACGCATGTGTGTGTGTCCGTGCTCTCTGTCCCGAGGCTACGCCTCGTTTCCGCACGCCTAGCACGAGTTGGCGCGATATCGTGCATCAAGCGCCCCCGCAGTCGAGCGCAGCGGAGACTGCCCGCACGTGAGCGCCCCCAGAATCTTCACGTCGCATGTCACTTCATGTAGTATAGAGCCACCGGTCTGGCTTCCGGTGAGGTGGGCTACTCTCCCAACAGCTCCTGCATTTTAGTGCGTGTACTCGTCGGTCTTGTCGTTCGGGTCGATGATCTCGACGCAGTGGAAGTAGCCGTCGTCGTTATACTCTGTAAATTGCAGTGTGGCGCTGTGGCCTGGAGTAGAGTCGACTGACTTGTTCTTG
>NZGY01000165.1 GCA_002689605.1 Filomicrobium sp.
CTTCTGAAGCGTTCGGAGATAGCCGGGCATTGGTTCATCACCATGCGTACCCGACCAATTCGCGTATGACACCTCGCCAATATAAATATCGCCACGCGAATCCACAGCGATGCCATGCGGCGAGTAAAAGCGGCCTGGTCCAGCACCCACACCTTCTGGTGAACCCAGACGCGTTAGCAAATCACCCTCGTGCGTGTAAATGCTGATGCGCGGCCCGATATTGGGAACAAAGCGGTTCACCTCCATGCCCGGGCCAAGCTCGCCGATATAGCAATGCTGACAGCGCCCGCGCGGCATGAACAATCCGCAAGGGCGATGCATGTTGTTCCACTGGGTTTCGTACTTGCCATCACTGTTGAAAACCTGCACGCGGTGGTTTTCCCGGTCCGCCACATAGACCCATCCATCCTCATCGGCGACAATATTATGAACAATATTGAACTGCCCTGGATCTGTTCCTGGCTCCCCCCATGATGTGATCAGTTTACCGTCAGGCGAGTACTTGTGAACTCTGGCATTACCGTAACCATCCGACACAAAAATGCAGCCATCGGGAGAAAGTGCGGTATGCGTGCAGCGATGGAAGGGTTCTCCTGCCATATAGGGTGATGGCTCGCCAGGTATGCCTAACTCAAGAAGCACCTTACCTTCAGGCGTACACTGTGGTTGCCGTCATCAGTGCAATAGAGCATGCCGTCCGGCCCGATGTGCAGGCCATGCGCGCGCTCGAATAGGTCTTCGCCCCAGGAACGGAGAAAATTGCCATCGCGATCAAACACCATCATCGGATGGTCGCTGCGATTAAAGACGTAGACCTGATCCTTGCTGTCGGTCGCTATGCCACCAACATCCCGAAACTCCCAGCCATCTGGCAGTTTCGCCCAATCCTCAATGACACGATATTTGAAGTCGCCTTCACCGAGTACCACTGACATGCCGCAGGCCCTTGCATTGTTCAGGAGCTATTCCAAACAATACATACACTATGCGAGACGCATTGAGCAGCAGCTAAGCGTGGCATCACCTATCGGTTCGTGGAACCACATGTAACTATCAAGGCCAGAGAGCTGTCAGGTAAACCGCGTATCCACCAAGAAACACCATGCCAAGCGGTCGCCCAATTTGCCGGAACAGACTGACCGCAATCAACAAAAGTGTGGCTGCCGACAGCATGATGAGATTATCAAATTGGAGAATCTCGGCCGGTACACTTACAGGCGTGATCAAAGCCAGTGTCCCTGCGATAGCAAGCAAATTGAATACACAGGATCCAAGCACATTACCCAGCGCAACATCAGCATGGCGACGGACGGCTGCAACGATAGCGGTTACGATTTCTGGCAACGAAGTTCCAAAAGCGACAACCGTAAGCCCGATGATAGTTTCGCTCACGCCTACAGACTTTGCCAATGACACGGCTGACGACACAACGAAATGCCCGCCTAAGACAAGCAAAGCAAAGCCCATCAACACACCACCAGCAATCATCCAACCGGACTGGGTTTGCACTTCCCCGTCAACAACGGACAGATCGCTCTCAAGCTCTGCATTGGTCGACTGCATTTCGCGGCGCACCGAGTAAGTAAGATAAACCGCGAGTGCGATAAGCAGCATCGCGCCAATGAGCGGTGTCAACTGAAAGGCAGTGCACACCGCAACAAACGCAGCGGACAGCGCGCAGACTATGATCGTGTCGATCCGGACGTGCTGGCCGGAAATCGCAATCGGTGCGATGACCGCCGCAATACCGAGCACAACAAGAATGTTGATGATGTTGGAACCAACAATATTGCCTATCGCAATTCCGGGCGCACCAATCAGCGCTGCTTCAATACTCGTCACAAGCTCTGGCATCGATGAGCCAAAGCCTATAACAACGGCGCCAATAACAAANGCAGAAACCTTCAGTCGTTCCGCCAATCCCACAGCGCCTCGGACCAGCAGTTCCCCGCCGACAACAAGCAAGCCGAAACCGGCAACGATAAGAAGAATGTTTAACGTCATTGGTATCCCCACCGGCGAGGTGCCGTGTCAAAAGATTAGCGGCAACATCATCCATGCTACCGCAGCCTCAAAGCACACTGATTACAGACTTAAGTCGACGAGTTGTCAGAGTGTTGTGAACGATCGAAATCGTCGCTCACGGCGTCGTCCTCAACGAGGGTGATGAGCTGATCAATTTGGCGTTCGCTGGCAAATGCGAAACCAAGCCCGGATGCGGCCAACAAGCTATGCCATTCATCTGCCTGCGGAAAATCAAGCGGCGTCCGATGTTGGCCATGCTCAAAATTCTGAGCAGCCACGTCGCCACCAGCGCGAAGCTCGGAGTTGTCGCCGTTCATGTGTTCGTTTGCGCGCTCAAAAAGTGCAGGCAGGTCTAACATTGTGACGAATTTTACCCGTGCAGTTATCTCCAGACCTTAAGTGGAAGCCCGGAGTCTGCTCTGCCAGATTGAGCCACTCATAATTTTGATAGATTTTTACGATCAAAGCAGGCCAAAGCCACAATCCAACTTGGCAAATCAGAAAAAGATCAACGCGTCGACAATTCAGCGTGTTCGGCCTTGGCAAGGAGAACACTCGACATCATGNGAAGTNATCAANGAGANAGNGGAAAGGAGACACAATGTCGATTAACCAGCACCTCACAACCGCAGTGCGACGGCTTATGGTCCAGAAGGCCACCATTGAGCAACATATCAGAGATGAAATGCGACGGCCGATTCCCGANTCCCTAACGCTGCAAAGTCTAAAGCGCATTCGGTTGGCCCTCAAAGATCGCGTAACGCAGTTACTTGCCAGCTACCCCAGCGACGCGCTCCCAATTCCGGCTCGTACGAACTAATGATGTTGCCCTACGGGGCAACTGCATTAACTGAATGATCTCAGCCTGTAAGAATAGCAAACTGAGAAAAGCTGCGCTTCACGGTTTCGCGGATGTGTTGTGCAAGCTGTTCGAACTCAGGCTTCCGCGCCGAGGTATCACGCCATAACAGGCCGATGGTACGATACAGAGCACGCCCACGAAGAACGATGGCCTTGACTGAACTGTCCCGCCCCAGAGTTGTATTGACATATAAACCTGGAAGGAATGTTAATCCCATTCCCATCCCAACCATCTGGCGTACGGTATCGAGACTGGTACCCTCGTATTCAGTGCGCAGGTTTGCACCAAACTCTTCACACAGCGTTTCAACCTGTTCGCGCAGATGGTGGCCTGCTTCCAACGTCAGAATCGACTGACCTTTGAGTTCCTTGCGTTCAATATGATCGCGATGACTGAGCTGACTATCTGCCGGCACTACGAGATAAAGAGGTTCGCGGAAGAGCGGGACTGCTTCCAATCCCTCTGCACGTACGGGCAACGGCATGATGATGACATCGTATTTTCCGACATCCAAACCATCCGGCAAATTCATCGGAACATCTTCACGGACGTAAAGCTTGAGATCGGGATAGGCCCGGTGAATGCGCGGAATGACCCTGGGCAACAAGTAAGNGCCAATTGTCGGCGGCAACCCCAGGCGGATTGTGCCACCGGGCTCTCCCAGCTTGTGCGTGGCAACGTCACGGATCTCTTGAACATCCCGTATGATACGGCGAGCAATGTCAGCGATCTCCTGTCCGACAGGCGTAAGCAACACACGAGATCGACTACGCTCTACTAATTGTGCGCCAAGTGTCTGCTCAAGCGTGCTCAGCTGGGCGCTCAATGTTGGTTGGCTAACGCCGATTTTGGCAGCCGCCCGTCTGAAGTGTCGCTGTTCATCGACAGCCAGTAAGTACTCGAGTTGCCTNAGGCTCGGCATGACATCCCCGCANTTCTCNTGATCNCGCCTTAGAGATAGAAAAAANCTATCAATTTACAAGATACCCGCNCATGAATGAGCTTTCACTCANCCGAGGAGCTCGGTTCTCCATTGCTGAANCAAAGCCGGTCCATGTCAGAAAGAGGCCAAGACNCNCTCGNAGAATTANTACCGGGCAANGAAATTTCTAATCAGCGCNCAGGCAANCTTNNAGNTTAGNCANAGCAGTTNGACTTCCGGNAATATCTCCCCACTAGCANAATGATCGGNTCAGTGACCCNAGCGTAGCGATACTCCGCTCAATACGCTCACTCCATGCCTCGCCGCAGCTCAAGCGGATACAGTGCTTGTAGCGATCGCTTGCCGAGAACATATCNCCCGGCGCGATACAAATGCCCTGCTCGAGCGCTGTATGAAACACCTCCCGACTATTACAAGCTTCAGGTAATTCTACCCATAAGACAAAACCACCGGCTGGCCGTGTCACTTTAGTCCCATCAGGAAAGTGCCGATCAATCGCGCGTGTCATCCTATCAATATGGTCAGCAAAGACGCGCCGCATTCGCCGTAGGTGGCTGTCATAGCCGCCACACTCAAGGAACTCAGCAAGGGCGGCCTGAGGCAGTGCAGGTCCACAAAGNGTTTGGGCAAACTTCTTTGCAAGTATGTCCGACATGTGTTGGCGGGCCACGATCCATCCAACCCGGTAGCCAGGCGCAATCGTCTTGGAAAACGAGTTGCAGTAGATCACATCAGCATCCGAACCCATTGCCATAAAGGGCTTGGGGCGTTCTTTCCCGAAATAGATATCCCCGTAGATATCATCTTCAATGAGAGGAACGTCATGCTTGGCAAGAATATCGAGTATCTCGCGCCGCTGGCAATCAGGCATCGCATGCCCCAACGGGTTGTTGAAGCTCGATGAGAACAGACATGCACTGACCCGCCGGGATTTCAATGCTGCATCGAGGGCATCCGGCTCAATTCCACGGGCAGGACTGGTCGGCAGCTCCAGCACACGCAGCCCCAAAGACTCGAGTACTTGCAAAATACCAAAGTAGGTCGGCGACTCGATCGCAACAGTATCACCACGTCGCGCCAATGCCTGAAGCGACAGAGAAAGTGCTTCTGTGCAACCAATCGTCAAGAGCACATCATCCGGCGATAACGCTTGCCCCCAACGAACAACACGGCGGCAAATCTCCTCGCGCAATGAGAGCAAACCACGCGGCTCTGTATAAATATTGTACTGATGCCCGTGGGTGCGCGCAGCGCGTGCCATGAACTTATCCAATCGCCCAGCGGCCAGCAGGTCCGCATTCGGAATGGCGCAGCCGAGCGGCACCAGCTCCGGATTGGCTGCACGTTCCAACAATTCAGTGACGTGTCCGGTGATTGTAACGTTTGACGGTCTCTTTGGCGGCTGTGATGTGATCGGAGCTGGTAGATTTACGCGACCGTGGCTCGCAACATAAAAGCCGGACTTTGGACGGGCCTCCAGAACGCCACGATCCTCTAGCAACCTATAGGCCTGCAGCACCGTCGACATACTCGCCTCTCGGTCGCGAGCGATGGTCCTCTCAAGATATCCAGGAACAATTGCCGTTGATGCACAGATCATCATTTTCAAATCTGTACCCTATACAAAACTCATAATCTGTATCTGTTATGATATCAAAGGATATCGCAAATTGTTTGGCCGGATTGCACAGAATGAGTTGAAAGATCATGACCAAGCCAGCACAGCAGCGACGGAGCCGATTCCGTCCGAATGACATGATGTCTCTGACCGAGGAGGCACCAGATTTTGATCTCGCTGAAAGCGTCGGCCCCGATTTGATGTTCGACGATCTAGCCGATTTATCGAGCGCAGACTTCGCCAGCGCAGTATCGCTAGGCTATGGAACGACCCAGGGAAACGTTGCACTGCGCCAGGCAATTGCGCTCGCCAACAATGTCGATGCAGAAGATGTCATCATCACAGTTGGCGGCATGCATGCGCTTTTTCTGACAGCGTTCTGCACATGCGAGCCAGGTGACGAAGTCATCACGACATCACCCTTGTTCCCCAATACGCGGGCAACATTGGAATCGGTGCGGACACAACTGCGAACGATCCGGCTGACATTCGATGCCGCCTACAAATTGACGCCTGAAGACGTGATCGCTGAAATGACGCCAAAGACGCGTCTCATCAGCCTCGCATCACCGCAGAATCCCTCGGGAATAGCGATACCAACCGAAACACTCGACCAGATCGCGAAGCAGATGACACAAGTCAGCCCTGACTCGTACCTGGTTGTTGACGAGACATACCGCGAGGCCACATACGGTCAGAATACACCTGCCATCTCTGCAGCCAGCCTCAACCCGCGGATCATCTCAATAGCCTCTCTATCGAAATGTCACGGCGCGCCTGGGTTGCGCATCGGTTGGGCAATCACAAAAGATCCTGCGCTACGAGACCAGCTCATCTTAGGCAAGTTCAACACAGTTATTTCAAACTCAACCGCAGACGAGACTTTGGCACTTCGAGTATTTCACAAGATCGACTCCATCTTTGCAGAGCGCAAGCAACGTCTTCAGGATGGATTTGACCGCACTCAGGCCTGGGTCAACAACAACGGCAGCTTTGTCGAATGGAATGCACCCGATTCAGGCGCATTATGTTGCATTCGCCTACGGCCTGACGTGTTTGATAGTAGCACTGCCACTCGTTTCTACCGGTCACTCGCGAATAAGGGCGTGAGGGTGGCTCCAGGCTCCTGGTTCGGCGAAGACAATCGCGTCTTTCGCCTGGGCTTTGGGCTTCTTCCTATGGTCGAGCTCGATGCTGGCCTTTCGCGCATGACAGATGCTCTGCACGATGCTCTAAAAGTAGCGGCGTAATCATGACTGGAAATCCTGAACAATGACGGACAACGAATTTCAGCAACTGCTGCAGCAGGCTCAAGGTTTTGCGAGTTCGTATGTACACCAAGCAAAAGAGCAGCGTGTCTATCCAGACGCTGAGGCCCTGGCTGATCTGAGTGCATTCGACATTGACATACCTGAATATGGCATTGCCCCCGAAGCCATGCTGGAACAGCTCAATCGCATCGGTGGGCCGGCAACAGTACCAACAACCGGCGGACGATACTTCGGTTTTGTGAATGGTGGCACTCATCCACCTGCACTAGCAGCACGATGGTTGGCGGACGCCTGGGACCAGAACGCAGCCCTCTATGTCATGTCACCTATAGCGGCCCACCTCGAACAGGTCTGCGAAACATGGCTTGTCGATATTCTGGGATTGCCAAAGGGTACAGCTGCAGGGTTTGTCGGCGGCACATCGATGTCACTTTCATGCGGTCTTGCCGCAGCACGCAACGCCTGCCTCAAACGACGCAACTGGGATGTCGCAAAAGACGGATTGTTCGGTGCACCGCCTGTCAAGGTGGTGCTTGGTGAGCAGGCCCACGGAGCAGTTTACCGGTCGCTATCTTTACTCGGACTGGGCTCTGATCGTGTCGTAAAAGTTCCCTGCGATGATCAGGGTCGAATGGTTCCGAGTGGGCTTCCGGAACTCGATGAGAACACGATCTTCATCCTCGCTGCTGGGAACGTCAACAGCGGATCGTTTGACGATCTTCGCGCACTCAGCACCAAAGCAAAAGCCGCCGGCGCTTGGGTCCACGTTGATGGCGCATTCGGGCTATGGGCCGCAGCATCGAAAGACCACCGCCATCTCTGTGACGGCATCGAACTGGCTGACTCGTGGTCGGTCGATGCCCATAAGACCCTCAATGCGCCGTACGATTCNGGCATCATTTTCTGCCGCGACCGTGATGCCCTGATTTCCGCACTGCAGGCCGATGGGGCCTACTTGCAATGGAGCGACAAGCGCGAAAACATGCTCTTGACCGCTGACATGTCGCGCCGCGCCCGCGGGATAGAACTGTGGGCGACGCTTATCACCATGGGTCGTAACGGCGTAAGCGATCTGATTGATAGACTGTGTACGCACGCCCAAGACATCGCTCACAAGCTCAGCACACAAGACTTTCGGATTCTCAACGATGTTGTCTTCAATCAGGTTATCGTCGCTTGCAGAACTCCAGAGGAAACACAATCCACTTTGAATAACATCCAAGCCTCAGGGGAGTGCTGGTGTGGCGGCAGCACTTGGGATGGCGAGCCCGTGATCCGCGTCAGCGTTTGCTCGCACGCGACCACAACNGCGGACATCGACCGTACAGTGGAGGCATTCGTTACTGCGCGCAATGCAGCACAGAGCTGATTGCACAACGCCTGAAAATCTGAGAGGACTGAAAAGTTTGTTCCGGGAAGCGATCCTGGATCNCTAGACGAATGCAGGAGACNCAACATGCCCTGGCCGGAAGCCGTCACGCTCAAAGGCGATATCGCAACCATCGTTCCTCTCGATCACAGCCATACGGCCGATCTGCAAGAGGCCACATCCGATGGCGANCTGCATAAGCTTTGGTACACGACGGCCGCATCAGCAGAAAATATGACAAAGGAAATCGATGCCCGCTTAGCTCTGCGCGAGGCNGGTTCGATGCTTCCGTTCTCTGTCATTTCNAATGANACCGGCAAAGTCATCGGCATGACNACATACCTCAACATCGAAGCNGCACACCGCCGTGTCGAAATTGGCGGCACCTGGTATCGACGGTCGGTCCAGCGCACAGGTCTCAACACGGAATGTAAGTTCCTGCTACTCCAGCANGCATTTGAACAACTTGACTGCATCNCGGTCGANTTNCGCACNCANTTTATGAATCAGCAGAGNCGACGCGCCATCGAGCGATTGGGAGCGAAATTCGACGGCATCCTTCGCGCTCACATGATCATGCCGAACGGTACTATTCGGGATACCGCCGTCTACTCAATAACTGCACCTGAGTGGCCAGCCGCCAAAGCCAACTTAACCTGGCAGATGGAAAAGCCACGATAAACCTTCGTGCATTAAGTTGGAGCATGTGTCTGGCCGTCATCCGGTAGAAGAGTGCGCTGAGCCAAGCCAATCAGCGCACCAATCGCAAGAACAAGGCCGGCACCCAGCAACCCAAATCGAATGTCCCCGAAGTAATCTCCAATCGCACCAGCTGCGACTGGGCCAATCGTTTGACCGATAGCGAACACGATCGTCAGCAACCCNAGNGCTGCNCCCCATGATTGNGNNGGCANGTTNTTNCTGCTGAAGCTTGTGACAGCAGTNGGAACGATAAACACCGACAACCCAAATATTGCTGCAGACACAAGAAGGCCAGAAGCTGTCGGCCATACGAGAGGCACGAG
This sequence comes from Filomicrobium sp., assembly GCA_002689605.1. GTDB lineage: Bacteria > Pseudomonadota > Alphaproteobacteria > Rhizobiales > Hyphomicrobiaceae > Tectiglobus. The sequence goes on from NZGY01000165.1 coordinate 9,114, forward strand.
TGTTCCAATGGCCGTCGCACCCGTTGCAAGTGCCAAAGGAATACCATTTGCGTAGGCCGCTATAACGCGCCGCCATACGAACGGTGACACCATCATCATCAATCCAGCGATAAACCAAACGGCAGACACCATGAGTGCGGAGAATGAAAGCGATTGCATCCAAGCAATCAGAAATGTCAGATAAACGATATAGCCTGCTGCAAACAAGCCGTAGCAGATTGCCAAGCATACCATTCTGGCAATCGGCAATCGAGCTTCCCCGCCCTTATTTAAAGGAGTGACGGGCATNTGTCCTTGCAAGGCAAAGGCTGACCATATCGACACCCCGCAACATAAGGCGCTGGCAACGCCAAGTCCAAGCCAAGAGAACGGCCAAGCCTCGCTCCCCAACTGCGCAAACAGAACTGGCAAGGCCATACCGCTCAGTACCATACCAAGCCCGCCACCACCGAAGTTAACGGCAATCGCGAGGGCATTGCGCTTTGGATCATCAAGAAACAATGACGCGGCGAGTGTACTGCCGACGATAAACACAAGTGCNCCAAACACACCGGTCCAAATCCGCCAGGCACTAAGCCACCAGAAATCTTCTGTTAGACCGCTGGCAACCAGACCCGCCGTGGTGCCGATCATACCTACCGTGAAGAGGAACGAAGCTTTGACGNGNCGCACGACAAGGAATGTCAGGACCGCTCCCGCGACATAACCAATTGCGTTGGCCGTATTGATCCACCCGGCTTCGGTATAGCTCCAGCCAAGGTCCTCCTGCATAGCAGGAAGAATGAGCCCGTACGAAAACCGCGCGAACCCATTACTNACACAAATGCCAAGCGCAAGGCCCGCTAAGACGAGCCATGGTCGCTGCAGTTCGGGCCTACTCAAGCTCGAACGCTATCCAAGCGCTCCCAATCAAANTCCATCCCGTGGCCCGGCTTGTCCNGAGCAACAGCCATTCCTTCCTCAAGGCGTAGCGGCTCGGCAATGTACTTATCGAGGCCAAACCCATGCGCTTCCAGGAAGCTGCCGTTCGGGCAAGCCGCCAACAAATGTACTGTTACATCATGAGCACCATGCGATGTGACAGGCAGATTGTACGCCTCCGCCAAATGCGCAATCTTCATGAATGGGGTGATACCACCGCAGTTCGTGACGTCAGGCTCAGGAAACGTCACACCGCCGGCTGCAATCATTTGCTTGAATTCCCAAAGCGTCCGGAAATTCTCACCNGTGGCAATCGGCACGCCGCCATCGCGCACCACACGGACGTGCCCTTCAACATCATCCGGAATGATCGGCTCCTCTAGCCATGTCAATTCGTAGGGTTGGAAGGCCCGCGCCCGCCGGACAGCTTCATCCGCTGACCATTTCATGTTTGCATCGACCATGAACGGGAACCCATCGCCCAAGTGCTTACGCATCGCGCTCACGCGCTCGACGTCTTCACTCAATCGGTCTCGTCCGACCTTGGACTTGATGGCCCGGAAACCCTTTTCAAGATTGCCATCGGTCTGGCGCAGCAGATCATCGACAGATAATTCAAGGTCGATGCCGCCTGCATAACAGGTCACACGATTATTGTGACCACCAAGCAAATTCCACAATGGCAGCTTGGCGCGTTTCCCCTTCAGNTCCCACAACGCGATATCAAACGCCGACAACGCAAGTACTGAGGGACCACCACGTCCGCCGTAGTGCAGTTCCCACCAGACATGTTCCCAGAGTTGCTCAATCCGATCAGCATCATGGCCCGTTGCAACNGCAGCAATCTCATCCTTGACGATACTGTAGATCGCGCCACCGTTGCGCCCGGTTGTATAGGTATAGCCAACACCCTCAACACCATCTTCATCTGTCANGCGAACGGTGACGATTTCAAACGCAGTCATGACNCCATGAGTGGAATCGGTCAGAGCGACATCCAACGGAATACGATAGTGCCCACCAACCACGCTTCGAATATTNGCCATTTATACCTCCCAGGCACCCCGCCGATCGTTTTCTTCGGCAGTNATAATTCTCAGCCTAGGAGGTAGCCTTCAATNGCATGCCAGTGCAAGACTGGATTTATGCCNATGTTGCTTANGTCTCCAACCTTTGCTTGGAACAAAACTACAATGGCAATCAATTGCCCGAGACAGAAGGCGTGTCAGCGAGCCGGTGAACTATTTATAGCTGATAACCTCGAATTCAACGCCATCGCGATCCAGGAAATAGAACCGGCGCCCTGGTTCATAATCGCCGTGAGACTGGGTTTTGTACCCAGCATCGAGGATTCGCTGTTCCGTTCCATCCAGATCATCAACCACAATACCGATATGGTTGAGGCCGCCCTGCTGCCGGTAGTTCGAAAGCTCACTCTTCTGTGTTTTTCCTTCACTGTAGAGAGCAACATAGTCATCGTCGTTGCCAACATGGATGGTATAGCCACCGACAGCCGACGGCCCCTCCCAGCGAATGCGCCAATCGAATAGCTTGCAGATCATGTCTGCGGTTTTATGTGGATCGCTAACAGTAATATTGACATGCTCAAGTGTTGCACCTGACATCGGCGTCACTCCTTCATTTCACGTTGATAACAACTTTCGATTGGCTGATCGTAATTCCTCAAGTTAACTTGAGGTCAAGCAGTTTATTCACACGTACTTTGGAGGTAGCATGCGCGCTCAGGATGTCCTCACCATCGGCGACCTGGCAAACCGAACAGGTCTATCGGTGTCAGCCATCAGGTTCTACGAAGAAAAANGATTGGTAGCTTCGANCCGCAACGCAGGTGGCCAACGGCGCTTCATGCGGTCAGACATTCGCCGATTGTCNTTCGTCTTAATCGCTCAGCAACTCGGCTTCACAATCGAGCAAATCCGGCAGCAACTACTGAGCCTGCCGCTGGAGCGCACTCCGACCAAGTCGGATTGGACAAAAATGAGNCACGGATTTCGCCAAGAACTCGACGCGCGTATCGATCTGCTCATGCGGTTGCGGGATAACCTAGACAACTGCATCGGTTGTGGCTGCTTGTCGTTACGCAAGTGCGCACTTTACAACCCGACCGATCGAGCAGCGCTTAAGGGGCAAGGCCCACGCTACCTTATGGGTGACAAACCCGAAACATAAGCTGCTATCAACAGCACGAAGCCCCCTCAGTCATTCAACCAATCGACAACTGGTTTCATCTTCCGATAGAGCTGCACCGTGGAAGGAATGACCTTCGCGGCCATCGCCGCCGGAGGCCCGCCCGGATGATCACCCCAGATCGTTAGTCCCTTGCGCAAGAGCAAGTCTGCGCGCGGATGGCCTTTCGCATAGCCAGAAGGCACTTTTTTGAGTTCGGGATCCCTCAGTCGAAAACCTTGTGCCGTCAGTTTCGACACCATCTTGGCAAGTGACGCCCCGTCCTCGCCGGCAACTCGCTCGCGATAGTCAATCAGCGCCTGCTTCTCAAATGTGAAGATGCCACATCCCACCGCCAGTCGCTCCGTCTCCAAGCCAAAAAACCACGCGGGATGTCCGAGGCCATCAACAGGTTCGTCTACGGTTCGGAACAGAATGTGGAGATGCGGCTTGTAAGGAGACTTGTCCTTCGAGAACCGAACGTCGCGATGCACGCGGAAGACCTTCGACGCATGAGCTTCTCCGGTGAGTTTCTCAAGCTGCGCGCACATGTGCGCACAGAGCTCTTTGGCCGGCTCCTGAATCAGTTCTGCAAAATCGGACTTATGCTCCGTGAACCACTCGCGATTGTTATTGGCTTTGAGTTTCTCCAAGAATGATACTGCCCCATCCGGAAAGCACCATTGGTTTGCTGAAGTCATCATTCCTCCCATCGCGCATGGTTACGTCTTCGAAGGCAGTGAAGACGCGTGCTCTAGAGCAACAGTAAGCCACTCTTCCAGCATCGCATCATCACATGTCTTTGCATCAACAAAAAACAGCCCCGTCATAATGCGCCCACCCTGCATCATCGGCTGAGCCTCGGGACGTTTGCTTGCTGCCACGTGCCTGTCCTTTCCCACGCGAAACATGAAACGGCTTTGTCCATCCTTACTCCGGTCTGCCCCGCCAATCATATGACCGTTCTTGAGGAAACAAACACCGCCCATCATGCGCTTCTCAGATATGCCGTCCTCATTGCAAATTGCTTGGCGGAATTTGTTAGCCAGCTCTTCGTCGTACGCCATGCATCCTCCTGGCAACTGACCTACGCCGACCAACTCGGGCGATCGCGAACGCGCTGCTCCCAAGCCTTCGCATATGACAACTCAGACGGAACAGGCTCATTCACAATGTCGGTAATCTTGACTGCCATCATCCCGGTGATATCCGCCAGTGTGAAGTGATCTCCGGTAACGAATGGACGACCGTCGCTCATCTCTTGATTAAGCCA
>NZGY01000166.1 GCA_002689605.1 Filomicrobium sp.
TCGATATCCCTCGAGCCATTTCGGAGAAGTTGCTCCGCGCGCTCGTACTCGTCAACTCGTCATTTCCAGGTTGATTCCAAAATTAGAACAGCTGAACTTGCACTTTCTGAGCATTTCAGTGTTCCGTTGAGGTTTAGGAATGATGAGAAGCCATTTCCCATCTCATTCCTGTTGCGTATTTTAAAATTGAAGATGGCCGCGCGCACGAACTCGCCATCTCNCCATCTCCAATGAGCCTTAGTATTTCCCATTTCCCGGCTTGNTATGTGAAAGTCATCGTGTCCCGAGGGATCTTGATAACCCACTTTTCACGTCCGCAGAGAACTGGGTAGAAGTTGTTGAACTCTTCTTCTCCACAAGGCTTCGATCCTATATCTGAGATGTTGTCCTTNGTGTGGATAGCCAGCACTTTGATGTGCTCTACTCTCTCCCATTCTCGAACTTGGTGATACGCCAGGTCCAGGTACTGATTACCAGGAGTGATCTTCCCTGTCTTGACCCAGTGGATCGCCGTGTTGTTGTCGACGTAGATCTTTGTCGGCTCCTTGATGACTTCATGTAATCCCAATTCTTCAAAGAGATTTCTAAACTTCATCACCGACACAGCGGCCCAGCGAATCGCCATGTATTCGTTGGCTGGAGAACCCCATCCGGCATGAGCGTGCTTGCTGCTCAGCATGGAAACAGTTCCTCCGCACCACTGTAGCACGTCGCAATGTTGACACCTGCTGTCCTTCAAGTCTGCCTTGTTGGAGGCATCACACGTAGACACCAGCCCGTGCTCTGTCTCGTCCGATCTGAAGCGCATGCCCACTGTCTTGTGATCTCTAAGCCAGGCCACCATCTGCATGCAGCAGTTCCAGGCTCTGTACGATGGCTTCGACATCACTCGACAGCACATTGAGATTCCATACGAGATCTCTCTGTGTGTGAATCTTGATACCCAGATCAGACTGCCGCAGATCGCCTTGTATCCGCGCTTCTCAACCTCTTTCCATTCTGCCTCTGGAGTGTCGTCAGCCAGCGACAGTGGACTGAAGTCCTTCGACAGTTGAGGTACTGGAGTCTTCGGTGATTTGTTGGCCCAGCCTGCAGCAGCGAGATGCTCCTTGTAGGCTCCAACCACTCCATCAATGTACTCCTCCTGAGTCAACGTGAGCACCCACGCTCCATTGTCAGGATCCTCAGTGAGCGTGCGACGCACCCCCAGCATGAAGTCTGCAGACACTTTCTTGATCTTCCATCTTGCATGACTTGCGTCCTCGATGAACTGCATCATTGCCTTGTCTGTACCAGCCATGTCGCAGTCATCAGACCATGCCAGCAGATATGTGACCTTCGTCACAGCCTCGGTGTCAACCCTGTCCCCCTGTGGTGCAGTGTAGGTGAACTCGAACAACGTTTGCTCCATGATGAGCTGCCTGCACTTCCACCCAGGGTTCTTCTCGTTGTCATTGAAGAATTCCAACCAGAAACNATCTCTCTCNTTATACCACAAGTTCGCNCCATCCGGCTTGCCATATGTGTTGCGATGCAGACACATATACAGCCTCTGGCCCTTGGCATTGTACTGCTCCAAACCTCGAGGATACTCGACAGCCAGCTTCTCATTTTGAGCTGCCCATCCATAAGCATTACCCACATCGAAAGCTTGTCGCAGCAGCTTGAGGTATACCACCAGTGCGTTGAATAGCATGATGCTGTCCTGCCCTGGTGTGGCTGCGTAGACCGAATCGTAGTGAACTCCCTGCTGCATGTTCCGCGGCGTGCCCACCAGGCACATGCGTCCCTTCGCCAGCATGGACTCAGGCCTGTTGTCACCNTCCACTGGCTTGTTCTCGAACACNAACAGTGTCGGCACCGCAGGCTTCTTNACTATGTCCACGCCGAACTCGTCCNGCAGCTCCTCTGCCGTGTGCAGATGAGAGATTGTTTCCATCTCCGTCAGAGCAGAGANTTCCTTCACCATCGACGCGATGAATTTCTGTCTCCTTTCTGGATCTTCGATNTTGTAAACACCACTTACTCCTTTCGGCGGTGGGATTACTCCTTCGATGTGATCCTTCGCTCTGACCTTCGTCTTGTGCGCCTCGATGACTTCCATCTCATTCCAGATGTAAGCATCGATCGCCTTCGCTACCATGCATCCGANCATCTCTGCATTNCTCATTTCCNTCGATGACGTCATCGGGTGAATATTCTTCTTGCTCTGCTCAGCATGAAATTTGCTCAGCATTGAGCTCCAGATGATGCCATGAGGCGCAGCGATCTCGATACCGATCTTGCATTTCGGATTGAAGTGCTTCCTGCAGCTGCCCACCATCTGCTCGGTGACAGCGCCCTGCGACACCCTCATCAGCCAGCTGTGATACAGCTGTTGATAGTCTGTCGGCACTCTCAACCTCTTGCACAGCTTTGAGAACGTCTCCACTTTCATCGTCGTGAATCGATGTTCCTTCAATGCTGCAGCCCAGTCTNGAGCTTCTTGATCGTGATGCAGTCCCCCTGTGGCTNACNAGCCATCAGGTCCCCCTGTGACTGCAGCTGCCCTCGCTGCACTCACTTCNTCNTCCGTCAGCTTCTTGAGGAATCCCTTGCGCATGTCNTGATAAATGTCTCCGCGAGTGCCACCCAGCTGCGTGANCTCATNGAACGACTTCGCCTTCTTGTAACTTTCNTATCTGATCCAAGATTTCGAGGCNCGNTCTTTNGGATTTTCTTGNTGCAGCTTCANGGGAGCCTTCGCGTCTATCCATGCNTGGACTTCCTGAGCTGAGGGATCATANCCAGAAAATTCAGCTGCCACNTTGTGGCTCTTCTGCTTTTTCTTTTTCTTCTCGGCAGTGCGATCTCGCATCGGCAGCAGGCTCTCAGTGTGATTGAATGCCTCACCCACTTCGCCATTGTACTCTGGCATAGCTTCAGCTTCGTGTTCACCACGCTGGAGAACTTGAGGTTGATGCACTTCGTCATGAAATGCATCCTGCCCAGGTTCCTCAGCAGGTGCTGCGTCTTCCGGGTCGTCGACCACTACATACGCAGGCTGAGTCTTGCTCTTCAGTACGCTACCGCTCGCATTACCTTCGCTCTGAAGCTGCATCTCCTTGAGCATTTCTCGCAGCTTCTCCACATCAGGAGGCTTTATGGTGTCCGTGCCTTCCTCCTGAATGTGCTTCACCATGCTGATCGTCTTGGGCATTCGAATCTTCTTCAATTGCCCTTTGAACTCGTCTGGCATTACCATCTGCACGAACGTCTTAGTCACTCGTGCCATCCTGTCAGCTTCGTCGTCTCCCGGCAATGGCTTGCATGCCCATGGAGCCTCATACTCGACGCCGAGCAGGTCCCTCCAGTGGTTTCCCCTTGGAGGCTGCACCACAGTGTACGACGTGATCTTGCGCTCTTGCTTCGTGATCGGGTAGTAGACGATGAGCTGCTTTCCCAGCATTCCCTTCGCCACCATCCAGTCAGCTTTCGGCTGTGCCACGTTACTTCCCTTGACGCTGCTCAGATGAGCCAGCACGAGAGTTCCAGGCAGCACGAATCGACATAGTTCCTTGTTGATTCTAGCTCGTGAATACCATCCATATGTGAACATTTCTAGCGGCCGTGCCACGTCACCATCTGGAGGATCCCTCGCCAGAGCAGCCACAGGTGGGAACCGATTCAGTAGCCACACTGCAGCCAGGAACGAGTCCACGTGATCCGTCGGTGGTAGACCCACTTGCCACATGCATGCTTTTCCAGTCTTCTCGATGATGCCCATCAGGCGCTCTGCATGTGCATTGGTCTCCTTACGATCAGCGTCCGTGTAGTCCATGTGGATGCCGAAGTCATTGATCAACTGCAGCCACGNTTCAGATTTTCGCATCCAGACTCCATCGTTGTCTGCCTTAATCACAGAGCACACNTTCCAGTTGTACACTTGATAAATCGGGTCAGATCGAAGTCTCGTCAGCCAAATNCTGAACTGGTACACNAAATCGTCCTTGAACACGAGTGGGAATGCNTTGATCACCTTGGAGCCACGATCTCTGAGGCATGCGTAATACTTGGTGCCACANTGCGCTCGATGCGAGGCCNNCAGGATGTCNAAGTCCCAGTAGTATCCCATNCGTGTCTCNATGTANTTGTCCACCACNTTGTAGATGAANCGCATNCATCCACGAAGTAGGTAGCACAANATACAGTTCTTGCCTGATCCCATGTGCCCGTAGAACACATGGAAGTCATGCTCGGTCATCTTTCTAATCTTCGAGTCAGGCAGTGTCTGTTTCACTCCTCTGACTTGCCTGTCGTCGGCATCTCTAGCATAGATGACCTCGATCCTCTTGTTCTTCGGGATCTCATCCATCACTGCGTTGAAGTCGTCAGGCAGGTTCACATGCTTCAGCTCGTTCAGCATATCATTGTTGACAAAATCAATGAGCCTTGCTTCACATTGCTTTAGCGTCTGATCCTTCATGGCGACTTCTTGTCTGCAACTGCGCTCACTCCTGCGTGCCAGCAGGTCCTCATGCACATTCTCCAAGAGCATCCGATGAGCTTCGCTGTCACGATGAATGGGGATGTAATCGAACAGCCATTCATGCTTCACGCCGTCCCATCGAAGTGGTATTTCCAACCGCCTGCTGTCATCTCCTGGGTATCGATCGTCATACTTCCACATGCACGATCGTCCATCCTTCCACTGCCTGATGTCCAGGTTCAGCTTGAGATCCAGCCACAGCTTCGGAAATCCCGCGAGTTGCTTGCGCATCTCGGCTCTCGGTGCAGTGATTACCTCACATTCAAGGAGCTGAGCTGTCTTGAGCACAGCCTTCAGCTTCCCGTCCTCGGAGTCCTGCTCCAGCCTTGGGTCGTCNATCTGCATCCTCTTCACNCTCGAAGGTNGGCAGCTACCTTGCCTTCGTGCCCTACTGGGGAACACAGCAGCCTTCCTCGCTGGGTTCGAAGTCTCCCTCTCCTGAGGCTTCTTTAGGAAACATGCCATCAGGAGGATACCTCTGGATGTCGCGTTAAAGGCGCTACCCTCTTGCGCACCCAGAATCTTAGCTATCGCTGGCCTCTTGTCTTCCAAGAACGAGTCCTGCTCGTCCCAGACCAGCATTTGAGTCGCACCAGTATCGAGGACCATGCTGTAGATCCTGTGCCACAGGTTCTCTTCATGGTATTGTCCCCCTCTGGTCGACTCCTCGTCCTCGCCGTGAGTTGCCATCAGCGACTCTACCTTCAGCAGATTCGCCTCCAGTGCATGTTTCCATCTCACTGGCTCTGCATAAACACGTGTCACCATGCCGGTAGAATTGCTGCTCACCGAGGATTCCACATCAAAAGGTACTCCCGCCAGTTGCAGTGTCTTGTGAATCGATTCATAGATTGCCAGTCCGAACTTCATCGTGAATCCATTACCGAGACACTTGTACAAGAATGCATCCAGTGAGAGCGTGGACCCCAGTCCACTCGTCCAGTAGTGCCGAGCATAGAACTCCAGCACTGTCTTGCTCAGGTTCTTGTGCCTGCTCACATCCTGAGGTGTGAACATGTACGAGATCCCGTGCCCGTCGCCCTCTCTCCATCCGAGAGGCTTGCGACGACCAGCGCCAAATGTCGTGCACTTGGGTGGCATTCCTCGCGCCGAATAGCAGGCATTCGGTCTGCTGGAGAAGCCATGACCAGGTGCAGTCTGCGCCACTTTCTGCAGGTGCCCAGGCTGAGAAGACTTGCACATGACNGAGTAATCCGCCATGAACCGCNTGTACTTCTCAGGCACATCGGCGTCCAGTGTNGCGACATCCTCAGCNCAATATGANACAGAATCTGAGAAGTCGCCCACAGGGATCCGATAAGCCTTCGCCCACTGACCCAGTGACTCGTGAATTGCCACCACCGGCAACCGCCAGCAATTCTCAATGTCACCATACTGCTGCATCGACACCAANGCCGCATGCACCACGTAGCCCTCGTGCTGTAAGCCCATCAGCACGTCGATCACTTCCTTCTCGAAGTTGACGATGTTGCCCACTTGTTCTATGAAAACCACTTTAGGACACGCCATCCTCACGAAGGAGGGGATCTTGGTGAATTCNGCTCCGCCCTTGTCCCCGAGTTCTCCCTTCGGATCTTTGTTTCCGAGTGAATAATCAGGACATGGAGATGTGAATTCAATCACCATTGGAGAGTGCAGCTCCGCGAATGGCACATCATCCACGGCNCCATAGCACGTTGCTCCAGTGATGTCTATGTACATNGCNCGACANGCCTTGTCGGTGTCCGCACCAAAGATAGGTATGAACATCCCTCGTATTCCTCCCAGCACACTTATTGAAGCCCCACAGTACATGCTCGCCATCGAATATCCAGCTCTGTCAGCTCGACAGTACTCCTTCGCGATCTCGATGGTGAACGCTTCTCTGAATGTCTCCAATATGCATGCTGTCGCCACACGTGCCTCCACAGTAGACTCGATTCCCTTCCTTGCCGGTACGCTTGCACCAGGATTGACATACGAGATGCCATTCACTGGTCGTTTCAGCCCAGGAGTTGAACCTGATATATACATTCCACTGTGATCTCCTGCAGATAGCCTCGCGTTGATATGTACAGCATCACCGCATGGCAGTGGGGCCCTGTGCAGGTTGCCAGCTGATGCCCTCAGGGTTTGACCCTGAAAATCATCAGCCTGCAGCCTGAAGGGCTGGTCCACATGTGCCATCGATGTCTGCATTCCGCGTGCATCCACAGGAAGCTCGGCAGTGTGGCGAGCCTCATCCTAGCGGCCGAGAACAGCTCGCAGGTTGTCCTTCCAGTCGGTCTTGACATTGCCTTCCGTCACATCCAGACCCTCCTCATTCGCCTGCCTGAGGATCTCCAGGGTGTGGGCATGGATCTGGTGCTGCTCCTTGCCCACCTTGATAGACACCATGCCATCATCGCCTTCAGGGTCCTCCGCAATGTCCACCACACGAGCTGCCACCTTCTGGCGCCACTCAGTGCCATCCTTCTTGATCAGCTTCCTGCCTTCCTTCGCCTTGGCATTGCAGCCCTTGCACAACGCGAAGGCCTTACCATTCGCAGGGTTGATCGGGGCATCCTCATCGCAGCCTTTGATAAAGCATTTGCGAGCCCCAGGCTTCTGCACTGGCGTCTCACGTCCACCCTTGATGCCTCGACGTCCGCCCTTTCCGCGATCATCCCTGGGCCTCTTATTGCCCTGAAGCTCCTTCAGATTGGCCTTGAGCAGTGGCTCTGACAGCGTCTGACCATTGGCGAGGGTGAGTGCCCTGGCTTCAATCAGCTGCACCTGTTTCTTATGCTTGTGCTGGTCGAAGCCCTTCAGCTGACCCACGTTGGCCTTGATGTTCTGGATCTGGTCTGGATCCAGCTCATACTCCTGCGCCACCTCCTCGATCAGCTCGGTCCGCTTGCGCTTCGCCTCCATGGCCGCACGCTTCCCCTTCAGCTCCGCCTTCATGGAGGTGATCTCAGCTCCAGCCTCCTTAGCTCTGCGAGTGCCCTTGTGCTGAGCATCCGCCAGCTTGATTCTGTCCTCGATCACACCATGAGTGATTGACAGAGCCGTCTGCAGGATCTTCGTGCAGTCCAGCTGATCGAAAGTCTTGAGTGACAGCACCTCAGGCTCCAGCAGCTGGTTGGTACGCAGTTTGTCCCGCACACCATCGATCTGCTCCATCGCCTTGATAGCCATTCTGCCACACATGTCATATGTGGGCATGACACCCACTTTCTTCGCCTCCCTGAGCAGTGTACGAGCCCGCTCCACAGACTTGAGAGTGGATTGTGTGCCAGGTGCAAACAGGCCACTCATGTTCATCAGAGCTGTCATGTGGGTTGTCTGGTCTGCAGCCGTGAACTTGACGTGCTCTGACAGCAGGCAGTACATGTACCTGACGCCATCACCCGGCTCGATCTCGACTTTGAACGCGCCATCCTGACCCACGCTGTGGATCTGAGACAGCCAGTCCCTGATCTCCTTGGTAGACCCATCATACAGCTCATCATACAGCGCCTTGTTCTGCAGGTCCCTCTCTGCCTTGAACTCATCCGAGACCGTGACTCCAGGCTTCGGAGTGAATCCTTCCAGCAGGCTGGGAGGGAGCAGGTGCATCGCCCTGATGGGATCCACTGCGTTGAACATGTAATCCAGCTCGTGCATAAGCAGATCGTATGCCTTGATGACACAGGGGTCTGTCGACCATGCCGTGTAATCACGCTTCAGCTTCTCGTAGTCCCCTGTCTTCAGGTGCTTAGGAACTTCGAAATGCTTGTGCTCATCCTTGGCAGATGCCACCACGTTTCCATCGATGCCATGTGCGCTATATATGGCCACCTGCTTAACCTCCTGCAGGTTCTTCTGATCCTTCGCATCCTCGCGCATCGCCTTCCGCGCTGCAGCCTGCTCAGCATCGGTGCCACTGAACGTGAATGTAGTGCCATCTGGCATCTCATATGAGAGCCCCAGCTTCTCCACGTATTCCGTGTGCTTATCCTTAGCTGTTACCAGCTGCGAATGCAGTTTCAGGATCTTGTCGTGCGAATCTTCCCACTTCTGCAGCACCTCAGGCTGTGACATGCCCGAGGCACCCGTGACTTTCAGCGCACGATTCTTAGCCATGTTAGCACTGGCAATCAATGCAGGTGCTTCCTTATGCAACACCTCGAGGGTGTCTTTGTGATCGTTAAGCTTCGCAGCGACCCCCCCGATGGTTGCCATGGCTTTGACCTTCGTGGCCTCGACCTGAGCTGCCATGTCTGCGGTGGCTGCAGCCTGCAGCACCTCGACCAGCAGCCTGGTCGCCTCGTCGCTCTCGAGAATGCCATTCAGATGCTCTTCGAGCTCAGCTCCATTCTCGAGGTTCGACCATGCCTCTGGCGGCCTCAGTGCACTCTTGAGGACGCCCTGCAACGAAGCCTTCGCGGCATCGTCGTCCGGGACCTTAACAGTCGATAAAACTCCCGCAAGCTTGTTGGATTCAATCCCAACCGACAAGTGCAGCGCGTGCAGCGCTGCGACATGGGCTTGTGGGGTCATCGTGGTACTCATCGTTACTTGCACGCGTCACAGCGTAAATCGCGCCTAAACCGTTTTCACAGTTTTGGTGGGGGCGCGCGCGCTGTGCCGCGCGGGCACTTGGTCACTGAGGGGATCTGGCCGCGCCCCTCGGCGCGTTCAGTTCCTCCAGCCTGACCANNTCTGGNAAAATGNTCAACATTTTTTCTTTCCTTGTAACGACCTCNTTTCNCNCGTTTCNCNNGGATTTTCTGNNNGAANTGNGNGAAATTGGGTCGTTANCCCAAAATAGAACAGAAATTTTCTTTCTTCGATTGCCGCCGCCGCCGCGTCTCCCCTGATCCGCGCCGTCGACCCGCGTCGCCCCGCGCCCCATTNGGGTCACCGCGTGGCCCCGCGCCCTGACAATCGACTGTCCCCCTCGAGTCTTCGTTCCAGGAAGCTCACGCGCTCGCGAAGCTCATATTGCCCGATTGTTAGTACCAATGAAAATTA
>NZGY01000167.1 GCA_002689605.1 Filomicrobium sp.
GTCATGTTTGGCCTTGGCATGTTGTTCTATCTCCTCTTCACCAACATCCTGTTCGCAGCTGGTTGGCTCGCACTTATGGCAGGCGTTTACTATGCGTCGCGTGCGTTGAAGCCTGGCGGTTTCTTCTTCTCCGACCTGTGGAAGGAGTTCTTCTTAGGCCTGGTGCCTCCGACAATCCTAATCGCTTTCGCACTGGGCTCCATCCTGCTGGGTTGGGCAACACCTGCTGAAGCGGCCGCGTGCGGTGCGTTCGGCTCGATCGTCTTGAGCATGATGTATCTGAAGTTCACACCGACAGACTTCTATGATGCCTTGATCAAGACGTTGGAAATTACAGTCCTCATTATGTTCTTGGTGGCGGCTTCCAACTTCTTCGGTGCGGTGTTCTCAAGTCTGGGGACGCCGAAGATGCTGACCGAGCTACTGCTCTCGATGGATCTCTCGCCGATCGTTATTCTGATCGCGATCATGGCGTTGATCTTCTTGCTGGGGTGGCCGCTAGAATGGGTTCCGATCGTTCTGATTATCGTTCCAATTCTGCTGCCAGTGGTTGAGTCTTTCAGCGAGCCGTTCGGTATGGAACGCGCGCAGTTGTTGACCTGGTTCGCGATACTTGTCGCCGTGAACCTCCAGACGGCCTGGCTGTTGCCTCCCGTGGCGCTCTCGGCCTACTTCCTCAAAGGCGTGGTACCTGAGTGGGATCTGAAGGACATATACATCGGTATGATGCAGTTCATGGTAATTCAGTTGATTGGTCTGATATTCATCATGATGTTCCCGCAGATCGCACTGTGGTTACCAGCCTACATCTACGGTTAGCGATGCAGCCCAACAGGCCTGTTCCGGCATCTCGGTGCAGGCCTGATCAACTCTGCTGGAGATAAAAAACAAACCCGCTGGAGAATCTCTTCCCGGCGGGTTTTGCGTTGTTGGGCATTGTTTCTCAGAATGACCCAATGAGATTTCTTGGAACCAACAAGTACGATGGGCAGGTCACATAAACCTACGTTGTTTCACGGTACAGGATCTGCTCCTTGGCACCCGTTGCTCGCCGCCACAGTGCCATCTCAGAATCTCCCATGACTTCCTGCGGTGCCGTCCCTAGCTTGAAGTTGCCGTAGGCGTCTCTGCCACGCGCCAACATTGTAATAGTGCCACCGCCAACTGCCTGTTTTTGCTTGGTGGTGATATATCTTATGGCAAGCCCGATACGGCGATCATTGGAGGAGTTGGGGTTCGAGGCATGCAACAACCGCCCGTGGTGAAGAGACATCTCACCGGGTTGCAGAACGGCATCGACAGCATGTTTCTCATCGACTTCAACAGCAATCTCCTGACCGCGTGTCAGCAGATTGTCCTCGTGGAATGTGTCCGAGTGTTCCAGAATTGTATGATGGCTACCAGGGACGAACCGCATGCACCCGCTTTCGACAGTAGCTGGCGACAGAGCTAGCCAGGCGGTCACCTCTTCGTCATTGTCCAGTCCCCAGTAGTGCAAGTCCTGATGCCAACTGACATAGGACGTGCTTCTCGCATCCTTTGCAAAAAGTGAGACGCCAAAGACCAGCAAGTCCTCGCCAATCAATTCGCTAACCGGTTTGGTAATGGAGTCGTTCTTGGTGATCTCATCTACGAACGGCAACACTAAGTTGGCAAGCGTCCGGATGGCCTTGGACTTCTCCTCGTCTCCAATGCACTGGGCCTCAACTGCTTCCAGTTGCGATCGATAATTCGCTGCTTGCTCCGTGCTCATCACACGTATCGGGAAGGCATAGCCGTCGCGCTCGTAGTTTTCTCGAAGACCGTGTGCAGCATCTTGCATTGTAACCATTCCATCTAATATTTGTCGTCTGAAACTGCCCTATGCCCAACTGAAAATGCAGTCGATTGGAGGCTGGTTAGAACCGCCAATAGCCGCCGTCAATCTGCAGGCATTGGCCTGTATGGTATGAAGAGGCATCACTCATCAGGTAGACGGAAATCCCTCCAAAGTCGTCGGGCTTTCCCCACCGACGGACCGGTATTCGCATGCCCGCATTCTGAGAAAACTTGTCGTTCGACATCAGGTTCTCTGTCATATCGGTCTCGATCCAACCCGGCAGGATTGCATTTGCCGTTATGCCGTATCGGGCGAGCTCCACTGCCAGCGCATAAGTCAGAGAATTGAGCGCGCCCTTGCTGGCTGCATAGTGTTGGTTTCGCGCAGGGCCTGAGATTGACGCGAGGCTTGAGACGGCGACGAGCCGCCCACCAGGGTCGCCATTCTCTGCTCTCTCGACCATGTGCTTCGCTGCCGCCTGGTGAGTGTAGAACGTGCCATCGAGATTGACGGACAAAACCCGGCGCCATTCCTCACGTGAAATGTCCATGAAAGACTTCGGGCCGCGACCGGTGACGCCCGCATTGGCGAGGCAACCATCAATCCGGCCAAAGGTGCTAAGCGTCTTGGCCATTGTGTCATTGACGGCTGCGTGGTCAGCAACATTGCAAACGTACGCTTCAGCTTTGACGCCTATGGCTGTCAGCTTCTCTTTGGCAGCCGCATTCTTGTCTGCGTTGGTGCCCCAAATCGCGATGTCGGCTCCGGCGCTTGCTATGGCCTCGGCCATCCCTAATCCGATGCCACCATTTCCACCAGTAATCAGCGCAACCTTGCCACTCAGATCAAAGACTTGGTTGGTCATGACAGCGCTCCACAAACTTTTTTTCAATTGCGCTCGCAGTTTATGCGGTGCATCCGGCAAGCGCAAAGCGAGACCAGCCTATGGATATGCTCATTCCATGCGTGATTGCGATCCGTTTACAATTGGGCACACATAGCGGAGCACCAGAGAACGAGGAATACAATGGCAGCCAATATCGCCAAAGTCGTCTATTTTGAAACTTGGATGGGTGGTCATGCTGTCGAGATCCTGACCGAGAGCGATACGGTTGATCTTGTGCATCTTGTCTACGGTGCCGAACAAGCTTCCAACGAGGCAGAGCTACAGACCATGCATGGCTATCAGGTCATGCCACGAACAGAGCTCGATCCAAGATATTTGCCGGACCGCGCCTTCATAGAGCGGATGCCAAACCTTCTGGTGGCCTGCTCGACAGGCGCCGGCTACGACATGATTGATGTCGATGCCTGTACGGACAACGGCATCATTGTTTGCAATCAGTCTGGCACCAACAATGAGGCCGTTGCGGAGCACACGTTTGGCCTGATCTTGGGTCTGTCCAAGAAAATTACCGCTGCTGATCGAGGTATGCGCGCCATTGATCGGATGAGCCGCGCAGGCTTCACAGGGAACGACATCTACGGCAAAACGCTTGGTGTTGTTGGAATTGGCCATATCGGAATGCGGACAGCCGAAATTGCCAAGGCTTTCCGTATGAACGTCATTGCTTACGATCCGTATGTCGATGAAGACGAGGTTGTGAAACGTGGGGCAAGTAAAGTTGATTTGGAGACGCTCTTTACGACGAGCGACTACATCTCGATACACTGTCCGCGTTCGGAAGAGACGCTCGGAATGATCAGCACCGCTGCGTTCGAAAAGATGAAGCCAACGGCGTACTTCATCTCAACTGCGCGCGGTGGAATTCACGACGAGGATGCATTAGCCAAAGCACTAGAAGCTAAGCAGTTAGCTGGTGCTGGATTGGACGTCTGGTGGGAGGAGCCGACCCCCAAAGATCATCCACTTTTGCAGTTCGACAACGTAATTGCTACGCCACACCATGCCGGGCTGACTGAAGAGGCTATGACCAATATGGGTGTTTGGGCAGCAGAGCAGTGGATCGACATCTTTGAGGCTCGTGTGCCACCGCGCCTTATCAATCCTGAAGCATGGCCCAAATTTCAGGATCGGTTTGCCGAAAGGCTAGGAAAGCGTCCACCGGATCTACCCTGATGCCTAGAACAAGATCGTTGCGGATGGAATCACCGTTCGACTTGCTCACTTTATTGGCCGGAATGTGAATCTTGTTCTACTCAATAAGTTTAGAGACCGATTCACGTTTCAGATGGATGCGCCAAGCGCTGCCATCTGAAACGATCGGGCTCTAGCACACGGCTGCTGACACCTCGTGTCAGTATTCTTTTTCGCAGCTGTACATGGCGAAGCTCTAGTCAACAGGGCGGTTGCAAGAACCGGCGACGGTGCCCGCGATGGTGAACAAGTTCTTACGCAATCCGGTCGATTTTGATCGACTTCAACATACCTCTTTTTACGCGAAAAATTTCTAAGAATTTGATGGAACTTGGCCTAAAATTTGGACGCTAATCTCATCCATTTATCGTGAAATTGGTGACATGCTCCAAACTGCACACAGGGATGCATGTAGTTTACCTCCCCCACGAAGCCCCAGGACATGAATAGCCTGGCAGCGGATACGAGGCGCATTCCATCACGCATGAAGCGTGTCGCTACTAGTATCCGCACTGGCATATGCCAGTGCGGCGAGGCCCTTCTATGCCTTACGCCAGTTTACCTGGCACTGTCGTGCGCCCTACAAAAACGCCGCCAGATGCCATCGATTACGAAGTCAAGAACGGCCAGAAACAAGGCGCGGGTCTCCGCTGTCTACGGCCTGCCATAGTTATAGCTCTATCAATGCTTTGTGCCGGCTGCGCAACAAGTTTCAAGCGTACCAGCGAAATGCACGTGGGCCGCTACAACCTAGCGCCAACCTATCGCAACAGCTGCGACTTCCGCCAGGACGGGCTGATTGACCTCCGCTACAATTGGCGAACATCACATACGAGACCGGTTTACGTCCCACGTCATGCAGGTCGAGCAATCTGGAAAGCCGCCCATGTTACAGGGGTCAGCCCTCTTTATCTTGCAGCTACAGCAGCACGTGAAAGTAACTTCAAGTCTGGAGCCGCTGCCAGAACATCCAGCGCTCGTGGAATGTTCCAATTCATTGAGCAAACGTGGTTGCAAGCGTTTGCGCGTGATGGCGCCTGTCTCGGAATGCCAAGCCTAGCGAGGCACATCAGGCGAACACGGGGTGGCCGGTACGTGGTTCATTCAAGACGAGCGCGCCGCCATATTCTCGGATTGCGATACAACACACAACTCGCCACTTTCTTTGCGGCAAGGCTGGCCCAACAAAACGCCAAGACGCTCGCGCGCCATCTTGGCCGACGCCCAACACCTGGTGAATTGTATGTCGCCCACTTCCTTGGCGCCAAAGACGCAGCCCGAATGGCAGCACTCGCACGACGGTATCCCTATGATCCGGCATATCGGGAGTTCAGAAAGGCTGCCCGAGCCAATAAACCGATCTTTTTCAGAAGGGGGCGTCCGCTTTCATTAGGAGAAGTCTGGTATTCGCTGACAAAAAGACACGACCGACTTAAGTACGTGTTTACCTAGATCATCGATCGACAGAATTTAATTGATCGCGAAGGAGCACTTTTGACGCTTCAGCGACGTCGAGCATGATGGTTAAGTCTTCAGGTAACGAGCAAGGTCAACTTTTACCTAGTTTTGGTTTGGTTCGCGTTGTCGGCACGGCGTTGGCCGGATCATCAGGCCAGACGTGTTTCGGATAGCGACCNNTCATTTCCGTTTTCACATCACGCCAGGAGCCAGCCCAGAACCCAGGTAAGTCTCGAGTTACTTGTATTGGTCGCCCGGCTGGTGAAAGTAAAGACAAGGTCAGTGGCAGCCGACCCTCAGCAACAACGGGGTGTTGTTTAAGACCATATAGTTCCTGCACACGAAGCGAGGCCTCCGGCGCATTCTCGCTGCTGTAATCAATCGTGTGTCGATGCCCAGTTGGCGCAACAAAATGCGTAGGAGCTTCCTGATCCNCGCGCTGGCGTTGTTGCCAATCGATCAGGCTCTCCAAAGCTGCTGCGAGATCATTGGCTGAAACGTCTGCAACGCTTGCTTTCCCCAAAAGGAAAGGTGCCAACCAGTCAGCATGCGTCCCGCGAAGTGCCGTCTCAGATAANTCAGGCCAGTGCGATAGANTTTCTGGATCACTGCTTTTCAAGAATGCCACGCGNGCCATTAGCTGCAGCTGCGCCTTACTCCAGGGCAAGNCATCAAAGCCGAGATCTTCAACCATCCCNCGCGCAAGCTCAGCCGCTGTAGCTTCGTCGCGTGCGACAGGCCGGTTCTCACGCTGCAGTACGATTGCACCCAAGCGGCGAACCAGATCGGCACGCACCGCTTTGGCCTGACNATCAAAAGAGACCTCCATCACCTCTTCTATCCGATCAGACGCGACTGCATTCAGTTCATCAGGCTGCAACTGAGCAGCGCTCAGAATGCGAGCGCGCGCAGCCGTTCCTTGCATCTCAGCCACAACCAAAAAATCAGTGCCAGAAAGTGGGGCAGCCTCATCGATCTGTCCGATACGACCGTTCGCGAGCAGAAACTGGCCTCGTTGAACACGGCGCTTGGCAATTCGGTCAGGATAGGCACTGGCCAACAACTGCGCCATTGATAGCTGGGTCCTGCCATCAATAATTGCTTCCTGAGATACAAGCTTGCTGGCCTGCCGCACCCATTGCTGGACCAGTTCTTTCAACTGAATGCTTCTGCGATCNCGGGCGTTCATGAAATTCTTATGTCGGTCTTCAAGATCAACCGACGTCCCGCCAACTCCACGCTCCACCAGTAAGGCGCACAACTCAGCTGCCCGTTGTNCTTNTCCGCAAGCGGTTCCNNACAACAGCATCTCCCCCAGATGCGGAGGCAATGGCAGGGCCCTTAGTTGCTGGCCATGCGCAGTAATGTTGCTCCTGGNATCGAGCGCTCCTAAGTCAACGAGATTGCGAGATGCAGCTGCCAATGCCCCTTGCGGCGGTGGATCAATCCACTGCAGTTTCGTCGGATCAGCGACACCCCATGCTGCACAACCCAGAACCAAATCGGTGAGGTCAGCTGATTGAATTTCTGGCGCTTCGAACGGTCGTAGCCCCTGCGTTTCAGGCTCGTTCCACAACCGATAACAAACACCCGGCTCTGTTCGGCCTGCACGTCCGCGCCGTTGATCAGCACTTGCCCTTGAAACTCGTANGGTTTCGAGACGGGTCAACCTGGCACCTACGTCAAACCGTGGNACCCGCGCAAAACCACTATCGACGACAATCCGAACTCCATCGATTGTGATCGACGTTTCAGCAATNGCGGTTGCGAGGACGACTTTTCTTTTTCCATTGCGGCACGGTTGGATNGCAGCTCTTTGAGCTTCCAAAGTAAGCCCGCCATAGAGCGGTAAGATCTCAACNGTCGCATCATCNAGGTTCTGACTGAGAANATCTNCAGTTCGACGTATCTCACCCTGCCCTGGTAAGAATACGAGACACGAACCCTNATCATTGTGCAGNGCCCTGAGAACAGNATGACACACCCGTTGCTCAAGCCGTTCGTGTTGTTCACTACCAACATAGTGGGTTTGCACCGGAAACGCACGCCCCTCGCTCTCAATGACAGGAGCATTGGCTAGCGCCGCAGAAATCCGATCGCCATCAAGAGTGGCCGACATCACGATAATCTTCAGGTCTTCGCGCAGCGCCGCTTGAACATCAATGCACAAAGCGAGCCCGAAGTCAGCCTCCAGACTTCGCTCGTGAAATTCGTCGAATATGACTGCTCCAACACCCGCCAATTCTGGATCGTCGATCACCATCCGAGTGAAGACACCCTCGGTGATAACTTCGATGCGGGTTGCTTGTCCGATTTTCGAAGCCAATCGTGCGCGTATACCAATCGTTGCTCCAACACGCTCATCAAGCAACTCAGCCATACGCTCCGCCGCTGAGCGCGCTGCGAGACGGCGCGGAACAACGACCAGAATCTTTGTGCCACCCAACCAATCAGCATCAAGTAATGCCAGGGGCACAACAGTCGTCTTGCCAGCTCC
>NZGY01000168.1 GCA_002689605.1 Filomicrobium sp.
TTTTCAGAATCAAGACTGTGAATCTGTGATGGTCCAGGAGGTGTTAGTGTTTGAGCACCTCGAAAATATCCCCCCCGCGCGCTCATCTTCAAGTAAACGAGATAGCGCTTCTCAGCAGATGATTGAGGAACATACCGAGCACGCGAGATACGTGACATGTCCCTACGCGTTAGAGAAGGGAGCGTTGTCCACTTCAACTAGGACCAAAGTTCCACGGCCCAAAAGTGAACGCACCTGTAACTTCGCAGCGCTAACCCTGCCGCGCAATATGCTACTTTCTCAGATGCCGCGATACATTCGTGAGTGGCTGGGCCTAAACCCATCAATGTTCATTGGTGATGCTGATCAAAACCAGATCATTGCCTTTAACAGCGTGCAGTCCGGAATTGGTGCCTGGTAGTATTGGATCATAAAACGAGCACGAAATGGCAGTCGGTTGGAGAAGTCAGGATTTGGCCCAAATGGCAAACCAACATTGAGGCAACTTTCGCTTGCAATATCTGGACGAACGTCCGTCACAAGTTTTGTTCGCAAGTTTTATCTGGCCCCTTATCTCAAGTTTTCGGAACAGTACTTTGGTCGCCGGCTAACAGAGGATGAGCCAATCGACCTCGCCGATGTCGACAACAGGTGGAATCTGGCACGTACAGTGTTTCGGCTTGAAAGTGGCCGTAAGCCAATCATGAAGCGTCGGGCGTTCGAGTGCGGATTGGAATTCGGCAGCGATGTTATTGCTGACTTTGATGCTGCCGGTGTTGAGCGAGGCGCAAATGACCCGATCAAGTTCGTGCGTTTTAAGGGTATAGAATTCTACGCCAAGGATTGTCTCGCGATCTCAGAACAACAGTCAGCGCATGCTGAAGCTGAGAGCACGTCGACAGCTGCACGGACTGAACTGGCAGTGGCAGAAGCAATGATAGCTGCGCAGCAAGAACGTATAGAGCAACTGACAGCCGATCTCGCGCAGTTGCGCGCGGCAATTGCGATAAGGAATCTGGCAATAGAAGAAGCCGGAGACAAGTTGCAGAACAGCGCAAAAAAACCCTAGAGCCCGATCGTTTCAGATGGAAGCGCTTGGAGCATCCATCTAAACGTGAATCGGCCTCTAAACTTGTTGAGTAGAACAAGATTCACGTTCCGGCCAACAAAGTGAGCAAGTCGAACGGTGATTCCATCCGGAACGATCTTGCTCTAGAACGGTCCAACTTGTGCCGAAGCCAGTGCTTCGTTTGATTGAAGACGGCTTTGTGCGGAACTTCAATGAGTAACGGCACGCACGCCGGACGACTGGCGAAGGACAAGACTTTGAACCTACATCACGCAC
Source organism: Filomicrobium sp. (assembly GCA_002689605.1). Taxonomy (GTDB): domain Bacteria; phylum Pseudomonadota; class Alphaproteobacteria; order Rhizobiales; family Hyphomicrobiaceae; genus Tectiglobus. The sequence goes on from NZGY01000168.1 coordinate 1,325, forward strand.
ATATTTTCGCGAGCGATATCGATGTGACGATCGCGTGGTGGCAACGCCATCTCAAGGCACGCGTTCTTTTCGACGGCCAGAACGCGGGTGCCCGCAATGTTATGTTAGGCATCGGCCGAGGTCGGTTAAATCTTTACGATCAGCCTCCTCGAGACAATGCTCGTGGCGTGGTCCACCATCTAGGTATACGGGTCAATCGTCTTCGTGACGTCTCGGCACAGCTTCAGGCTGATGGTCTAACCTCACCACATGGCCTACGTCAGCAAGACGGTTGGCGGTATGTGATGATCGCGGCACCCGATAATCTTCTGCTAGAATTATTTGAGTTCGATGATCCGACAGCTCCTTTTAACATAGATGGATAGTCCAGGATGCTCCATGACCGCGCGGTGATCATCAAGCAAGCATTCTCACGTCGATTTTAGAGGTCGAGTTGCCGCTGGACCAACGCACGTGTTCTCCCGCCATCCTCGGCTTATGCACTCAGTCCAAATGGGATAGGAAATTCAATGCGTTCTGGCACCAGCCAGCTGCCGGAGTGGCGAGTTAAGATGTTTGGCCCCGTGTCTATATGTTCATAGCCGCCGATATAGCGTCGGTTTGTCGGGATCAACGAGGACAGTGCAAAAAAGGCGGCCCTACTGAGCGAGCCGCCTACAATCATCTCAATCGCAGAATTCTTGAGCGCTTAACCGATCACGGCACCGTCTTCGCGGGTTATTGCGACGACGCAAGAGCGAGGTACGGTCTTGCCGCCATCGGGGAAGTGGCTGTCACCCTTTTCGCCTGGATGCTGGATTCCAACAAATACGGTGCGGCGGTCCGGAGAAAACGTGATGCCGGTAACTTCACACTCTTTCGGGCCGGTAAGAAAGCGGCGGATCTCGCCAGTGACAGGGTCGCCAACCAACATTTGGTTGTTGCCCATGCCCTCAAAGTCGCCCTTGTTGGAATACTTGCCGTCCGTCTGTATCCACAGCATGCCGACGCTGTCGAACGCGATACCATCCGGTGAGTTGAAGAAGTTATCAGTCGTCACGTTGCGTGAACCGGCGTTGAGATCACCGGCGCCAGTGTGTACCGCCGGATTGCCAGCGAGCACGTAGAGATCCCAGGTAAAACCGGTTGCCGTGTGATCGCCGCCTTCTGGGCGCCAGCGCACGATCTGGCCGTACTTATTGGCCTCGCGAGGGTTCGGGCCATCTACAGGCATCGGGTCACCGCCTTTATTGGCCTTCTTGCCCCGGTTCTTGTTGTTCGTCAGCGCGCAGTAAACCTCGGCCTTCTTAGGGTTCGAGGCAACCCACTCTGGACGGTCCATCGTCGTTGCTTTGACGGCTAAGGCAGCCATTCGCGTGTGTATGCAGATCTCGGCAGCGCTTGCCATACCGGTTGTCTCAGGCGTTAGCGCCAGCCACTCGCCCTTGCCTTCGGCGTTGAACTTCGCAGCATAGAGCGTGCCCTTGTCGAGCAGTGTCGAGGTGTCACCACCCGGCACGTAAACATCGGATGAGACGAACTTGTAGAGATATTCGCCGCGCTCATCATCACCCATGTAGACGACGATCTTGCCGTTGGCCGCAACGTCAACTTCGGCGTTCTCGTGCTTGAAGCGGCCAAGGCCGGTGCGTTTCTTTGGCGTCGACTTCGGATCGAGTGGATCAATCTCGACGATGTAGCCAGCGCGATTTGGTTCATTTGGGTTCTTCGAGATATCGAAGCGGTCATCAAACTTGCCCCAGGCGTAGCCCCAGTCTTTCGTCTTGATGCCGTAGCGCTTGAACGCTTCCGGCAACTCAATATCCTCGTCGCTGGATGAGAAGTAGCCGTTGAAGTTTTCTTCGCATGCAAGGTAGGTGCCCCATGGAGTGCGCCCGTTGCCGCAATTGTTCCAGGTGCCCAGTGATTTCGTGCCGGTTGGATCAGCAGCCGTTTTAAGCATGTCATTGCCGGCAGCGGGGCCGGTCAGATCCATCGGGCTGTCGGCAGTGATGCGGCGGTTGTAGGACGAGTCCTTGACGACCGACCATTTGCCATCGGCCTGCTTGACCTCGAATACGGAAACCCCGTGTGCGGCCTTGCCCTTGCGCACGTCGTCAGCCGTTTCTGGTAATTTGGTTTCGCGGTTGCCGTACATGATCGAGCGGTTCGTGTACTCATTGTTGACCGCCAAGACCATACGGCCCTCTCCGGCTGAGAACAGCGCCATACCATCGTTGTTGTCGCCGAACGCTGTTTCCTGGCTCTCGCCGGTGCCGCGTGTGGTTTGGTCGAACGCGGCGCCTTTTGACCAGAGCGGGTCGCCCCAGTTGACCAAAGTCTGCCACTTGTAGCCCTTTGGTACAACGATCGTGTCCTCGGTGCTGGCCGGAACGGCCTCGAATGCGAAACGGCCCTTCGCATGCGCGGGTGTCAGCGCTGAGGTGCCCATCAGGAACGAGGCGGTGCCGAACGCCAGAACGCCACCCATGAAACCACGGCGCGACAGCGCCTCTTCAACAACGACATCGAAATCCGACTCTTGCCGACGTGAATTATCGATCTCATCAAACTCGTCAAAAGAAAGCTCTGAAGGTTCGATTTTGGACATGCGATTACCTCTACTGGGACCTGACCATCAATACGGACCGCGCTTCTCTACGACCATCTGTTCGCGGAGCAATTTCATCTATCGCCAGCAGGTGACAGCTGCGTGACAGACCCGATCATAACCACGGAAAGAAGCCTTTTAGATTTCACATCAATGTCGCAGTCTTACTTCCAGTGCAAGGTTCTCAATCTAACCGCGGCGAAGAGATCGTGTTAGTTGATTGCTCTGGCACAACTANACCGGGGTTGAACCGTCATGGGGCTCGAGTGCGGCCATGAAGTAGAAGAGTTCTGTCTTTTTGATCAGTTTTAGAGTTCACGCGAATGCTGGTTTGTGGCGACACTAATCTGATCAAGTGGCTTTGTTCTGCCTGAATGTTGTGACACCTTGCTAACAGACGGTTGGTCACTAGCGAGGATACCATGAAGGCTCAGGATTTTCAGGCACTTGTCGAGCATTTTGGGGATCTCAGCCAGGTCCAGCGCGAGGCGCTCGTCGAGGCGCTGACGGCGACGGGCTCGGGCGAGGAGGTCGTCGCCCTGATCGAGACGCGGTTCGCGGCGGCGCCGGCGTGTGGTCATTGCGGCGCGGCCGATTTCAAACCATGGGGCTCGGCCTCCGATCTCAAACGCTACATGTGCAAGGCGTGCGCGCGCACCTTCAACGCGCTGACGGGCACGCCGTTGGCAGGGCTCAGGCTGCGCGAAAAGTGGCTCGACTATGCCCGCGCACTCGTCGACGGTGTAAGCCTGCGCAAGGCGGCGGCGCGCACCGACATTCATCTGGAGACCTCGTTTCGCTGGCGTCATCGCTTCCTCGCGGCGGCCAAGGACAAGAAGGCTGTCTCAGTGACCGGCATCGTCGAGGCGGATGAGACGTTCATTCTCAAGTCGGCCAAGGGCTCGCGCAATTTGGTCGGCCGTGCACCCAGGAAACGTGGCGGCAAGGCTAAGAAACCAGGACTTTCCACTGACGAGCACGATGCCATCTTGATCGTCCGCGATCGCCATGGCGAGACTACCGATGCGATCCTCACCGACCTCAGCGCTGCGGCGATCCGCGCGCATCTCAAGCCCGTCGTCGCCAAGGATGCCGTGCTCGTCACCGACGGCAACAAGTCTTACGAGGCCTTCGCGGCCGAGACCGGCATCACCCAGATGGTACTCGTTGCCAGTCACGGCGAGAGAACTGTCGGCTGCTATCACACCCAGAACGTCAGCGCCTACTAGAGCCGCTTCAAGGGCTGGATGGCGCGCTTCAAGGGCGTCGCTTCAAAATACCTGCCAAGCTACCTCGGCTGGCGCCGCATGATCGAGCGCGACGGTGACCGACTTACACCCCGGCACTGCCTGGCCGGTGCCATTGGCTAACGCGCAATTCTACACTGGAGCCGAACAGAGCCAAAGACTCAGACCATCTTCCGGAGAAACCGCAGATTTGCAGCCCTTGATCCACACGCCATCAGATCATCAACGCTACAACAATCGACCGAATGGCTCCGGCTCATCCACCGAACCATTTCTGCCAAGCAGGTCCTCCTTCATCGCGCCAGCTTGCAGCACAGACATGCCGTCATCTGCGTAAGGACGTGCCAAACCGAATGCTTGCTCCGGCGAACCCTCAAGCCACATCTGCATGTCATCCGCGTTGGACAGCATCACCGGCATCCGACTGGGATGTACAGGCCGAACAACAGCGTTCGGTGTCGTGGTCAGGAATGCATAGGTCTGCAGCTCAACCTCCTCGCTATCCGATTTCAGCTTGCCCTTGAAGGAACGCCAAATACCGGCAAAAGCAAATGGCGTCCGCATCTCATCCAAACCGAACCAGTGCCAGACAGCGGGTGACCGACCTTTCGGTTCGCTGAATGATGTAACAGGCACCAGACAACGACGTTCAACAAGTGACGACCGCCAAAATGCACTCGCTCTCACTTTGTCATCGCGCGCATTGGTAACGCGCTTCGCTGCCTTATCCGTTTGCGGCAGCACAAAACCCCACGACATCATGACAAGCTCTCGATCGCCATCATCGGCAAGGCGAACCACTGGCGCCGTATGTCCAGGAAAAATTGCACTGACCGGATCAAAAGCAGCAGCGCGATTGTGCCCAACTCGAAACAATCGGATTACCGCGTCGCGCGTTGCAGTCATGGAATAGAGATTACACATGCCACCATCATAATGCGCACGACAACGAGATCAAACCTACCAACCTACGTGCATTGCACGTTCGACCAAACTTCCAATTCAATCTCAGAAGGCTGATTTCGCAACCTGCGCCCACAATGTCGCGCTGACTAAAGGGACGAACATGCTAGCTTCACTCGACACAACACACTGAGGCTTCAAATTGATCAACGCGACCCGGCATGGGGCAGTGGCGATTGCCAACAATCGCTTCTTCTACGGCTGGACCATGGTCATGGTCGCGTCGCTTGGCATCTTTGTCAGCGGCCCGGGACAATCGCACACGTTCAGTGTTTTTGTTGGCCCTATCAGTCAAGACCTCGGCATCTCTAGTGCATCCCTGGCGACGGCCTACGGCGCAGCAACACTCGTAGCCGCTTTCCTGCTCCCCCAGACGGGTCGGTTGGTGGATCGCTTCGGCGTACGCGCTGCCATGCTGGTCATCACCGGCTTACTTGGCATCGCCTGCATGCTGTTTGGTGCAGCCGCCAACGTGCTGTGGTTAGCTGTCGGTTTCGCGATGTTGCGTTTCTTTGGCCAGGGCTCCCTCATGCTCGGAAGCGCCAACCTCGTCTCACAATGGTTTGCAAAACAGCGTGGCTTCGCGATGGGGTTGATGGCCCTCGGCTTCGGTGTATCCATGGCCATCCACCCGCCCCTCGGCCAATGGCTCATCGAACAATATGGCTGGCGCCAAGCCTGGGTGATACTAGGCTTTCTGACATGGTTGCTATTCCTGCCACCACTTTTGTTTCTTGTATTCGACAAGCCGGAAGATGTCGGCTTGCGCCCCGATGGAGAACAACCACAGGATCAATCCAAAACTGACAGCAATGAGAGCGAGGACATCCCCGGACTTACACTCGGTGAAGCGCTACGTACAGTCAGCTTCTATGTCGTCTCGATTGGATGGTTCTCGATTGCCATGCTCGTGACGACACTTCATTTCTGGCAAGTTGCAGTCATGACCCGGCAAGGCGTTGGCGCCGAAACGGCAGCGCAGGTTTTTACGATCTCCGCGATTGCAATGGCATGCGCGATGCCACTCGTCGGTAAAGCGCTCGACACATATCGCACCCGCTATGTCTTCGCTGCCGGCCTTACCATTACTGCGCTATCTCTGATTTGCGTCACGCTCACGACAGATGCTGTATCAGCCGCGCTCTATGCCGTGCTGTTTGGATTAAACAACGCGTTCTCTATGACGATGTTCGGCTACCTCTGGCCACGTTATTTTGGGCGTAAACACCTCGGCAGCATTCAAGGCACAGGACAGATGATAGGCGTTATTGGCGCATCTCTCGGCCCTCTCCCAGTCGGCTGGGCGTTCGACGCTGTCGACGACGCGACTTGGACATTGCGATTGCTTGCATTGCTGCCACTGGCCTGCGCATTACTCGCCGTCTTATTCCTTCGCGCGCCTGCAAGCTTGTCAGAAAGCCAACACTTGGAATAACGGCTCATCCGCAACTGAAGATAGTTTTTTAAAGTTCTTTCATAACTTCTAGTGCGCGAAACCAGAACGAATCAGTTAGCTGTCAATCTCGGAACGTCGGGATATTGACCAATGAAGATAGCAAAACTGAGAGACGCGTGGCTCATAACAATGATCGCGGCTCTAGTGCTGGGGTTCGGATATTCGCAAACCTCAACCAAACCAACGACGTTGACCAGCAAGGCTTACACAATCGCGATCAGCATGGGC
>NZGY01000024.1 GCA_002689605.1 Filomicrobium sp.
TGATCCAGCCGATTGCGATGGAGGAGAAACTCCGCTTCGCGATCCGTGAGGGTGGCCGTACCGTCGGTGCCGGCGTCGTCGCATCTATTAGCGAATAGGAGTTGGGTCGGGCGGCTGACTTCAGTGCGCTGGCACCGACAGTCTTCTAGTGGCAAACTGCAGAACACCGCAGTTTGCGCGGTGCCAGTCCCAGGCATGCGGTGTTCCGCATGTCAGTAAAACGCCTNGNATCTATTAGCGANTAGGCGCAANGNTNGNCTNTGCTCGTGGGCTCATCGNAGCTTCTAGAAATTTAGCGGATCGCGACATTTCGCGATTCGCCGTGTNNCAGTCTGGTTCTTGGNTGCAANTCAAANTTGCATGTTTGNGTGNCGNCGTTCTCTTNATGTTCCTNNGNTGGGGCTTTGACTGCCGACNCGGAAAATAAAANCCAAAGTCAAGAAAAAAAGTGTGACAAGCACTNTCNGATGCGCTATGANGANGNCTTNTGCGAGTTNATTGAGCCATGAGGGCAGCTGCAACTTGACATTGGCGCGCTAGCAACGATGTCGAGGNGNNTNTTGCTGGCTTGGTTTGCTGATAAGCNGTTTTCCGGAGTGACGGGCGNTATTGTGTTGGTCCGCAGCGTTGGATATCGAAGGGGTATAGCTCAGTTGGTAGAGCGACGGTCTCCAAAACCGTAGGTCGCGGGTTCGAATCCTGCTGCCCCTGCCACCTCGTGCGCGTCGGGTGGAAACTGGGTGAGGCTTCCAAGGCGGCTCAGGGCAACAAAGCTCAGTAGGGTAACGTATAAGGTCAAACATGGCGAAAAACCCGTTCGAATTCGCTCAGGAAGTCAGGCAAGAGACGTCAAAGGTCACTTGGCCGACACGAAAAGAAACGACCGTGACCACNATAGCCGTGGTGATCATGGTGGTGTTGTCAGCNTTGTTCTTCATGCTGGCGGATCAGTTGCTAGGGTATTTGGTGTCATTGATTTTGGGTATCGGCCGATAGGCTTTGGGCGTCGAGTGCAACCGGAAAACAGGTGAACGAAGCTATGGCGAAGCGCTGGTATATTGTGCACGCCTATACAAACTTTGAGCGCAAAGTGGCAGATGCGATCAAAGAGCGGGCAAAGCAGGCGGGGCTTGAGCACCTGTTTGATGAAGTCGTCGTGCCGACTGAGGAAGTCGTGGAAGTTAGGCGCGGTCGGAAAGTTCAGGCTGAGCGAAAGTTCTTGCCTGGATACGTTTTGGTGAAAATGGAAATGACTGATCCGGGCTTCTTGCTGATCAAGAATACCCCAAAGGTGACCGGATTTCTTGGTGCAGATAATAAGGCGATGCCAATTTCCGATGAGGAAGCTGCTCGCATTCTGAACCAGGTGGAAGAAGGTGTGGAAAGACCGAAGCCTATGATCACCTTTGACGTTGGCGAGCAGGTGCGGGTGGCTGAAGGGCCATTTGCATCGTTCTCGGGTCATGTCGAAGAGGTGGATGAAGAGCGGGCCAGACTCAAAGTGGCGGTGTCAATCTTTGGGCGTCCGACACCAGTGGAGTTGGAATTCGGGCAAGTGGAGAAGGTCGCCTAGAGGGAAATCTTATCCAGAAAGTATTGGCTCACTCCCTAGCGGGGCAGTGGACCATTCATGGCGATCAAGGAACTCGTGTTTCCGAAGATCGCTAAGTCTGCGGGAGGACATTGCCAGTCCGACAACCGCAAACCCAGAGGAAGCAAAAGCTTGCTCGTAGTATCTGTAGCACCTCATTAGGGGAATTAGATGGCAAAAAAGATCGACGGCTACATCAGTCTGCAAGTCCCTGCAGGCCAAGCCAACCCATCGCCACCGATCGGGCCTGCGCTCGGTCAGCGTGGTGTTAACATCATGGAATTCTGTAAGGCATTCAATGCCAAAACGAAGGACATGGAACAAGGCACACCGATACCTGTGAAGATTACGGTGTTTGCTGATAAGTCCTTCACCTTCAACATGAAGACGCCTCCTGCGTCGTTCTTTTTGAAGAAGGCCGCCAAGGTCAACTCGGGTAGCCAAGAGCCAGGACGTACTGTTGCTGGCAAGGTGACTATGGCCCAGGTTCGTGAGATCGCTGAAGCAAAGATGGCCGATCTCAACACGAATGATGTTGATCAGGCCGCCCGCATTATTGCTGGTTCTGCCCGTTCGATGGGCCTTCAGGTAACGGAGTAGGACACATGGCAAACGCAGGTAAGAGAATTCGGGCCGCACGTGAAAGTGTTGATCGGGATAAGCAGTATGATCTGTCGGACGCCGTGAAGGCGGTCAAAGCTGGAGCAAAGGCAAAGTTCGACGAAACTGTAGACATTGCAATGAACCTTGGCGTCGATCCAAAGCACGCCGATCAAATGGTTCGGGGTGTATGCAGTCTGCCAAATGGTTCAGGGCGTTCCGTTCGCGTCGCTGTATTTGCGCGCGGCCCAAAAGCTGAGGAAGCGACAGCAGCAGGCGCTGATGTTGTTGGTGCCGAAGACCTTGTCGAAGAGGTTCAGAAGGGCAACATCAATTTTGATCGCTGCATTGCGACACCCGATATGATGGCTTTGGTTGGGCGTCTCGGGAAAGTCCTTGGGCCTCGTGGTTTGATGCCTAACCCTCGGGTTGGCACCGTGACTATGGACGTGACCGATGCTGTGCAGGGCGCGAAGGGTGGCTCCATCGAGTTCCGTGTCGAGAAGGCCGGAATTATTCATGCAGGTGTTGGCAAAGTTAGCTTTTCTGAAGAGCAACTTGCCGAGAACATCAAAGCGTTCGTTGAAGCTGTAAACCGTGCGAAGCCGTCTGGGGCGAAAGGCACGTATATCAAGCGCGTTGCGATCAAGTCGACGATGGGGCCCGGCGTCAAAGTCGACCACGGTTCAATTGCAAGTGGCTTGACCTAGCGAAATTAGCAGGCTGGTTTCTTTGAGTGAGACCAGACTGCTTCAGTGTTCCGGGCCNGAGTGTCCGGAGGCTGGNCCTTTGTTATCTGACTTGGGTCCATGCCTGTCCGAGATTGCAGATGCCGGCGACTGTGGTTCGCCACTGAGACCGGCTTAATTCGCGCAGATGGCGCTGTCTGCATGAGACGCGAGATCAGTCAGGCCGGCTTTGCTGGTTTTGATTTGGGCCTTCGTGGGTCGCACCGTGCTTAAGGTTTCCTTGCGCACGGCGAGGACAGGCCAAACGTCATATGGCTTTCGAGCGATATGGCATGGTGCAACCCGCAAGCCACATTGCGATGGCTTGCAATTGAAGGAGAGAGCAGGTGGACAGAGCTGCAAAAAGCGAGCTCGTAACACAGCTTCACGACGTGTTTCAGAACACGGGCGTGATTGTTGTGAGCCATTATGCTGGTCTTTCAGTCGCCCAGATGTCGGACTTCCGCGATCGCATGCGCGCCGCCGGAGGACACGTCAAAGTGGCTAAGAACAGGCTGGCAAAGATTGCGCTCCAGGACACCGCTGCGGTTGGCATTTCGGATTTGTTCAAGGGACCAACGTGCCTTGCTTATTCGGAAGACCCAGTTACGGCAGCGAAAGTTGCTGTCGGCTATGCCAAGGAAAACGAGAAACTCGTTATCCTGGGTGGAGCAATGGGCAGCAGTGCACTGGATGCAAGCGCGATAAAGGCACTCGCTGAACTGCCGTCGCTCGATGAACTACGCGGTACTCTTGTTGGCCTTATTCAAGCGCCAGCGACGAAGATTGCCCGTATCGTCAAAGAGCCTGGTGGACAATTGGCACGTGTCATCCAAGCCAAAGCTTCGCAAGGTGAGGCAGCTTAGGACGGCATATTGGTCGAACTGAAATCATGGGACTGCGGGCGCCGTTGATCCAACTTAAAAGACAAAACGCATAGGACTGAAAATTATGACTGATCTAGCTAAAATTGCTGACGACCTGTCTGGTCTCACTGTTCTTGAAGCTGCTGAACTGGCCAAGATGCTGGAAGAAAAGTGGGGCGTTTCTGCTTCTGCGGCAGTTGCTGTTGCAGCAGCTCCTGGCGCTGCAGCTGGTGGCGGTGCGGCTGAAGAAGAGAAGACAGAGTTCACTGTCATCCTAAAGGCTGCAGGCGACAAGAAAATCAACGTGATCAAAGAAGTTCGTGGCATCACAGGTTTGGGCCTGAAGGAAGCCAAGGAGCTGGTTGAGGCCGGCGACAAGGCTGTGAAGGAAGATATTCCGAAGGACGAGGCGGAAGAAATCAAGAAGAAGCTGGAAGACGTCGGCGCTACTGTTGAGCTGACCTAACNGTTTGATCCAGAGGGTTTGGCTATTGTCTTGGTTGAACCCTTTGGATGTCGTAACGAGAGCGTTTGTTACGGTTTTCCAAGTGATCTGAAGGCGTTTTTAACCCGCCANATCGGATTTCTTGGTGAGCCGTTTNTTAGCAGGTGAATGGTGGCGTCGTTGCCTGCTTGCGTGCTTGATTGAAGCGCACATTGCACCCTTGCGGCGCGGGCAGTAGCCAACCCGCGAACAGGATGAGGAGCCCACATGGCCGAAACTTTCACTGGTCGTAATCGTATCCGGAAAAAGTTTGGTGGTATTCGTGAAGTTGCACGAATGCCTAACCTGATCGAAGTTCAGAAGAGTTCGTATGATGACTTTCTGATGGTTCGGGAGCCGGAAGGCGGTCGGCCAGATCTTGGCCTTCAGGCTGTGTTCAAGTCAGTGTTCCCAATCTCTGACTTTTCCGGTCGTTCGACCCTCGAGTTTGTGCATTACGAGTTCGACCCTCCAAAATACGATGTCGAAGAATGCATGCAGCGCGACATGACTTACTCAGCGCCGCTGAAGGTCAAGCTGCGCCTGATCGTTTTTGATATCAATGAGGAAACCGGTTCACGCTCCGTCAAGGACATGAAGGAGCAGGACGTCTATATGGGCGACATGCCGTTGATGACGACGAATGGTACGTTCGTTATCAACGGTACTGAGCGCGTTATCGTCAGTCAGATGCACCGCTCTCCCGGCGTGTTCTTCGATCATGANCGCGGCAAGACGCACGCTTCTGGTAAACTGTTGTTCGCCGCTCGGATTATCCCATACCGTGGTTCCTGGTTGGATTTCGAATTCGACGCAAAGGACATCGTNTATGTACGTATTGACCGTCGCCGAAAGATCCCTGTCACGACGTTGCTCTATGCACTTGGGCTGAACGACGAAGAAATCCTCGAGACCTTCTACGACAAGATTAAGATCAAGGATTCAAAGCGCGGTTGGCGCATGCCTTTTGTTCGTGAGAAATGGCGGGGGACCGCTCCTTCGACGGACCTCGTTGATGCGAAGACAGGCGAGGTTGTCGCGAAGGCAGGCGATAAGATCACCGCGCGTAAGGCGCGTGAACTGGCAGAGAATGGCCTGTCTGAAATCCTTGTNATGTCGGAAGATCTCGCGGGAATGTACTTGGCTGAGGACATCGTTGATATGAGCGATGGCCGCATTCATGGTGAGGCTGGCGACGAGGTCGAAGCTGAATTTCTGGCCGAACTGAAAGACCAGAAAGTCAAGCAATTCGAAATTCTCGATATCGACCACGTGACGGTTGGCGCGTTCATGCGCAACACGCTGAAGCTCGACAAAGCTGGTGGCCGTGAGCAGGCGCTGATGGACATCTACCGCGTCATGCGGCCGGGTGAACCACCAACGCTTGAAGCTGGTGAGAACCTGTTCCACGGCNTGTTCTTCGACCCGGAGCGCTACGACCTTTCAGCGGTTGGTCGGGTTAAGATGAANATGCGTCTTGATCTCGATGCCGAGGACACGGTTCGAACGCTGCGCAAGGAAGACATGCTGGCTGTTGTNAAAACGCTAGTGGATCTTCGTGACGGCAAAGGCGACATCGANGACATCGACCACCTTGGTAACCGCCGCGTTCGCTCAGTNGGNGAGTTGATGGAAAACCAATACCGCGTTGGTCTTTTGCGGATGGAGCGGGCCATCAAGGAGCGTATGAGCTCTGTTGATATCGACACGGTCATGCCGCAGGATCTCATCAATGCGAAGCCGGCTGCGGCCGCTGTCCGNGAGTTCTTTGGATCGTCGCAGCTGTCTCAATTTATGGACCAGACGAACCCTCTGTCGGAGATCACACACAAGCGGCGTTTGTCAGCGCTTGGTCCTGGCGGTCTGACGCGCGAACGTGCAGGCTTTGAGGTTCGCGACGTTCACCCGACGCACTACGGCCGGATTTGTCCGATTGAGACACCGGAAGGCCCGAACATCGGTCTCATTAACTCGCTTGCCACGTTTGCGCGGGTCAACAAGTACGGGTTTATTGAGAGCCCCTATCGTCGCGTGCGTGATGGCCAGGTGACCGATGAGGTCGTCTATCTTTCTGCCATGGAAGAGATGCGCCACCACGTTGCGCAGGCCAATGCGGATGTCGACGAGCAAGGCAACCTGACTGGCGAACTGGCAACCTGTCGCTACCAGGGCGATGTGCTCTTGGTGCCGAAGGAGAAGGTCGACTACATCGACGTCTCGCCGAAGCAGCTTGTGTCGGTTGCTGCGGCGCTCATTCCGTTCCTTGAGAATGACGACGCAAACCGGGCGCTGATGGGCTCGAACATGCAACGTCAGGCGGTGCCGTTGATCAAGGCAGAAGCACCACTGGTTGGAACCGGTATGGAGCAGGTTGTTGCCCGCGATTCTGGTGCTGCTATTGCGGCTCGTCGTACCGGAGTTGTTGATCAGGTGGACGCTACTCGTATCGTTGTTCGCGCAACTGAAGAGACTGATCCTTCGAAGCCGGGCGTGGACATCTATCGCTTGCGCAAGTTCCAGCGTTCTAACCAGAACACCTGCATCAACCAACGGCCGTTGGTGAATGTTGGCGATCGGGTTCGCGAAGGTGAGATCGTAGCAGACGGACCGTCAACGGATCTTGGTGATCTGGCACTCGGTAAGAACGTGCTCGTCGCGTTCATGCCTTGGATGGGCTACAACTTTGAAGACTCTATCCTGCTGTCTGAGCGGGTTGTGTCCGAAGACGTATTCACCTCAATCCACATTGAAGAGTTCGAGGTGATGGCCCGGGATACCAAGCTTGGTCCTGAGGAAATNACACGGGATATNCCGAACGTTTCGGAAGAAGCGCTGAAGAACTTGGACGAAGCTGGGATCGTTTACATCGGNGCAGAAGTGCATCCTGGNGATATTCTTGTTGGCAAGATCACGCCAAAGGGTGAAAGCCCGATGACGCCGGAGGANAAGCTGCTCCGCGCTATCTTNGGTGAGAAGGCNTCTGACGTTCGCGATACATCTCTGCGCTTGCCACCGGGTGTGGCCGGCACGATCGTTGAGGTTCGGGTGTTCAACCGCCACGGTGTCGACAAGGATGAGCGCGCGATGGCGATCGAGCGCGAGGAAATTGAAAGCCTCGCGAAAGACCGCGATGACGAGCTACAGATCCTGGATCGCAACGTATATGGTCGTTTGCGCGATGCGCTGCTTGGCAAGGAAGTCGCCAAGGGGCCACGCGGTGCGCGTAAGGGCACTACGATCGACGATGAGATCTTGGAGGACATTCCACGCAGCCAGTGGTGGGAGATTGGTCTCGCCGACGAACAGGCGCAAGGTGAAGTCGAGGCGATCAACAAGCAGTACGAAGACGCCAAGAAGAGCCTAGAACGCCGCTTCGTTGATAAGGTCGACAAGCTCCAGCGCGGTGATGAATTGCCACCTGGCGTTATGAAGATGGTCAAAGTCTTCGTGGCGGTGAAGCGCAAGCTTCAGCCGGGCGACAAGATGGCTGGTCGTCACGGCAACAAGGGTGTTGTGTCAAGGATCGTGCCGCGCGAGGACATGCCGTTCCTCGAAGACGGTACACCGGTCGACGTCGTGCTTAACCCGCTCGGGGTGCCCAGCCGAATGAACGTCGGGCAGATCTTGGAGACTCACCTTGGTTGGTCGTGTCGCGGGCTTGGTCGGATTATCGATGATGCTATGGCGACCTATCATGAGACCCAAGATACGTCTCCAGTGCGCAAGACACTTGAGAAGGTGTATGGCGATCAGGATGGCATCGACAAGCTTGATGACGAGGCAGTGACGAAGCTCGGTGAGCAGCTACGAACTGGTGTGCCAATCGCGACACCGGTGTTTGACGGTGCTCGTGAGCCGGAGATCGTCGATATGCTGCAAAAGGCCGGCTTCGACTCCAGTGGTCAGGTTACACTGTGTGATGGCCAGACTGGCGAGCCGTTCGATCGGAAGGTGACTGTCGGTTACAAGTATGTCTTGAAGCTACACCACCTAGTGGACGACAAGATTCACGCGCGTTCGATTGGTCCGTACAGCCTTGTCACCCAACAGCCACTTGGCGGTAAGGCCCAGTTCGGTGGTCAGCGTTTCGGTGAGATGGAAGTGTGGGCGCTCGAAGCTTACGGTGCCGCTTACACACTCCAGGAAATGCTCACGGTTAAGTCTGACGACGTCGCCGGACGGACGAAGGTTTATGAGTCGATTGTCCGTGGTGATGACGGCTTTGAGGCCGGTATTCCAGAAAGCTTTAACGTGTTGGTCAAGGAAATGCGTGCACTTGGAATGCACGTGGACTTGATTGATTCGGAAGTTGACGCGATCGAGGATGAGGCTGAAGAGGAGCCGCGTGCTCAGCTGCCACCTGCAGCAGAGTGATTTTTTTAACACAGTTCAGCGTCGGGCAAGTATTCTGCCCGATGCCTGCCACTAATCACAGCCAAGAGGCTAACGAGATTCAGTTGCAACTGCACCAAGTGTCACCGGGAAGCTTGACGTTGCAGTTCATGTTGCAAAATGACCGCTGATTGTCACGGTCGTTCTGAAATGCACGGGGTCCCGCCCAACCACGTGCTGAGGAGAAGAGCGAATGAACGAGATCACTAACCTATTCAAGCAGCAGCAAACACTGCCGACGTTTGACCAGATCAAGATCTCTATCGCTAGCCCTGACGATATACTGTCGTGGTCATTCGGCGAAATTAAGAAGCCTGAGACCATCAACTACCGGACGTTCAAGCCGGAACGCGATGGTTTGTTCTGTGCCAGGATCTTTGGTCCAATCAAAGATTACGAATGCTTGTGCGGCAAGTACAAGCGGATGAAGTACAAGGACATCGTCTGCGAAAAGTGCGGTGTGCAGGTGACGTTGGCCAAAGTTCGCCGGGAGCGAATGGGGCACATCGATCTTGCCGCACCGGTTGCACACATCTGGTTCTTGAAGTCGCTTCCTAGCCGTATCGGTCTGTTGCTTGATATNTCTCTGAAGGACCTTGAGCGGGTTCTATATTTCGAGAACTACATTGTTATCGAGCCGGGCGTTACGACGTTCACCGAGATGCAGCTGCTGACAGAAGATCAGTACAACCAGGCGCTNGATGAGTTNGGNCCTGACAGCTTCACAGCAGGCATCGGTGCNGAAGCCATTCGCGAGATCTTGATGGCTATGGACTTGCCAACGATCCGCGATGACCTTCGTCAGGAGATTGCTGAGTCAACTTCCGAGCTGAAGCCGAAGAAGCTNGGTAAGCGTTTGAAGGTTATCGAAGCTTTCATCGAATCCGGNAACCGCCCGGAGTGGATGATCNTGACNGCCGTTCCGGTCATTCCACCAGAACTGCGCCCATTGGTGCCGTTGGANGGCGGACGCTTTGCGACTTCCGATCTGAACGACCTTTATCGTCGTGTTATTAACCGCAACAACCGTCTGAAGCGGTTGATGGAGCTTCGTGCGCCGGACATCATTATCCGTAACGAAAAGCGCATGCTGCAGGAGTCGGTTGACGCACTCTTCGACAATGGCCGACGCGGTCGCGTTATCACTGGCGCTAACAAGCGTCCTCTGAAGTCGCTTGCAGACATGCTGAAGGGTAAGCAGGGTCGCTTCCGTCAGAACCTTTTGGGTAAGCGGGTTGACTANTCGGGCCGTTCGGTGATCGTGGTNGGACCGAATATGAAGCTGCACCAGTGTGGCTTNCCNAAGAAGATGGCGCTNGAACTGTTCAAGCCATTTATCTATGCCCGTTTGCAGGCGCTGGGCCAGGCTGCGACCGTTAAGCANGCCAAGAAACTGGTNGANAAGGAAAANCCAGAGGTCTGGGACGTNCTCGATGAAGTTATTCGTGANCACCCAGTTCTGCTGAACCGTGCGCCGACGCTGCACCGCCTAGGCATTCAGGCGTTCGAGCCTGTTCTGATTGAAGGCAAGGCAATTCAGCTGCACCCGCTTGTTTGTGCTGCGTTTAACGCTGACTTCGATGGTGACCAGATGGCCGTTCACGTGCCGCTGTCGCTGGAAGCGCAGCTTGAAGCGCGTGTTCTGATGATGTCGACCAACAACATCCTGCATCCAGCGAGTGGTGACCCGATCATCGTTCCTTCGCAGGATATTGTGCTCGGCCTTTACTACCTGTCGATTATTCAGGATGGCCAACTCGGCGAAGGCATGATGTTTGGCTCGGTCTCGGAAGTGCGNCATGCGCTCGAGGCGGGNGTGGTTGGNCTGCATGCCAAGATCAAAGGTCGGTTTGTCGGAGTGGACGGCGAAGGCAACGAANTCGTCGGCGTTTATGATACAACTCCAGGGCGGATGATCCTCGGCGAATTGTTGCCGAAGAANCCAACTGTTCAGTTNGATCTNGTNAACCAGTTGCTGACGAAGAAGGCAATTTCTCGGATGATTGACGCCGTCTATCGCGGCTGCGGTCAGAAAGAGACTGTGATCTTCTGCGACCGCATCATGGCTCTNGGCTTCAGACACGCGTTTAAGGCGGGCATTTCGTTCGGCAAGGACGACATGGTTGTGCCGGATACAAAGACCAAGATCGTTGATCAGACGAACGATTTGGTTCTGGAATTCGANCAGCAGTACAATGACGGCCTGATCACCAAGTTGGAGAAGTACAATAAGGTGGTCGACGCTTGGTCTAAGTGCACCGACCAGATTGCCAAGGAGATGATGGATCGNATTTCCAGTGCTCAGAAGACGGACACGGAAGGCGGCGAACAGATCAACTCAGTCTATATGATGAGCCATTCGGGTGCGCGTGGTTCGCCAACCCAGATGCGTCAGCTTGCTGCCATGCGCGGTCTGATGACTAAGCCATCGGGTGAGATCATTGAGACGCCGATCATCTCCAACTTTAAGGAGGGACTGAGCGTTCTTGAGTACTTCAACTCGACACACGGNGCTCGGAAGGGTCTGGCTGATACAGCTCTGAAGACGGCNAACTCGGGTTATCTCACACGACGCCTTGTNGATGTTGCGCAAGATGCCATCATCTCCGAGGTGGACTGTGAAACTGATGCTGGCATCAACGTGCAGGCTGTGGTCGACGCAGGGCAGGTGTTGGTTACGCTTGCAAACCGCGTTCTGGGCCGTACTGCTGCCGAGGATGTATTGCATCCAGAGACTGGGGAAGTCATCGTCGAGCGCGGCACACTCATCGAAGAGCGTCATTCTGATGCGATCGAAAAGGCCGAGNTGCAGGAAGTTCGCATTCGCTCCGTGCTGACTTGTGAGACGACAAGTGGGGTCTGTGCCAAGTGTTACGGCCGCGACCTTGCTCGCGGTACACCGGTTAATATTGGTGAGGCTGTGGGTGTTATCGCCGCTCAGTCTATCGGTGAGCCGGGCACACAGTTGACGATGCGTACNTTCCACATTGGTGGGGCGGCCCAGGTGACCGATACATCGGTTATGGAGTCGAACTTNAACGGTTCTGTCCAGGTTAAGAACCGTAACGTTGTNAAAAANGGCCGGGGTGAACTGATTGCGATGGGGCGCTCCATGGCCATCANAATCTCAGACCAATCCGGTAAGGAGTTGGCTTCGCAAAAGGTCAGCTATGGTGCGAAGCTGCTAGTCGANGATGGTGATACCGTTACGCGCGGTACCCGCCTTGCTCAGTGGGACCCATATACGCGACCAATTCTGACGGAAGTTGATGGCTTTGTTGAGTATGAGGATCTCGTTGAAGGCGCTTCGATGCGTGAGCAAACGGACGAGGTNAAGGGCACCTCAAACCGNGTTGTTATTGACTGGCGTGCNTCCCCACGTGGTGCAGACTTGAAGCCAGCCGTTCTCGTGAAAGACAAGAATGGCAAGCCGATTGAAGTGGCGCGTGGCGGTGATGCTCGTTATCTGCTGGCCAATGAGGCGATCCTTTCGGTTGAGCCTGGTCAGGAAGTCAAGGCTGGCGATGTGCTGGCTCGTATTCCTGTGGCTTCGGCGAAGCAGAGTGACATTACCGGTGGTTTGCCGCGGGTTGCTGAACTCTTCGAGGCACGTCGCCCGAAAGATCACGCGATTATTGCCGAGATCTCCGGGACGGTCGAATTNGGAAAGGACTATAAGAATAAGCAGCGCATAGCCATCCGTCCGCCGGAAGAGGACGNAGNATCTGTTGAGTATCTGATCCCTCGCGGAAAGACGCTGGCTGTTCAGAATGGTGACCACATCGAGAAGGGTGACTACATCTACGATGGCCATCCTGCACCTCACGACATCCTNTCTATTAAGGGGGTTGAGGAGTTGGCAAATTACCTGATCAACGAGATCCAGGACGTTTACCGTCTGCAAGGTGTGACCATTAACGACAAGCATATCGAAGTTATCGTTCGCCAGATGCTGCAGAAGGTTGAGGTCACCGACACGGGTGAAACTGATTTCATCAAAGGTGAGCAGATCGACCGTATTGAGTTTGCTGAGAAGAACGCTGCATTCGAGGCATCGGGCAAGCGCCCGGCGGTTGCGCAGCCGATCCTCCTTGGTATTACGAAGGCATCTCTGCAAACACGTTCGTTCATATCNGCTGCATCGTTCCAGGAAACTACGCGTGTGCTGACGGAAGCAGCCGTTGGCGGCAAGGTGGATACGCTGGAAGGGCTGAAAGAGAACGTNATTGTTGGTCGTCTTATCCCGGCCGGTACCGGTGGGATGCTGCGTCGTGTCCGTCGCGTAGCGACANGNCGTGATGANTTGATTGCCAAGGAACGGGCCAAGGCAGAAGNTGAGAGTCAGTCGCTCGATAAGCAGCCTGCAGAGGCGCTGCCGGAGGAAGCTGCTGAGTAAGGGGCTGCTCAGCGTTNGNATCTATCCCAACNGGGCTGCCGCACGTGATGNCGCGGCAGCCCTTTCGATTCNNTGTCCGATGGTAAAAATCGGTGTTNGATGGGTGGAATTAACNNGTGTCCGTCCGTCCGGATGGGTGGCGTCAATCTGCCAACCAAGGTTTNGCAGAATTTTTTCGCATTTTGAGCCAATCACTGTTGACCATATCGATGCAGNCGGATAGGTTCCGCCNGCTTTCAGCAGGTCGTAGGGCTTTGATGCGCGCTTACAGGCGCGAACACCTAAACACTGTTGACCGACAGCTAGATACAATGTGAACCCATGATCGCCGGAAGTTTGGTGATCCTCTGGTTTTAGCCGGGCGCGCTATCGAGCGAGGTCCGGCAGTGATGTTTGTGTTGAGGTGGTTATGCCTCAACGACGTAGGGAGCCTGGTGGCGNATGCCNACGATACAGCAACTCATTCGAAAGCCGCGTGAAAAGCAGCTCAAGCGGAACAAAGTTCCTGCTATGCAGGCTTGCCCGCANAANCGCGGTGTTTGCACGCGNGTTTATACAACTACTCCGAAGAAGCCN
Source organism: Filomicrobium sp. (assembly GCA_002689605.1). Taxonomy (GTDB): domain Bacteria; phylum Pseudomonadota; class Alphaproteobacteria; order Rhizobiales; family Hyphomicrobiaceae; genus Tectiglobus. The sequence goes on from NZGY01000024.1 coordinate 13,634, forward strand.
AACTCTGCTTTGCGTAAGGTGGCGAAGATTCGTTTAACGAATGGCTTTGAGGTTATTGGTTATATCCCAGGTGAAGGTCACAATCTGCAAGAGCACTCAGTTGTGCTTATTCGTGGTGGCCGCGTGAAAGACCTTCCTGGTGTGCGCTACCATATNATCCGCGGCGTGCTGGACACCCAAGGTGTGGCTGCGCGTCGTCAGCGTCGTTCNAAATACGGTGCAAAGCGACCTAAGTAGGTTTTGGCAGGAGTTCGCAGGGATGCGGGCTCCTGAATTCATTTGTGTGGGATGCGCGTTGGTGCTGCCCCGNTAGACTGACAGCAAGTATAAAGAGGGCGCTCATGTCCCGTCGTCACAGAGCTGAGAAACGCGAAGTCAATCCGGATCCGAAGTACTCGGATTTCGTTCTGTCCAAATTCATGAATGCGATCATGAAAGCGGGTAAGAAGTCGACTGCAGAGCGGATTGTTTATGGTGCTCTCGACAAGGTCGAGGACCGCGCCAAGCAGGATCCGATGCAAATGTTCCATCAGGCGCTTGAGAACGTCATGCCGTCTGTTGAAGTTCGTTCGCGCCGTGTTGGTGGTGCGACCTACCAGGTCCCAGTAGAAGTCCGTACNGAGCGTCGGCAAGCCCTGGCAATCCGTTGGATTATCAATGCTNCTAGAGCGCGTAATGAGAACACAATGGTTGACCGTTTGTCNGGCGANNTGCTTGACGCGGCCAACAATAGAGGAACCGCCGTTAAGAAGCGCGAGGACACGCATAAGATGGCGGAGGCGAACCGCGCCTTCTCCCATTACCGTTGGTAAGCGNAATCTTCGGAGCACGATCATGGCCCGCGAATACACAATTGAGGACTACCGCAACTTCGGCATCATGGCCCACATTGATGCCGGGAAAACGACNACGACCGAGCGGATCCTTTACTACACAGGTAAAAGCCACAAGATTGGCGAAGTTCATGATGGCGCTGCCACTATGGANTGGATGGAGCAGGAGCAGGAGCGTGGCATCACGATCACGTCCGCTGCAACGACCACGTTCTGGGAAGGNCGCGACGGTAAGAAGCGCCGCCTGAACATCATNGACACTCCAGGTCACGTTGATTTCACAATCGAAGTTGAACGCTCGTTGCGTGTGCTTGATGGTGCGATTGCTCTGCTTGATGCAAACGCTGGTGTTGAGCCGCAAACTGAAACAGTTTGGCGTCAGGCGGAGAAATACAATGTTCCGCGCATGATCTTTGTCAACAAGATGGACAAGACTGGCGCTGATTTCTTCCGTTGCATCGACATGATCAAGGATCGCCTCGGTGCCAAGCCGGTAGCTGTTCAGCTGCCAATTGGTGCAGAGAACGACTTTGCGGGNGTTGTCGATCTGATTGAGATGAAGGCGCTGGTCTGGGGNGGTGAAGAACTCGGCGCNAAGTGGGACGTNGTAGATATTCCGGCAGAGCTGGCGGACCAAGCACAAGAATGGCGTGAGGCCATGATTGAAGCGGTTGTCGAAGTCGATGACGATGCCATGGAAGCCTACCTTGAAGGTAATGAGCCCGACAACGACAAGATCCGCGAGTTGNTCCGCAANGGNACTTGCGAGGTGNCATTCTATCCGGTCCTTTGCGGCTCTGCNTTTAAGAACAAGGGCGTTCAGCCNCTTCTGGACGCTGTTGTTGACTATCTGCCGAGCCCAGTTGAGGTTCCAGCGATCAAGGGTATTAACCCAAAAGACGACTCCGAGATGGTTCGCGAATCTTCTGATGACGAACCACTCTCAATGCTTGTTTTCAAGATCATGAACGATCCTTTTGTTGGCTCGTTGACGTTCGCTCGCATCTATTCNGGCGTTGTGACTTCAGGTTCGTCGTTGCTGAACACTGTGCGNGATAAGCGTGAGCGTGTTGGCCGCATGCTGCTTATGCATTCGAACGACAAGGAAGAGATATCCGAAGCTTTTGCTGGCGACATCGTTGCTTTGGTCGGCATGAAGGACTCCACAACTGGTGATACGCTCTGCGATCCGAACAAGCCTGTTGTCCTGGAGCGCATGGAGTTTCCTGAGCCTGTGATCGAGATCTCGATCGAACCGAANTCNAAGGGCGATCAGGAAAAGATGGGCATGGCTCTGAGCCGTCTCGCGAAGGAAGATCCTTCGTTCCGTGTGAAGTCCGATGAGGAAAGNGGCCAGACNATTATTGCTGGTATGGGTGAACTTCACCTGGACATCATCGTTGACCGTATGAAGCGCGAGTTCAAAGTTGAGGCGAACGTTGGTCAGCCGCAGGTNGCCTATCGTGAAACNATCTCTAAGCAAGCCGAGATCGACTACACGCATAAGAAGCAGTCGGGTGGTTCTGGTCAGTTTGCNCGTGTGAAGATGGTCATCGAGCCTAATGAGACNGGTGCTGGNAACGAGTTNGGTTCAACGATTGTTGGNGGNTCTGTTCCCAAGGAATACATCCCTGGTGTTGAGAAGGGGCTGCAGTCTGTATGGGACTCCGGCGTTCTGATTGGCTTCCCATTGGTAGACACGAAAGTGACACTGATCGANGGGGCTTATCACGAGGTGGACTCAAGCGCGATTGCCTTTGAAATTGCTTCGCGTGCTGCCATGCGTGAAGGTTGCCAGAAGGCTGGTCTCAGCCTGCTTGAGCCGATCATGGATGTTGAGATCGTGACACCGGATGAGTTCGTTGGAACGGTTATCGGCGACATCAATAGTCGTCGCGGACAGGTNCGTGGGCAGGAGATGCGTGGCAACGCGACTGTCGTCAGCACNTATGTGCCGCTAGCGAATATGTTCGGCTACATCAACACACTGCGTTCTTCTACGCAGGGTCGTGCATCATACACGATGCAGTTTGCGCACTATGCTGAGGTGCCGCGTCAGGTCGCTGACGAGGTGAAGGCNAAGTACGCNTAAGGTTTGAAGNGCNGGNTCCATGTTGAATGGGGCCGGAAGACTGGGGATTGCACGAGCGGCAGCGCCGCANTTGCATAAGACACTGAAATAGGAGCCAGGTCCCATGGCGAAGGAAAAGTTTGAACGTAATAAGCCTCACGTGAACATCGGCACGATCGGTCACGTTGATCANGGCAAGACGTCATTGACGGCTGCGATCACGAAGGTTCTGGCAGAGAAGGGCCAGGCTGAGTTCTCTGCTTACGAGAACATCGACAAGGCGCCTGAAGAGCGTGAGCGTGGTATCACGATCTCGACGGCTCACGTTGAGTACGAGACTGATAACCGTCACTATGCGCACGTGGACTGCCCAGGTCACGCTGACTACGTGAAGAACATGATCACCGGTGCTGCCCAGATGGACGGCGCTATTCTGGTTGTTTCTGCTGCTGACGGCCCGATGCCTCAGACACGTGAGCATATTCTGCTTGCCCGTCAGGTTGGTGTTCCTGCGCTTGTCGTGTTCATGAACAAGGTTGATCAGGTCGACGACGAAGAACTGTTGGAACTGGTTGAGATGGAAGTGCGTGAGCTTTTGGAAAGCTACGAATTCCCAGGTGACGACATTCCAGTTGTTAAGGGCTCAGCTCTGTGCGCTCTGGAAGATCGTGAAGAGTCGATCGGGAAAGAAGCTGTTCTTAAGCTGATGGACGAAGTTGACAGCTACATCCCAACGCCTGACCGTCCGAAGGATCAGCCATTCCTGATGCCGATCGAAGACGTTTTCTCGATCTCGGGTCGTGGTACGGTTGTGACGGGTCGTGTTGAGCGCGGCATCATCAAGGTTGGTGAAGAAGTTGAGATCGTCGGTATCAAAGACGAGATCGGCAAGACAACCGTGACTGGTGTTGAAATGTTCCGCAAGCTTCTTGATGAAGGTGAAGCAGGCGACAACATTGGTGCGCTGGTTCGTGGTGTTGGCCGTGAAGAGGTTGAGCGTGGTCAGGTTCTTTGCAAGCCTGGCACGGTTAAGCCGCACAAGAAGTTCAAGGCTGAAGCGTACATCCTGACGAAGGAAGAAGGCGGCCGTCATACTCCGTTCTTCACCAACTATCGTCCACAGTTCTACTTCCGTACGACTGATGTGACGGGTGTTGTGACGTTGCCGGAAGGCACGGAGATGGTGATGCCTGGTGACAATGTCACGATGGATGTCGAGCTGATCCAGCCGATTGCGATGGAGGAGAAACTCCGCTTCGCGATCCGCGAGGGTGGCCGTACCGTCGGTGCCGGCGTCGTCGCATC
>NZGY01000025.1 GCA_002689605.1 Filomicrobium sp.
GCGATAAAGTCATCTTGTTGGAAAGAGAAAGGATCAAACGTCAAACATTCGAAACACGACGCTTGCAACATCGCAAAGCCGTAGCATAAAAATGAAACCAATGAGCCGAACATTCGCTGAGCTCAAATGCTCAACTGTTCCAGATCATACGACTACGCACAACGCAATTCATTTGGTTTGTTGTACCCAGTACTCACCGTACGAGTAATCTACGTAGCTTACGTCTGTCTGGCACACTGCTGACAGTCGGTGAGCTGGTGCTCACGACGCTACGTGGACAGCGAGTAGGCACCAAGTTCGCCAGACCAAACAGTGACCCTGTCTATCTCTGAGAACCATTGCATTCAGGTGTACCAGAACCTGCACGAACAACGACTATTACGCTTTCGTTCTATCCAGCCTGAATTATAGAACATCTCAATAATTGATGTCATAATATTAAGCTATTGCATGCATGGCTCCGAGTGCATTCGATAATGGCGCTTCTAGCCGGACAAACGTTAGCGCTTACATAGAACTATTTCGCAACCGGCTTCGAGCATGATGGCTAGACACAAACGAACCGATGCATCCGATGATGGGGCGCAAGATGCCTTGAAATTGGCTTCTCTGCGCGATCTAACGTCGTTCGTCAAAGCCGTTGAGGCGGAAAGCTTTTCAGCTGCCGCGCACGAGCTTGGCGTAAGTCAGCCCACTATCTCAATCCACATTAAGACTCTGGAGAAATTCTTCGGCACCAAACTGCTGGTGCGGGGCCGTGGAGTAAAGCTTACAAGCGCTGGCCAAGATCTCTATCACCGTTGCCGCCATATCGTAGCAAAGTCAGTTGAGCTGAGCACAGTGGCGGACAACTTGCGAAGTATGCGGCAAGGCACTTTACGTTTGGGTTTCGCAATGCCGCGCTACGCAATGCCTCTACTTGCGGAGTTCCTAAGAGCAAATCCAGGCCTTCGTGTCGTACTGCGCCCCGGCAATGCAGCAGAGCTGCTTGAGGCTTTGAGTAAATCGGAAATCGACGTTGCGATAACGACTGCAATTGAGGCACCAACATCGCTTGAAGCCAAGCTGATAGCAACCCAACGGCCCATCCTAGCGGTCCCTGCTGCCCACGCATTTGCGGGCCATAAGGTTATCTCACTTCAAGCTCTCGAGAGTGAGCGCCTCATAGTAAGAGAGCCGGGATCAATGACGCGCGTTCTGTTTGAACAGGCATGCCGACGTTACGAAGTTCATCTTGCGCACACTCTCGAAGTCCCGAGCCGAGAGGGTTTGTTAGAGGCCGTTGCTTCTGGACTGGGCGTTGGAGTGATCTTGAACGGCGAAACTAACAGCTACCGCGGAGTTCAAGCCGTAGAGTTCAGCGAAGAAGTTCCAAGCGGTGGTGTCTTTGTGCTAAGCCAAACTGATGGTGACGATCTACCTATGGTCGAGAAGTTCTTGCAGACAGTCGCGACTTCGCAGCGCAGAAGAAAGAGGTAGGCTCTCTTCAGTCTTGCATTCCCTGTTCAATCTATGCTTGTCACTGCCAGACAGAAGAGGGTCAAGGTCTGCAATCGCATTTAGAAGTCCGTTGGGCAGTGCACACGATAATCAATCATGAGCAAAACTACTTGGGCACCTGAGATTGCCGATTGTTCGGCTGTGCTCGCTGACATGGATGGCGTACTCGTGCTTGGAGCAAATGCAGCCCCAGGCGCAGGAGCTTTGCTGCAACTGGCTGGTGAGAAGCTGGTTGTAGTCACCAACGAGTCGGCAAGAAGTTCGCTTGAACTATCTTGCGACTTTAGAGACCGCGGCCTGGCAATCTCGCCAGAACAAATCGTTACGGCTGGTGAGAGGGCAATCGAAGAGCTCAAGCTGAAGGCACGTGACGCCTGCATCATGGTACGCGGTGCACCTATTCTGCAGTCTATGGTTACGAGTGCCGATCTCCGTCTATGGTCTTCCGGTGACAAGGCCGACGTCGTTCTTCTAGGACGGGATCCCAATTTCGGACCGGATGCGCTAGTCGAAGCAACGAGGGCTATTGAGGATGGCGCACAACTGTGGGTGACAAATACTGACCTCAGGCATCCAGTTGGAAATGGTCGATACACCTACCAAACCGGGGCCCTCCTTGCGGCGCTCCGTGCCTGTGTTGGCGACGTACCTATGACGGTTGTCGGAAAACCGTCGCCTGGGCTGTTCCACGATGCCTTGCGTCTACTTGATGCTCGACCGCAGGACGCCATCATGATTGGTGACAATCCTGTTACCGATGGGCTTGGGGCTGAGGCGTCTGGGATACGCTTTATTGAAATTGGCAATTCTCATACGGCTGATGCGATTAGCCTGGATGCTCTTCTCGCTTCGGCGAACTAACATTCGCTGTCACAAAAACGATATGTTTGTGAAAACGCGTCGTCACACTGGCCCGTTAAGACGTCCAGCAGGCTATTAGCGGTTAAGAGTTGTTCAATCAGATCGACACTCCGCTTGGCGGGGGATGTCGGTAATGTCGTCTGGTTCACTCAGGCTCGTGTCGCTTCGTAAGAGCTTCGGTAACGTTACTGCGGTGAACGCGGTTGACCTCGAAGTGCCGCGCGGACAGATGCTCGGGATCATTGGACGATCGGGAGCGGGCAAGTCGACTCTGTTGCGATTAATTAATCGACTGGTCTCTCCAACAAGCGGCGAAATATTCTACGATAATGAGCGGATAGACCGCCTTCGCGGATCAGCATTGCTTGCGTGGCGGATGCGCTGCGCAATGATTTTCCAGCAGTTCAATTTGATGCCACGATTGGACGTCCTTACAAACGTACTGATTGGCTGCGTGGGGCGACGCGGAACCTTGTCTTCTCTGTTTAAGCGTTTCAGCGAAGAGGAAAAGGCGCGCGCAATTCACTTGTTGGTTCAGCTGGACCTGGCAAATCATGCGTTCCAAAGAGCAGAAACCTTGTCTGGTGGACAGCAGCAGCGCGTTGCCATTGCAAGAGCGCAAATGCAAGAGCCGCAGGTACTTCTTGCTGATGAACCAATTGCGTCGCTTGACCCGGGAAACGCAACCCGGGTTATGGACGCCTTGAGAGCAATCAACCGCGAGGACGGACTGACCGTTCTCTGCAATCTTCACAGCCTGGATATTGCATCGAAGTATTGCGATAGGATCATAGGCCTTGCTGATGGATCGCTGGTTTTCGATGGCGCACCCGAATCTCTCACTCCTGAGGTGATCAGCGGGATCTACCAAATCTCAGATGATAGCGTCCGATCGAACGGACACGCCCACGAATTTGCTGAGGGCAACAGTGTGTCTCGGCAAGCAGAAGCGCGATCTCCCCGGCAGAGCGCTGCCGGGACTGAGATGGTGTGACTTCCAAGAACTTCGCTAACCCTCGGGAGACTGATGATGAAGACCTTGATGCGATTGACGACAGCGGCAGTGGTTGCTGCAGCCTTTACCTCTGCTTCCGCAACGTCAGGAAACGCTGACTGGCGGCAGAAGTACAAGACGATCAAAATTGGTGCTGTCCAAGTAGAAAGCCAGGGCGCAACGCTGACACGTTACAAGCCCTTGTCTGCTTACTTGAAGTCCAAGCTCGGCGTCGATGTGGAGATTTTTACAGCTTCTGATTATGCGGGCATCGTTCAAGCATTGGCCGGCGGCAACATTCACCTCGGTCGTATGGGCGGTGCCGCCTATGCAGCAGCTTACCTTGACACAAAGGGTTCAATTGAACCGCTTGTCATGAATGTCGAGCCCGATGGTGGCAAAGGTTACAACTCAATTCTAATCGTGAACTCAGACAGTTCATACAAGCAGCTGGAAGACCTCAAGGGCAAAACGTTAGCATGGGCCGATCCTAACTCCACATCCGGCTTCCTGGTTCCATCCGTAGCGCTGCGCGAAAACGGTATCGACCCGGACAAATTCTTCGGACGCACACTGTTCGCTGGCGGCCATGAACCGGGCGTTGTCGGCGTGCTTAAGAAGAACTTCGATGCGGCATTCACCTGGACATCGCCGGGTCATAAGGCGGGTCAGCTGCGCATCATGATGGACCGCAACATGCTGAAGTTGGACGACATCCGTATCATCTGGAAGTCGCCACTGATCCCGAACCCAATCTGGGCAATTCCATCTTCAATTCCGAAGGACATGAAAGAAGAACTTAGCAAAGTGTTCTTGGGAATGGCCAAAGACAACATGAAGATGGCAGAAGCTGCGGCTTGGGGTAAGACTAGCGGCTTCATTCCTGCGACACATGAAATGTACGCGACCATTGTAAAGGTCGCAGAAGAGAAGCGTAAGAACCGCCGCAAGAAGAACTAATCGATACATCTTCCTCTTTATGTGGGTCTTATTCGCGAAAATGTCAGGACAACGGCTTAAGTTGTCCTGACTGCAAGCGTGTTGACATGGTTTGATGACCAATCCTGCAGGCAACAATTTCGTAGAATTGAACGAACGTGAAGCGGCAGCTGTCGCGACGCTCAATGGCAACTATCGTGCCTTGCAGCAAGCCCGATCGCGCCAGCTTTTGATTGGGGTCGCACTGTTCGCTCTTTTGTTCTATGGCGCTACGATTGCAGGTCGCTTTGATCCGTTAGTATTGTGGGATGGGGCACCGAAGCTTGGCGACTATGTCTACAAGACGTTGCCAGTCCTCCGCTGGGACCATCTGTTCGAAGATTTTGATACTTGGTTCTACGGCATTGGTAAGTGGTTGGGACTGATTATTGAAACTGTGTTGATGGCCTACCTTTCGACACTGATTGGTTCCGGACTTGCCCTCCTGCTCTGCTTCCATGCATCGCGAAATCTCAATTCGTCAGGCTGGAGTTATTTCTTGGCGAGACGCCTGTTCGAGTTCTGCCGCTCGGTACCTGATTTGGTATTCGCGTTGATCTTTGTTTTTGCATTTGGAATTGGTCCACTTCCTGGCATCCTTGCGATTGCGATTCATACCTTGGGCGCAAACGGCAAATTGTTTGCGGAAGCAAACGAGAACATCGATGTGAAGCCAATCGATGGCATGCGTGCATCCGGTGCCAATTGGGTCCAGACGATACGCTATGGCGTAATCCCTCAGGTATTGCCCAACTATGCCTCTTATGTCCTGTGGCGATTGGAGATTAATGTTCGAGCTGCAACGGTAATGGGATTCGTCGGTGCAGGTGGGATTGGTTTCGAGCTCATCGTTGCAGTTCGCTCACTCTACTACGAAGATATCAGCGCTATGTTGGTCATGATCGTAGCGACCGTTGCGCTGATTGATATTGCTTGTGCGAAGTTGCGCTATCGCCTCATCGGAACAGAGGCCGTGACGTCATGATGCGCAGAACCCGAACAACAGACAGAGCTGACATCGCTTCCACAATTGCGGAGGCCAAGGCAGAACTTCCAGCGGCTTTCTCAAAACCAGTGTCAAGGCAGCTTGGACCGTTATTATTATGGGCAACCTTTATTGCTTTAACGGTTTATTGCCTAATCAGATTCGATTTCTCGCCCGAGCGACTTTGGAACGGTCTTGACCAGCTTGGTATTGTTGTGCGCGAGATGTTCCCGCCCGACCCAGGCGAGGCTCCAGAGGATATACTCTGGTCTTTGCTTGAAACACTGGCCATGGCATTCCTGGGTACGATCTTTGCTGCGATTGCTGCAGTGCCATTGTCTTTCCTGGCAGCCCGCAACACCCTCCCGTTTAGTCTGCCTCGACTAGGGGTTCGTCGGTTTCTCGATACTTTACGTGGCATTGATCAATTGATTTGGGCACTTATTTTTGTGCGAGCAATTGGGCTCGGCCCACTTGCTGGGATCATGGCCATCTTTATTTCGGATACAGGCACACTCGCGAAGTTGTTCTCTGAGGCCGTCGAGAATATCGATCAGAAGCCAATTGATGGCGTTAGGGCTGCCGGCGGTGGACGCATCCAAACACTACGTTATGCCGTCATACCTCAAGTGCTGCCGATGTATCTCTCAAGCACTCTATACATGTTTGAGTCGAACGTTCGATCTGCTACCATTCTTGGTATTGTTGGTGCCGGTGGCATTGGCTTCCAGTTGTCGGATCGCATTCGCGCGCATCGTTGGGAAGAGGTTTGCTTCATCCTTATCCTTATATTGGTCACTGTTGCGATCATCGACTATCTGTCGAAAACACTTCGCGGATTGCTGATTGGTAAGGCATCCGGGTAACTCTGCTCACCGCTGGTATTCGCTTGTCCCTCGAAGACCAAGTTGTTCTGATGGGGACACGTTGTCATCAGTTATGTCTGGTTTGTGGACCAAACGGATATGACATTACTCTGACGTTCGGTCGGCTGGTGCCGTGCTTGCCGAACTTGTTTTGTTGGCGTGAGCTGACATCAGGTGACCGCCGATATCCTCTGTATATTGACAGAGATTTCGTCCGTGCAGCCAGAGCGATCGTCGGCTAAGATCACAAACCTCCTACACATTAAGCCGATATGGACCACTAAGGAGACCCCGCATGGCCGTCGTCACTGAGCACATCGTCAAGACTGGCGAGCACCAGATTTTCTATTTGGCAGCTGGCCCCGAAGCTGGCCCGCCGGTGATCCTGTGCCATGGCTGGCCGGAACTTTCGATCAGCTGGCGCCACCAACTGCAATGCCTGGGCGATCTCGGATTTCGCGCCATTGCACCAGATATGCGCGGCTATGGCCGCTCCACGATCTATCCCCGACATGAAGACTACGCCCTCGTACATAGCGTCGGCGATATGATCGGCTTGGCCGATGCGCTGGGCATCGAAAAGGCCGTATGGATCGGTCATGACTGAGGCGCACCGGTTGTCTGGAGCATCGCCTCACACCATCCAACACGCTGCCACGCCGTGGCCAACCTGTGCGTGCCCTACGCCACCTTGGAACGTGGCTACGAGGCATGCCTGCCGTTGCTGGACCGGTCGGTGTATCCCGAGGACGAATATCCGTTTGGCCAGTGGGACTATCAGGTCTTCTACGAGGAAGACTTCGCGCGCGCCATCCAACCCTTCGACGCCAATCCGACCAACGCGATCAAGGTGGTATCACGCAAGGGCATGCCAGAAATGCGCGGCAAGGTATGGCGCAACGCAACGATCCGACGCGATGGTGGTTGGTTTGGCGGCGCGGCGGAGGCGCCGGACCTGCCGTTGGATGCAATCGTGTTGAGCGAGGCCGACCTGTCAGTTTATGCGGCTGCCCTTACCCGTAACGGCTTCTTCGGTCCGGGCTCTTAGTACATGAACCACGGACGTAATGCCGAGTACTCTGCGCAGGCCATAAATGGCGGCCGGCTGGACATGCCGGTTCTGTTTCTAATCGGCCAGTACGATTACACTTGCGAATGCGTCGATTCGGCCCTGGCCGAGCCGATGCGCGCCTTATGCAGCAACCTGACTGAGCGCACAGTCGCTTCGGGCCACTGGATGGCGCTGGAAAAGCCGGTCGAGGTCAACGCCGCTATCGTGCACTGGTTGGCCAACGCCGTGCCTGACATCTGGCCGCTGCCGACCGCCGCCGCATGAAACCGGATCAATGCGTAGCCTGTTTCTCAATATACTGCTCAGGGCGAAAGTTGGTTTGAGGTAACGCCTCCGCCTAAATCTCGGTGGGGCATCGTGGTGCGAGACATCCATTGTGCCACTGCAGGCGGGCGGCTAATTTCTGAGCACTCAGCGGACGAGCATCGAATTGCGATGGTCAGTTTTGTCGACCTTGCACCATTGGCACCGCGCTGGTGTTCGGTTCGCTGGTGCTTCCGGCGCAACTCGAACAGCCATCGGGCACCAAGGTCACTTTGATAAAAAAGGCGACTTTTTGGCCAGTGTTTCACGAATGCTCGAGAATGCAGATTGTTCAGTACAAATGGTCACCCAAGCGGCGACAAATTGCTTGCGTCACGCTTGCGCGTCGCTCATCAAACCCAGTACCAGCACATGTTACGTTGGAAATATGCTTAACAATCCAGCGTCTTGTCACGCTCCCAATCTGTTAGATGGCGCGAATAATCATTCCAGTCAGCCATCTTGAGTTTGACAAATGCACTGATTGTTTCTTCGCCCAGGCCGGCACGTAGAACCGTGTTGCTGTCCAGCTCCCTCAAGGCATCCAGGAGATTGAGAGGCAGCTTTTTGGCGTCGCTGGCCCTGTCGGCCTCAGTGTACATGTTGATGTCGCGGCGTGGTCCAGGATCTCGCTGGTTGTCAATGCCATCAAGGCCGGAAGCAAGAACAGCCGCCGGCAGCAAATAAGGATTGGCAGCACCATCAGCGAGGCGAAGCTCGAAGCGGCCGGCATCGGGGATGCGCACCATGTGGGTGCGGTTGTTGCCGCCATAGGTGACGGTGTTGGGCGACCATGTTGCGCCCGATGATGTAACCGGAGCGTTGATCCGTTTGTAGGAGTTCACGGTCGGGTTAGAAATCGCACAAAGCGACGTGGCGCTGTGCATAATGCCGCCGAGGAACTGATAACCCAGTTTGGAAACGCCAAGTTCCCCGGCCTCATCGGCAAACAAGTTTGTCTGACCATCTGGTGACCAGACGCTGACATGGGCATGACAGCCGTTGCCGGTCAGATGGGCAAACGGTTTCGGCATGAACGTCGCGCGCAAGCCATGTTCTTCAGCGATAGATTTGACCATGTACTTGAAGAAGGCGTGTCGATCGGCTGTGACGAGTGCATCGGCATAGTCCCAGTTCATTTCGAACTGACCATTGGCGTCTTCATGATCGTTTTGATAGGGACCCCAGCCAAGCGCCTGCATGGCATCGCATATCTGCGAAATAACATCATAGCGGCGCATCAGCGCTGCAACATCGTAGCAGGGTTTCGATTGACAATCACTGCTGTCAGAAATGTCCGACCCGTCGGTGCTGATCAGGAAGTACTCGCATTCGACACCGTGCTTCATGCGATAGCCTTTCGCCGCAGCGGTCGCCGTTACGCGCTTTAAAGTATTGCGCGGCGCGTGAGCCACCTCCTTACCATCCATGTAGAGATCGGCTGCGAGCCAACCAACATTCGGCTTCCAAGGGAGTTGGATCAGGCTATCAGGGTCGGGAATCGCGAACATATCGCTATCTGCCGGCGTCATATCGAGCCACGCTGCAAATCCGGCAAAGCCGGCGCCATCTCGCGCCATATCACCAATCGCGGAGGCTGGGACAAGCTTCGCGCGCATGACACCAAACAGGTCAATAAAGGAGATCAGGAAATAGTCGATGGACTTTGCTTTGGCCGCCTCCACCAGATCCAATGCCATGTCTTCTCTCCTTCACTGATTTCGGACAAATGTCTCTACACGAGACCTTAGCCGCTGTTTCCCGGGATCCAATTCGTTCCAGCGAGCGGCACGCCAGCCATAGCGGCAGCTTCAATCGTCAGGGCGGCGAGATCTTCTGGTTCCAAGTTGTGAACATGGCTCTTGCCGTTGGCGCGCGCCAGCGTCTGCAGTTCCATCGTCATGACGGCCAAGTAGTTCGAAAGCCTTCGACCGGCCTTGATGGGATCTAACCGGCTGGAGAGCTCAGGGTCTTGCGTCGTGATGCCGGCCGGGTCAAGTCCCTCATGCCAGTCGTCATAGGCCCCTGCCGTGGTTCCGAGACGCTCATATTCTTCTTCCAGCATCGGATCGTTATCGCCGAGGGCGATGAGTGCGGCCGTCCCGATCGAGACAGCGTCAGCCCCCATGGCAAGAGCCTTGGCAACGTCTGCGCCTGAACGGATGCCGCCGGAGACGATCAACTGGACCTTGCGGTGCATATCAAGCTCCTGAAGCGCGCGCACCGCCTCGCGCACGGCAGCCAGTGTTGGGATGCCGACATGCTCAATGAAGACTTCCTGCGTTGCAGCCGTACCGCCCTGCATACCATCGACCACAACAACGTCTGCACCGGCTTTGACGCTCAGTGCCGTATCGTAATAGGGACGTGCTGCGCCAACCTTGATGTAGATGGGTTTCTCCCAATTCGTGATCTCCCGCAGTTCCTGGATCTTGATCTCCAGATCATCTGGTCCTGTCCAGTCGGGATGTCGGCAGGCGGAGCGCTGGTCAATACCTTCCGGCAACGTGCGCATTTCCGCGACACGTGCGTTGATCTTCTGGCCGAGCAACATGCCCCCGCCGCCAGGTTTCGCACCCTGCCCGACGACGACTTCGATGGCATCAGCCTTTCGCAAATCATCGGGGTTCATGCCATAACGTGACGGGAGCACCTGATAAACGAGCTTCGATGAATGCGCGCGCTCCTCGGGCGTCATGCCACCGTCGCCCGTGGTCGTTGACGTTCCCATAGCCGACGCGCCGCGCCCCAGAGCCTCTTTGGCTTGAGCGGATAAAGAACCGAAACTCATGCCCGCGATCGTAATCGGTGTGCGCAAATGGATCGGGTTCTTGGCAAAGCGTGTGCCCAGCACAACGTCGGTATCGCAGCGCTCGCGGTACCCTTCCAGGGGATAACGTGACATCGAGGCGCCAAGCAGCACAAGGTCATCAAAGTGCGGCACGCGCCGCTTCGACCCACCGCCGCGAATATCGTAAATACCGGTGGCTGCCGCACGACGGATTTCCGATGTCGTGTAATCATCGAACAGTGCTGGTTTGCGCGGCGTTGTCTGCAACGTGCGATGGGATGTGCTGCGTTGCGCCATCAGTAGTCATCCATATTGTCGACTGAGAAGTGATAGAGTTTGCGCGCGGAGCCATATCGCTTGAAGTCTGATGGTTCAGCGTCGAGACCAGACTGCTCAAGCAAGTCGGCAACGGCGGACGTGCTCTCAGCATCCATTGGCTTTTCTTCGCAGTCGGCACCAAGACCGTCAACGGTGCCGCGCACGAAGACTTCAGCTTCATAGATTGAATCGCCAAGACCGGCGCCAGCGTTCCCGAGAACAACCAGACGGCCGGCCTGCGCCATGAATGCAGCCATGTGGCCGACGTCGCCACCAACGACAATGTCGACGCCACGTGACGATATCCCGGCCCGCGCGGCAGCCGAACCTTCCACCACGACGAGGCCGCCGCATCCTGTAGCCGCCAGGGATTGACTGGCATTTCCAGTGAGACGCGCTACGCCCGACATGATGTTTTCTGCAAAGCCTGTTCCAGCGTTGCCCTCAACCTGTATCTGCGCATGCTTGTTCATGCCGGCGCAGTAGTAGCCCGCGTGACCTTTGATCGTGATAGCCAGCGGCGCGTTTACACCACAGGCGAGCGCATGGGCGCCACCAGGATTGTGCAGTGTGAAAGATCCTGCCTCCGCCGCATGAAGCGTGGCGTTGAATTCGCGCACGGTATGCGTTTTGAGGTCGAAATCCGAGTTCCGTGTCATGCCGCGTGGCTCCAGGAGTAGACCTTGGTCGGGACCGGTTCCCAGATCTCAGCGTGCTCGACGCCCGGCAACCGAGCGATGGCGCGAAATTCGGACGACATGGCAACCCAGTCATCTGTTTCTGCAATGACGGCAGGCTTGCAGGCGATCGGGTCTCTGACGACGGCAAATCCATCCTTGGTGCCGATGGCAAACGTGAAGAAGCCGTCCAGATCTTTGAGCGCATGTTCTACTGCGGTCTCGAGGTTATCGCCCTCCCGCATACGCCAGGCGAAATAGCCCGCCGCGACCTCCGAGTCATTCTCGGTCTGGAATGTCTCGCCGCATTTGCGCAAAGCCTCGCGGAGGCGATTGTGATTGGACAGCGAACCATTGTGAACGAGACAGGTGTCCGCTCCCGTCGAAAACGGATGGGACCCCGCGGTCGTGACCGCAGATTCGGTCGCCATGCGGGTATGCGCGATGGCATGCGTACCTGATCGATCTTTNAGACCGAACTGTTGCGCAACGTTCTCCGGATCGCCAATACCCTTAAACAGTTCGATCGATTGACCAAACGCCAGAACAGTCACATCTGGCACATTCTCGATTAGCCAGTTGCGCGAGGTCGAGCCGTCTCCATTGGTCAAAATGAGTGCGTGGTCTTCGATAACGTCCACATCGTAATCGTCGCCGGTTTCTGCAGCCAGTTTGGCAATAATAGCATCCCAATCCGTCTGACCGGATTTCGACAGGCACGTCAGCTTGGTCTTGTCTCCCGCCTGATCATAGACGGCGATGCCGGCTGAATCGGGGCCACGGTCTCGCATTTCGAGCAGCATAAGGCTCGTCAAACGACCGAGTTCGGGCTGAAGCGCTTCCGACTTCAGGAATAGACCAACGATACCGCACATGTTCCCTCGCAGCGATTACCTTGAGGCAAGGTCGCGCGAAAAAAAGTGTAATGTCAAGAAAACTGTCTGACGTCAGCCCCTCCGGAACAAACTGAGAGCATTTCTTAACAGAGTGTTTTTTAGGCTCATCCTCACGACTGAGGAGTGCCACATGGGACGTAGAACTGAAGCCGCTGACCGCACCGTCAAAGACATCCGGCGCCAAACTCGAAAGCGGTATTCATCGGAAGAGAAGATCAGGATTGTGCTCGCCGGATTGCGTGGCGAGGACAGCATAGCTGAGTTGTGCCGCCAGGAAGGCATTGCACAGGGCATGTATTACAGCTGGTCGAAGGAGTTTCTGGAGGCTGGTAAGAAGCGGCTGGCGGGTGACACTGCGCGGGCTGCCACAACTGATGAGGTGAAAAACCTGAGACAGGAGGCTCTGGATCTCAAAGAGGTTGTTGCCGAGCAGGCCCTGGAACTTCGGTTGCTCAAAAAAAGCATGATCGGCGATGGGGTCGACGACACATGAGATACCCCGCAACAGAGAATCTGGAGATCATTCGTATCGTTGAGCAATCACATCTGCCAGTCAAACGAACGCTGGATACACTGGGCATCCCGCGCACGACGTTCTATCGGTGGTACGATCGTTACGTTGCTGGTGGTCTTGATGCATTAGAAGACCGAAAGCCAGTGCCAGGTCACGTCTGGAACCGCGTCCCTGATGACATTCGCCAGCAAGTCATTGACTTCGCCCTTGAAGAGCCTGAACTGACGCCGCGCGAACTGGCTGTGAAGTTTACTGATACGAAAAGCTACTTCATATCCGAGACATACGTGTACCGGATGCTCAAGGCGCTCGATCTCATCACAAGCCCGGCCTTCGCCGTGATCAAGGCTGCCGATGAGTTCCACAATAAAACCACCGCAATCAATCAACTTTGGCAGACAGACTTCACATACCTCAAAGTGATCGGCTGGGGCTGGTTCTATCTCTCGACGGTCCTCGATGATTACTCGCGTTACATCATCGCCTGGAAACTGTGCACTACTATGAAGGCCGATGATGTCACCGACACGCTTGAGATGGCGTTGCAGGCATCTGGATGTGACAGGGTCAGTGTCCGGCATCGACCACGACTGCTATCTGACAATGGCTCATCCTACATCTCTGGCGATCTGGCAGAATGGCTCGAAGATCAATCGATGGATCATGTCCGAGGCGCGCCTTATCACCCGCAAACCCAAGGCAAGATCGAACGCTGGCACCAGACTTTGAAAAACCGCGTGCTGCTGGAGAACTACTTTCTGCCTGGCGATCTAAAAGCCAGCATCGAGGCATTCGTGACCCATTACAATCACGAGAGATACCATGAGAGCCTCAAAAACGTAACGCCAGCCGACGTCTACTTCGGGCGCGATAAAGTCATCTTGTTGGAAAGAGAAAGGATCNAACGTCAAACATTCGAAACACGACGCTTGCAACATCGCAAAGCCGTAGCATAAAAATGAAACCGATGAGCCGAACATTCGCTTCGCTCAAATGCTCAACTGTTCCAGATCCTACGACTACGGACTCTGTGGTAATGCGTGCGTTGAGAGAGATTGCTGACGATATTGAGAACGGAAACTGAGTGTGAGGATCTCTTTTCTCACTCGCCCGTACGTTTTGTTAGTTGAATCGCTTGATACTGAGAGCTTTCCTCCCCCAAATCGACGTATGTCGAGCAGACAGAAAAATATCTCTTCAAAACGGGCAATAACTTCTCTAAATCCGTATTTTTAAATATTTTGCGATCGAAACCTTTAACGGATCTAAATTTTCCTGCGATAAAGACAACTCCATCTCTTTTTAACATTCTGTTGAATTCTTCTAGATACAACTCCAAAGGATCCAAAAAATAAATTACATTTATAAGGAGTATTTTATTGACGGTCTTATCTGGAATTACACCAGCAAGGTCCGAAGCATCGTTTTCTATTATATGAATGTTCTCTCCTTTAAACCGAGACCGAAGACCTTTCCTAAATTCCTCGCTTATTTCAACAGCATAAATCTCTGAAGGTTCGCGCCTTTTTATCTCTGCTATGGCTTGTCCATTACCTGAACCAATTTCCATCACCACATCATGCGCATCTATTTCTAGCCTTTCGACGCTGTCTTCTATCACTTTCTGATTTCCAAAATACATAACTCGCTTCGCTATTAAGCTTAAAAAAATATTTTCTGGTTTTCGCATATTTCTTGACATTATTTCGGTATGTTTAATCTGCCGAAATATAAATATTAAAATGTGATCTATAAGTGACTTTTTCATTTTCACTTCGCTTCCACAAAATACCAATAACTTCATTACCAAACAATCGACATACCAATAACTTCATTACCAAAAAAACTCGACATTTTTCGTCTTGAGGTCAGTTTTTTCATAGAAGATTATATTTATGAATTTTGCGAATAAATGTCAATCACAAACCACATCTTCAGTATTTCATTATGCCAAGGCTGGCAACAGCAGAAACCAGCAAGCAGGATGTCGAAGACATCTTTCGTCGCAAGATATTCTTTCAACATATGACCTCAATATTTTCTGGCGACAGAGAACTTGTCAAGTCACTGATGGTGCGTGCCTTGCGAGAGATTGCGGACGATATTGAGAACGGGAAGTGAGATAGTTCAAAGCGCACTCGATTTCTTGAATGTTCTCGTTAAACTCTAGAATAACTAAAGAAAATAATACAGTCTTTGAACCCCGAAGATACAAGCCGACCGGCTCACACCTGACACCATATTTGGCAAAGCCAGAACGACTTTGACCCTAAACCCCTAATAGAACAGCGATTGATCCGCAATCACAACCCACTAGTATCGACAACATTCAAATGGAATGGTGATATCCTATTCTAACAATATCAGCGTATCGAGCTGCAGAAATCCCAAAGGTCCAATTCCATGAAAAACGATCGTTTCGGCATCCGATGGGGAATAGCAGGTGGCACAACGCTCGCATCAATCGAAGAAGCGAGAAATGCCGCACAATTTGCAGAGAACATCAAAGCCGACAGCTTTTGGATTTCTCATGCGGCAGCCGTCGACTCCATCTTAGCTCTGGCATGTTTGGGCAGGGATTACCCAGGTCTTGGCGAAATCGGGACATCGGTTGTTCCACTATATGGCCGACACCCTGTTGGCTTGGCGCAACTCGCAATGACTGCACAAAACGCTGTGGGTGGGCGGTTCACTTTGGGTGTAGGAACCGCTTCACGGCGCCAGGTCGAAGAGACACTTGGCCTATCCTGGGATAAGCCGTATTCCTACACCCGTGAATTTATAAACGCATTGGAGCCTTTGCTCTCTGGCCAAGAAGTCAACACCGAAGGTGAGCAAGTATCCGCAGCAGCCAAGTTGGAGATTGACGCGAAGCCAACACCAATTTTGCTAGCCGCTTTGGGACCTCGGATGTTGCGTTTTGCCGGTAGCAGGCTAGCTGGCACAACACTCGGACAGTGCGGACCGCGCACCATTTCATCTTACATCCTGCCCAACCTGCAGGCAGGAGCAGAAAAAATCGAGCGCAAGGACAGCATACGAGTCATGGCCCTCGTGCGAATAAACGTGACTGACGACTATTCTGGTGCAAAAGCTCTGGCGAGGGAGATCTCAACTCATTATCAAGCAAATCCCTCTTATGCGAACGCAACAAAACACGAAGGCTTGGATGATCCATCCGATTTGCATTTAATCGGCAGCTGGCAACAAATACTGGATGGTCTCGCAGAGTACGCTGCCGCGGGAGCCACTGACTTACGTATTCAAGTGGCTACCCACGATGAAACATCTCGAGAAAAGACATGTCAGGCCCTGGCCGACTATCTCTCCTGATCGTGGACGCATACCAATCCTGCTGATCTGCACCCCGCTTCTCAGAGTGGCAAGGTCTCAAACAAACCGCACAAATCATCCATTCCATCAGGTACTCGCCCCCTGAAATTCCCAATTCATTTCAAATGAGATCCCGGGCGCCTTGAACCAACAGTTTAACATTGCAACTGTCGTCGTCAGTCGTTCTTCCAACGAATGAGAAACGGAGAGATCATGAAAGCCATTGTTGTGGTTGATGGAGGCGTTGCCTACCAAGATGTCGATAAGCCTACTCCCAATGCCGATCAGGTCTTGGTCAAAGTCCGCGCTGCCGGTTTAAACCGAGCTGACCTTGCGGTAGCAAGTGGCGCATCGCACGGCAGCGTCGGCGGCACAGGAACAATTGTCGGAATGGAGTGGTCTGGCGACGTCGTTGAAGTTGGCGCCAATGTCCGAGGCTTAAACTCTGGTGACAGGGTCATGTGCTCGGGTGGGGCCGGTTACGCGGAATATGCCGTCGCTGACTACGGCCGAGTACAAAAAATTCCAGACAACAACGTCAGCTACGAAGTAGCAGCAACCCTGCCAGTCGCGCTCTACACAATGCACAATGCCGTGGTCACGAGAGGACGACTAGCGAAAGGCGAGTCGATCCTCATACAAGGAGCTAGTTCCGGGGTCGGGCTCATGGGCTTGCAGATTGCACGACACATAGGTGCAGCCACAGTGATTGGAAGTTCCACAAACGCAGAGCGCAGAGCTCAGTTGACGAATTTTGGTGCTGATCTTGCGGTCGACTCCTCAGACCCGAACTGGCCGGACCAGGTCAAAGAAGCAACCGGCGGAAAAGGAGTCGATTTGATCGTCGACCAAATCAGCGGTGGAGTGGCAAATGATAATATGAAAGCGGCAGCTGTCCTAGGCCGGATTGTCAATGTTGGTCGGCTCGGAGGCGGAAAGGGTGAATTTGATTACGATCTGCATGCACTCAAACGGATCGAGTACATCGGCGTCACTTTCAGAACCCGGTCCCTCGAAGAGGTGCGTGAGATCGGCAATCTCATGCGCGCGGACCTGCTGGAAGCGATCGAGTCAGGTGAACTGAGCCTGCCGATATCCAAGACCTTTCATCTGTCAGATGCCGCAGAGGCCTTATCTTACATGAAGGCCAATCATCACTTTGGCAAAATCATTATGACCACGGACTAAGCAACCCGGCAACAAGTCTCACCCGAGTGATAGCGGCCAACTTACGAATGACGACGGCCTGTTCTTGCTGGGTGCAAATCGTTACGTGGCCAAACCCTAAAGAAGGTTCGCAATGTCGGAGCGATCCCGGACATCGCTAGGATCGATAATACTGGTCCTGGCGTTTCTTATCATGGTGCAGGCCACTGGAGCCCTTGCCGGTTTTTGGTTGCCTGCGATCGCTCCCGCTGTTGGCAACGACCTCGGGCTTGACCCTGCACTTATCGCCTATCCGGTCCTGATCCTGTACATTTTCGCTATGGGCAGCAGCCTGGCGGCTGAAGGCCTTATCGCGCGATACGGTGCTTGGCGAACGTCTCAGATCGCTCTGTGTGTTTTCGCACTGTCGCACCTTGTAATCATGACCGGAACGATCACTGCAATCTTCCTAGGCTCAGTCATCTTAGGGTGCGCTTATGGGCTAATTACGCCAGCAGCATCCAAGATCCTGGCGCTGATCGTAACACCGACCAATCGCAATCTAATCTTTTCAATTCGCTTCACCGGCGTACCGCTTGGTGGCTTCGCTGCAGGCCTCGTAGCGCCGGTGGTTGTCATCGCTTACGGCTGGCAATCTAGTATGTTCACAACAGTTGCAGTAGCGCTCACGTTAGCAATCGCCATGCAACCGCTACGACACGTCTGGGATGCGAAACGGCGCTCTTCAGCTAGTATTATCCGTAATCCCCTGCCTGATCTCCGAATGGTTTGGCAACTTGCTCCTGTCTGGTGGGTCGCTATCGCTGGCCTGTGTCTCAGCGCTGTGCAAACCACCCTGACAACATATACCGTCACTATGTTGGTTGAGGATCTCGACTACAGCCTTATAGCGGCCGGGCTTGGTTTATCCGCAGTACAGATCGCAAGCGTGTTTGGACGCTTAACTTGGGGTTGGTTAGCAGATCGGTTCAGAAGTGGCCTTGCCGTAATTATTCTGGTCAGCCTGATTGCAGCCATGTGCGCACTACTAACAAGTCAATTGACAGCCGCCTGGTCAAAGCAAGCAGTGTTAGCGCTGTGCTTTGCATTCGGCTTCGTCGGCATGAGTTGGAATGGGGTTTACGCTAGTGAAGTTGCACGCTTGTCTCCACCGGATGCAGTTGGCAAGATAACCGGTGCCTGCATGTTTATCGTATTCGCAGGCGTCCTGTTTGGTCCCGTCGGCTTCATCGTGTTGCTAGAGCTCACAGGAACATACACAACATCTTTCCTGCTCACCATGATAGCCTCCGCAGCTGCACTGCTCAGCACCTACCTTGCGATGCGTGCGGAAAAGAACCAAAAAACATGATGTCCAAATTGTAAATTTGCCACTTTTTCTTCCGCAGCAATATAGTATCGCTCCCAACACCTGACTCGGTCACTTGTCGATCTCACCAAGTCATCACGCCGCATTTCCAGATTGATTATATCATCTTGGATATCACGCCAACGACACCGCCGATCAATAGCACGACGTTCGCAAGGAAACCCATCACAAACCCCACAGCACGTGTCTTTGGGTCTTTGACGTATGCGGCGCCATAGCCACGCTCATAGATACTGCAGCAACGGCTGCGGCATGGGCCTCATCAGACGTGAAAGATACGACACGGGGGACAACTGTTGCTCTCACTATCAATTACTTGTCGGGAGCACCACAAGCCGACCTATTAGCGGATGGCCGTGTTGTTAGTCGCGGCGGCACACTAACCATTGTTGACGTTACTGCTCGCACCGCTGATGGCGCTCAGACAGTCGCTAAAGCGCAAGTTACATACAAACTCGACTTGGCCCGTGACAGGCGACTGGCTAACAAGGCCGGGTAAGCCACTCGCAACCTAAGCGCTAGCGGCGTTGAGGCCTGCGATATATCCCCAAGTGAGGCACGGGCCAAGCGTTGTCCCAGCACCAACTCCTTTGGAGCCAAACGAATTGGCCATCACATTACCTGCTGCATAGAGACCCGGGATTGGCACATCATTCTGATCGAGAACCTCGGCGCGCTCATTCGTTCGCGCGCCGCCTTTGGTACCGAGAAAGCTCGCCTTAAAAGGCATCGCATAGAATGGCGCTTGCTCGATCGTACCAAGGGTTGGATTCGGCCGATGTCCAGGATCACCGCCACGATTGCGATCCCACACAGAACCTCCACGGCCGTAGTCATCATCAACACCCTTGCGCGCAAACTCACTAAACCGCTGAGCAGTCTGTTCAAGTCCGTTGGCATCAACGTCAATCTGAGCAGCCAACTCCTTCAGTGTGTCAGCCTTGAAATAGTTTCCCGGAACAGATTTCTTTGGCAAGGCATGCGGATACTTCTTCGAAAACTGAGCGTCGTAGATCCGCCAGGCGGGCAAATGTGCCGGAGTGCCTGTCTCGGGATTCTTCTCGGCAAACGCCAGTCCGACGTTCATCTGCTTCTCGTTGACAAAGCGCCTGCCATGTCGATTGACGATCATGGAGTGGGGAAGAAAATAGTCTGCCGCTGGCTGCCCTTGCAGCTGCCCTTCGTACATAACCGGCGTCGTCCCCATAATCAGGGCTTGATCCATGTGATCAAGTTGCACTCCGACTTCCTGAGCCATGAGCTGGCCATCACCCGTATTGCTCGAAGGGCTTGCCGTCCATTCAACAGGACCTGGAAAATGCTCGGCCATCATTTCAGGGTTCCACTAAAACCCTCCGCTCGCGAGGACCACCCCTTTTTCAATCCTGACAAGCTCTCGCGCATCATCCGCGCCAATCTCAAGGCCGGAAACCCGCCCATTGGTCATCTCCAACCGCCTAGCGGGAGTCGATAAGCGAATCTCAATACCCTTGTCGAGGCACCCTTTCAGCAAGCCAATCGTCAGCGCGTTACCGCGTGCACGCATGTTCATGAGTTTGCGCCACGCTAGTCGAGGCAAATAACGCGGCACCCATTTCTTCGGATTGGCAAAAAGGAACGTGTCTGCTATCTCTTCATAGCTCAGCCGCAAATCGGACGTTGGTTGCCGAACCTTGTCCTTCCAATCTCCAAGCATACCAATCCGCATTGGCGCAGCCGAGACATTCCTGCCGAACGGCAACCCACCGGCCTCCTCGGCGTAGGGATCTGGATCACGATTAGGATTAAACTTCAGCGGCGTGTTAGCTTCCAGAAACAATAACATTTCGGGTGCATAGTCGACAAACGCAGCCCAAGCAGATGCCTCACGATTGTGCCAGCCTTCCGGTGAAACAGCGTGGATATACTCTAACACTGCTTCACGACTATCTGTTACGCCCATGCGTTCCGCATAATGATGCCGGGGCACCCAGATGCAACCGCCAGACATAGCCGTGGTGCTACCCGCGAGGGAGGACTTCTCCACGACCAGCACATTGGCACCGTTGGAATGCGCGCTAAGCGCTGCACTCAAGCCGGCAGCTCCGGTCCCCATCACGACGACATCAAACGCTTCACTCATAGCCAGACATCCCGTGTACACAACTAAACTATAGCGTGACGCAGTTCCTGTTCTCCTCTCCAAAGGCGTTCGAGATTGTCGATCAGAATATCGACAACATTGTCCTCATAGGAACGCGTCTCACCACCCGAGTGAGGTGTAAGAATGACATTCTCGAAAGTCCACAATCGCGAGTCAGACGGCAGCGGTTCGGGCTCCGTCACATCAATCCCAGCGCCAGCGATCTGCTCAGCATCAAGTGCATTGATCAACGCGTCTTGATCCACGCATCCACCCCGAGCGACATTGATCAGATAAGCCGTTGATTGCATCGCCGCAAACGCCTGTTCGCTCATCAAGCCGCGCGTCTCATCCGTGAGCGGACACGAAAGCACAACGACATCTGCCCGCGGAACCAATGACAAAAACGCATCTGTCGGATGTAACTCATCAATCCCTTCGACAGCCTTGGAAACATCCCGTCTGACACCCAGGACTGTCATCCCGAATGCTTTGGCTAATCGAGCAATGCGACCTCCGATCTGACCGACGCCGTAGATCAGCATCGTCTTGCCCGGCAGCTCGTCCTCACGCTTCGAAAGATCTGAAATCATCGGGCGCCAGAATGCGTTCTGTTGATTACTTCTCGCGACATGCACTTGTCGTGTCAGACCAAGTAACAAGGCGAATGCATGATCGCTCACCGCATTGGCGTTGACACCAGCGGAATTGCACAACCGAATATTGACATCCGCAATAGCCTGCTTATCGAATTGGTCGTGGCCTACAGCACAAACCTGGATGAATTTCAGTTTAGCTGCATCCGCCAACAAATCATTGTTCCAAAAACCAGACGCAACCAGCACATCCCCTTCTTCAATACGCGCGCGCGTATCTTCAGGTGACCAAGTCTGAAAATGCGCAACGTCCGGACGCCTAAGAGCGAAGCGCTCGCCCAACCTATAAGCACTATGCGCAAAGTGAATCTTGATCTCACCCGCACCAGGAAAGTTGGTCATGGCCTACTCCGTTAATGCCTGCCCAGCGCAGCTTAATGATCCCGCTAAGCGTAAATTCAGAACTGTGGCAAGCATAACGGCATGACGATGGGCGCGGCAACAACCCAACAGTTGATGCACCGCGCTCTCAACGTCACATGACAAGCCATTTGCGACAATCAAGCTGCTCGTGGATACAGCGTACTAATCTCAGCGAGATCACCACCTGCCTGAAGCTTGTCGAGGCCAGGCACCCAGGCCTCATCGCCCCCGGTCGGCACAGTGCAGTTCAGCAGCCCCAAAGCCTGTGCAGAAGTCGTCGGAAGAACCTGCGAGAATGCCTCGAACACCAAGCGTAGGCAGTCGAGCGTCACATAGATCACCGCAGCACAACGTTCCTTGGTGTCTTCATTCTTGATGAGGTCCCAAGGCGCTTGGTCCGCGAAGTAATTGTTCATGTGATCACAGACTGTGATCAATCCCTGCGTTGCATAGGGAATTTCTGCAAGGTCCAACTTCTTCGCGAAAGGTGCGCAGGCCTCCATCACCTGCTTACGCAACTGCTCATCCGCGTCATCAACCGCACCGCTGCCCCGCTCCGGAACTTTCCCATCAAAGCGGCTCTTAGCAAACTTGCCTGCACGCGACAGCAGATTGCCAAGTTTATTGCCGAGTTCGCTGTTATAGGCCTGCGTAATCAGCTCGACTGAAATCTGGCTATCTGCATCAGCACGCGCATTGCGAGCCAAATAATAGCGCAGTGCATCCGAGCCGAGATTGTCCATCACCTCGATCGGATCGACAACATTGCCCATAGTCTTCGACATCTTGAGTCCGCCGGCGCCGACCCAGTGACCATGCACTGACAGGCGTTTCGGCGGAGCCATATCGATCGCCATCAACATAATCGGCCAATAGACGCCATGTGTTTTGAGAATGTCTTTACCGATCAGATGTTCACATTCCGCCCACCAAGCTTTGTACTCGTCTTCCGGCCAGTTGATGTTGGTAATGTAGTTGATCAATGCATCGAACCAGACATAGGTCACATAGTCATCGTCGAAGGGCATGGTTACGCCAAGTGAGACCCGACGTTTCGGCCTCGAAATGCATAAATCCTCCAACGGTTCCGACAGCATTTTCAAGAGCTCAGTTTTGTAGATCTCTGGCTGAACGAAATCAGGATGATCTGCGATATGCTTCAGCAGCGCATCACGGAACGGCTCAATCTTGAGGAAGTAGTTCTCTTCAGTGATTTCCTCGGGTACCAGCGTTGGGTGGTCCGGACAACGACCATCGTCATTTAAATCGCTCGGCTTTTTGAACTGCTCACAGCCTGTGCAGTAAGTACCGCTGTACTCTTTCTTGACGATCAGATCAGCGTCATACATGCGCTGCTCGATTTCAGCCACGCGTTGTTTGTGTTCGGGACAGCTTGTACGCACAAAGTAATCGTACTCAACCGAGAGCCGATCGAAAACATTGCGGAATTCAGCTGATCGGCCATCGAGATACTCCTCGACACTCAGGCCGCTCTCAGCTGCAGCTTCCTGGTTTTTCTGGCCGTGCTCGTCGCATCCCGTCGTTAGCTTACCTTCATACCCGATCGCAATCCGGTTGCGCTTGAGAATGTCAGCCATCACGGACGTATGCGCATGGCCGATATGGGGAGCACCATTAACGTAGTAAATCGGTGTCGTAATGTAGGTTTTCATAGGAACCTGCCACAATGCAAAGACCGTTGATGATAGAAGTGCGCACGCACCGACAGCCTGTAGACTATCGCGCTTGCGCATAGGCGAGCCCGCCTTCTAAGGCCCAACCACGTGGTTAATCAAGCCCAGGCAGCCCGTTAAGCCCGAATTCGATTAAATGTCCGTGGATCAATAGCCGATTGCGCCGCAGAAACAAACGCCCTTCGCATCTTATTGAACGCACCGGCCACTTCGTCCGGCGATCCAGCGACTGCACCTTCCTGCAATCGCCTCAGAAAATCATAAGCATCAACAAGATGATCCAAGATCTCTTGGCGGTGCCCCTTATAGGCCTCATGCTTCAGGGCGCCGTGCTGGGAATTCTTCAAATTCGGGAAATACAAGCGACCTTCATCAATCCGTGCACTGAGCCTTGATCTCAGTTGTATATAGTCAGCCTGAGGCACTTTTCCATCCGGCTTGAGATGTTCTTCCACTTCCGCCATCAGCTGAATACACGCCTGTGACCACTGAATAATGTGATCTTCCCTATGCAGCCGTAGCTGCCAGCGATTGAGCATCTGCTGGCGATAGAACACCCAGAGGGACAATATTAGCGCAAAAAGCGATAATATCGCAGCTATCGTTTGGCTGATGGCTGCTATCGCCTCAATCTTTGATGCATCATCCAATCTCTCCGATTGAAACGAAAAAAAATTCCACCTGTTCATGGATTCCAACCTGATCGTACAATATTCAAACGACACATGAGCGGTTCACACCGCAGCGACTGGGCGTTTCGTCCGCTCTGAGCACTCTCAACGTAGTCGCCACAGTGATTGGGCCAAACAGTGGCATGCCGTACCATGCTGGCATGCCGAACGACACGTCTCTGATATCCATCCTCGCGACTATACAGNGANCNGTCGATGCCACATACTTCGATGAANGAACAAAGNTTGCTGACAAGTAGATNTTCAGATNGAGGGCAAGGACATGCGCATTGCGAATCCNACATTTGGTATCGATGGCCAAGCAAGTGAAGCAATAGCAGCCACACCGCTGGATTGGATGAAGGATCCAATCGCGCTATTCTCGAACTCAAAACCAAANGCGCGCGAGTTGATGGACGGCCTGAAAGCCAAGCTCGCANCCGACCGCTCCATCGACAATATCGACTTCATATATAAACCCAGCGCAAGCCAACCGGCTGCACCAGAGATCATTGATCACGTCGTGCAGAAATACAGGGCNGCGCTCTTGGCCCTCGGGGATTGAGGCTCCTGCTCATCGTGGAGTTTCCACGACTGCATTGAACTGGAAAAGCGCGGCGTTACTGCCTACCTCATCGCATCGGAAACGTTTGAACCCCTGGTCCGAGCTCAAGCCGAAGCGCGCAAGGTCGAACCCAAAATGATCATCGTCAAACATCCGGTCGGTGGCTTGAACGCCGAGGAGTTAAGCGAACGCATTGATACTGCNTACGCGTCATTGAAAGAAATCANCTCGACTTGATTGGCAGTATCAACCTTGCCGGAACATCGCACGGCCCCCATAGCCAACCACAACCACACTTCATAAGTNATCGCAGCAGATCCTATGACCGAANCCAACGACAGTGAATTCATCGAGNTTGACGATATGTCTNTCGAAGACTTCAACGATATGGCGGAGAAGCTCGGTTGGAGCGATGGCATGCCACTCTATGTGCCAACCGAGGANGCTGTGGCGNGGCTCGTTGAAACGATGCATGGAGATAANGAGCCCATTGGACCAATCTCACCNCGGCAAGTCACCCCCNCCTTAAACAGCCTGGCAGCAAACGCAGTCATGGCAGGATGCAAGCCGGATTATTTTCCNGCCGTCGTTGCTGCACTAAGAGCCTGTCTCAAACCCGATTACAACCTGCACGGCACACTCGCAACAACACATCCCTGCACGAACATGGTGCTCATCAACGGACCCATTCGCCAAGAGATTGGGGTCAACTGCTCCAGCAACTGCTTCGGTCAAGGTTGGAGGGCAAACGCAGCCATCGGTCGTGCACTACAGCTTATAATGGTCAACATCGGTGGAGCGCGGCCGGCCGATATGGATCGCTCAACGCAAGGCTCACCAGGCAAGTATTCATTCTGCTTCGGTGAAAATGAAGAAGACAGTCCTTGGGAACCATTTCACATTCGCAATGGCTTTGAAGCAAGCACCAGCGTCGCAACAACCATGGCTGCTGAAGCTCCCCATAACATCAACGACCATGGCTCTAATTCCGGAGAAGGCATTCTCAAAACCATTGCCGGAACCATCTGTCAGGTCGGTTCCAACAATGTCTANCTGAACGGACCAATGTTCATCGTCTTCGGTCCAGAGCACGCTCAAACCGTTGCTAGAGACGGATTCTCAGTCGAGGCGGTGCAAGCCTATCTTCACGAGAACTCCAAGGTGCACATTTCGCGGATCTCAGAAGAGAACCTGGAAAGCTGGGCCGGTCAGGACCGACACCCAATTAATGATCACTACTATCCTGCTGGATCCCCTGAAGCCATTCGCATAGTCGTTGCAGGCGGCCCAGGAAAACACTCAGCGTTCATTCCAGCATTCGGCAACACGGGCGCACCAAGCGTCGCNATTCGCACACCGTAGGGCAAACATGGGCCTNCCCGCTCACTGGCCTATATTTAGCGAAGATCACGATTTCGCAACAGTTCAGACAGCGCTCATCGAAGCATCACTGTCTGATGGTCTTCCCCTTGTGGCACCGACGCAGATAAGACTGGATGCAATGTTGTCCAAGGCGGTCGTTCACGATCAGCTGCTCGGTCTTATGCCACCATTGATGGGCGAACTGACACCACGGGCGATCGCCTACAACTGTGTCCTTGCCGGATGCCAACCCGACGCTCTCCCTGTTGTTATTACAGCAACAGCAGCATGTCTTGACGCTCAATTCAACCTACTGGGCTTAGCAACAACAACCGGGTCACCAGCGGTCGCTACAATAGTCCATGGCCCCGTCAGCGAAGAACTCACAATCAACGCTGGAATCAACTGCCTTGGTCCAGGAACACAAGCAAACGCAACCATTGGACGCGCTATATCTCTGGTCTTGCGCAACATAGGTGGCATGCGAACCGGCGCCGGTGACATGGCAACTCTGGGGCAACCTGGNAAGTACGGAATTTGCTTTGCAGAAAGCCAAGCATCACCCTACGAGCAGGTTCACGCGCTTCGCGGTATTGAAGCCGGCAACAGCGCCGTCACCGTACTTGGCGTGTCCGGAACAATCGAAGTACTGCCATCGCAAAAAGACGGCAACTGGGATGCACCGGAGACCATCCTTGAACCGGTTGCCCAGATTATGCAGGCGGCGTGGTGTGCCGGTGGCGGGTCACGGAGGCCGGATCAAGGAGACCAGGTTCTCCTGCTCCCACCGGAACTCTCAGACCTACTGGCTGCCCGTGACTGGTGTCTCGCAAAAATCCAATCCTACATCTTTGAAACAGCGACAAGCATTAGCGGGACACCGATAGCTGCCAGTCCGAAAGATATCCTGATAATTGTAACTGGTGGGCCTGGAACAAAAATGTGCGTGCTACCGCTATGGGGTGGTGGCACCAGAGCAATTACACGCGAGCTGGTTCGATACTAACTCCGCCAGAACTCCGGCCTTAGCAACACAAGAACTGTGAACAACTCAAGCCGTCCGAGCAACATAGCAAACGACAAGATCCATTTGGCAGTCACCGGCAAACTAGAATAATTGCCCGCAGGTCCGATGAACTCTCCGAGACCCGGCCCCACATTCCCAACGGCACTAGCCGCTGCAGACAACGAGGTCGTCAGATCCAGGCCGAGTGCACTGAGNATCACCGTAAAGACACCGACCGTCGTCATATAAATCGCGAGAAACGCAATCACTGAAAAGGGAACGTCATCGGGCAGGCGGCGTTCGTTATACGTGAGCGTGACGACGCGGTTCGGGCTCATCAAATGAAGGAAGTGGCTTCGCGTCAAAGCTCCTGCCACCTGCAANCGATAGATTTTTATACCGCCGCACGTCGACCCTGAACATCCTCCGATAAACATAAGCAGAAAGAAGAGACCAACAGCGAATGATCCCCATGCCGTATAATCACCCGAAGAATAACCAGTCGTCGTAACAATCGAAGTGACGTTGAAAGTCGCCAAACGAAACGCTTCGCTCAGAGGCAAATCGCGCGACGCACTCAGCCATAGTGAAACGATCACACAGATTGTCACAAGAAATGCGACGAAGCCGCGAACCTGGGTATCTCGCCATAAAGCAGAAGGCTCACCACGAAGCATTCGGATAAAGACGACAAACGGCAGCGCACCGAGGATCATGAAGACAATACAAGCCCAGTGCAACGCAGGGCTCTGCCAAAAACCAAAACTCTTGTCGTGCGTCGAGAAGCCAGCTGTCGCCACAGTGGTCAGGCCGTGGTTGATCGCATCAAAAGCGGTCATACCGAGCGCGGTATAGGTCGCGATGCAAGCCACGATGAGGGCTGCATAGATCCCAGCTGTTGCTGTCACGAGTTCCAAGGCGCGAGGAAGAACCTTTTCCGANCGATCAGAGCTCTCGGTCTGGAACAGCTGCATACCACCAACGCGNAGGAACGGNAGGACGATCAGCGCCGTGACCACGATCCCCAAACCGCCAAGTCCTTGCAAAATGGATCGCCACAGCAAAATGCCTCTTGGCAAGTTGTCCAGCGGTACCAAAACCGTTGCGCCCGTAGTTGTGAGCCCGGACATCGACTCAAAAAAGGCATCTGAATAGGGAAGCCCCTGACCAACAAACGGGATCGCAGCGAACGCTGCAACAAACACCCAAATGAAAGTTGTCAGCACAAACCCTTCTTTCAGGCCGAGNTGCATAGGCTTGTCATCGTAGGCGAACAGNAGCATCAGTCCGCCGACAAAGAATGTGAACACCGCCGAAGCCAAAAACACACGCCAGCCAGGCTCATTGTCGGCAATGTCCACAATCGCCGGCAACACCATGGCTGCTGCGATCGCGCAAAGCACGAGCCCTAATGTGAGCACTATCGGTCGAAGCTGAACCACGAGCTGATCTACGGACCTCGTTCATAGGGTGGCACTTNCTACAGNTCACTGANAACTGAAGCGGTAGGCAGGCTANTCTTNAAAACTTGGGAAATGCTCGTANACGCAACGCGGCAAAGTTTCTGCAAGATCACAACATATGCCATTTAACATGTTGTAAAAAATGACAATGTCATGAGCAAACAATCACTAGATACATGACTTGTCGCATGCGTTTCAATGCTNAAACAGACCATAAATCTGTAACTTCAGCCTTGCGCGAGCATCTCAATCTGGATTGCAACTCAATGGTAGCGTGGGGCATAACTCAATTAACATCATCAAATTGAGCAATTGCCGAAATGCAGATCACAGACGTCANCGTGACACAGTATCGACGCCCATCGGAGGCTGGNGGNACCGACTACAGCGCAGAAATTCAAATTGTAGAAATCNANACCGACGGNGANATCACTGGAATAGGGTTCGCCAGTGCACCATCCAAAACAGGCGATCTCGTAACCCGAATGATACTGGATCTTCTCAAGCCACGGCTTATTGGCAAAGATCCGAATACCAATCACGACATCTGGAACGATCTTTACTGGGAAGCGGCACCGCGTCGTGGCGGCGATGGTATGATGCGCACGGCACTCGCAGCAGTTGACTTTGCGCTCTGGGATATCAAAGGAAAAGCTGCAGGCTTGCCTGTTGCCAAACTACTCGGCAAATTCCGCGAAGACGTCCCCTCTTATGCAAACTGCGCCCATCACCTACCAGCCGAAGAGCTTGCTCAACGTGCCTCTGAATACGTGGCCGCAGGCCACAAGGCATTGAAAGTCCGTGGCTCGGCTACATTCGTGTCACTGGCAGAAGCCACGGATCGTGTTCGTCATGTCCGCAATGCCATTGGTCCAGATGTCCGCCTGATGGTGGATGTCAATTGCACTTGGGACGTAGATACTGCAATCCAACAACTCAAGGCTTGGGAACCGTACGACGTTTATTGGTTGGAAGAACCGGTACCTCCACACGACATGACGGGATACAGCCGCATTAGAGAGCGCTCTGGTTCAACGTATATCGTCGGCGGTGAACAGAACGTCGGGCCAGTCGAGTTTGAAGCTCTGATTTCTGCAGGCGTTGACATTTTGCAACCTAACGCCATGGTCGCTGGCGGGATCACACCATGGCTCGCACTCCATGCCTTTGCGACATCCCATTCGGTACCCGTGTCGCCTTGGAACCTGCAGCTCGTTCACCTACACATGGCAGCAGGCCTCCCAAACGTTCAATGGATAGAATACTTCATGCCGGACAACGCGCTTTTGGCATTCCAAGGAGAGTTATTTGCCAACACGATTCAGGAAGTCATCCGCGATGACGGTGTCTATTTGAAAGCACCAACGGCACCTGGACTTGGAATCGAACTCGATCCTGACATGGCCAACAAATNCCGGGTCTCTTGATACCCATTCAGTTTTNCCAACTCGGCCTCAGACCAGNATCCAAACCACAATGGGTGGGGAGGCATCCGAAGGCTGATGGCAAAAGCTTGCGTTCCGATTGCGAAGTCCAATAACGTCCTCCCAACCGACTAAACCTTATCCTGATGCGGACCCAGCTGATGCAGCTTTCACCTCACAAGGACAATATGGTCCAAACCCAACAATCGAGCAGTCTCGACTATGACGCTATCGTCATTGGTGCGGGGATTTCTGGGCTCTATCAGTTGTACCGCTTACGCGAGCTCGGACTGAAAGTGCGCGTCCTCGAAATGGGTACCGGTGTCGGTGGCACTTGGTATTGGAACCGTTACCCAGGAGCCCGNTTCGATTCTGAGAGTTACTCCTATGGGTATTCGTTTTCCCAAGAAGTACTTGATGAGTGGGATTGGTCGGAACACTTCGCCGGACAACCGGAAACAGAGCGGTATCTCAACTATGTCGCCGATAAGTTCGATCTCAAGAAGGACATTGACTTCTCGTGCCGCGTCGCATCAGCTCACTTTGTTGATCAGGACCATTGCTGGCTGATTCAAACCGACAACGACCAACAGCTCAAATGCCGGTTTCTTATCACTGCAATTGGCGCACTCTCAGCCCCAACGATGCCTCGCTTCGAAGGCATGGACGACTTCAAAGGTTCATCGGCCCACACCGGCCTTTGGCCAAAAGAGCAGATTGATTTCACTGGCAAGCGCGTAGCCGTCATTGGCACAGGTGCAAGCGGCGTCCAAACAATCCAGGAAGTTGCAAAGGTCGCCGAGCATCTCACAGTGTTCCAGCGGCGCCCAAACTGGTGCACGCCGCTCAACAATGGTCCAATCGACGAGACCGAGATNNAGCAAATCAGAGCCGGCTATCCCGACCTATTCGAGCATTGCCGCAACACAACAGCCTGCTTTGTTCACTCAGTCGACCCACGCGGCACATTCGAAGTCACAGAAGAAGAGCGGACTGCATTCTGGGAAAGCCTCTATCGCGGCAAGGGCTTCGGTATCTGGCAGGGAAACTTCCGTGACGTCCTNGTCAATCCGGAAGCCAACAAACTACTGTCCGATTTCGTAGCCGACAAAATCCGCNGTCGCGTTCAAGATCAAAAAATTGCTGAGTTNCTGATCCCTAAGGATCATGGCTTCGGAACGCGACGCGTCCCACAGGAAACCTTTTACTATGAGGTCTATAACCAATCGAATGTCGAGCTTGTCAGTATGCTCGAAACGCCTATCGAGCGAATTACTGCAAGGGCATTGAGAACAACCGATCGAGAGTTTGAANTTGATATCATCGTCTATGCCACCGGCTTTGATGCCGTCACTGGAGCATTCGATCGCATCGATATTCGCGGCACCAACGGTCAACGCCTGGTCGACACATGGTCTGAAGGCCCGACCACCTTCGTCGGCATGATGGTCGAGCAGTTCCCCAATATGTTCATGATCCTCGGGCCGCATACAGCGCTCGGCAACAATCCCCGCAGCATGGAGTACAATGTTGAGTGGGTTCGCGATGTCATTCAACACATGGGCGACCGCGACCTGACCTTCGCAGACGCAACACCACGCGCTATGGCAGAGTGGACCGACTTCGTCCGCCAGAAATCTGAGGGCCTATTAGCAAACGATATTGATTCCTGGATGACAGGAGTAAACATGAACGTCGAAGGCAAACAAGTCCGCCGGCTCGTGCGCTACAGCGGTACCGCACCTGAATATCGCGCCTGGTGCGATCGCGTGGCAGACGGAGGCTATGACGAAATNCGGTTTGAGTGAGCAATAGGTACGCCTGAACTTGAGCTAAGCGAACNATANCNAGAGAACTCGATCCCAACCACTGAGTGCCCAGCTACTAAGGGCCCAACCATTGNGGGNNCACNGATTGNGAGACTGNCCGNANNTAGCGAAGCANNTGTTTCGCGATGTTCAGCAAGTGGATCTGGCTTGTACCTTCGTAAATTCGGAACGCCCGCACATCACGGTAGAAGCGTTCAATGCCGCGTCCCTTAACGTAACCCTGTCCGCCAAATATCTGCACCACTTTATCTGCGACACGCCCACACATTTCCGTTGAATAATACTTGCACATGGAGACATCCATGGTGACGTCCTCACCACGGTCTCGCTTGCGTGCAGTTTCAAGAATAAGCGCCCGCGCAGCTTCGATCTCAACTTTGCATTCAGCCAGCATTGCCTGGACTAATTGATACTCAGCAATTGGTTTGCCGAATTGCTCACGCTCCTTGGTGTAGGCAATCGCATCATCCAACATTCGGATTGCAGGCCCTGTCGAGAGCGCTGATAAATTGATCCGCTGCTTATTCAGAGCCTTCATGACTGTGCGAAAACCAAGCCCCGGCTCACCACCGATGATCGCAGAGGCAGGCACGTTGCAGTTCTCCAAGAAGATCTCTCCGATGTGTGCCCCCTCTTGTCCCATCTTGGGTGTTGACCCGCTCGTAGACAGGCCCGGCGTTCCACGTTCGATGATAAATGCAGTAATCCCTGAGCCGCCGCGCTCTCTGTCATCCGTACGAGCGAATACGGCAAACACATCAGCGGTGGGTGCAAGTGTGATGTAATGTTTATGGCCGTTAATCGTATAGCTCCCATCTGGCTGCTTCTCAGCACGTGTCTTAAGAGCAGTCGCATCAGAACCAGCCTCAGGCTCTGTTAAAGCGAGGCAGCCGATCAACTCTCCGGAAGCAAGCCTCGGCAGATATGCTCGCTTCTGCTGATCGGTGCCATCACGAATGATGCACTCTGATCCAATGCCTGCATTCTGTGCTCCAATGACCCGATAGGCGACCGAGCACTGCGTAAGCTCCAGAAATGCAAGTGCAAGCTCCTCGCTCGTCAAGCCACTGCCACCAAACTCTTCCGTGATACTCCACCCGAAAGAGCCAAGCTCCCGCATGGCCTGCACCACCTCATCAGGAACCTTGTCCTCAGCTTCCACGCGATCTTCATTTGGAACGGCAACATCGCGTACGAATGCCCGGGTGGCATCGACTAGACTCTCGAAGGCTTCAGGATCACGGATCATGTCGGAATAGAACTCTCGGATGAATGCTGAGGAGTTAGCCAACATCCCACCACAGTGCGCGTACCGTCAATTCCTATGAGAAACGAAAGAACATAGTGCGATATTCATCAGCTCACAAAGCAATACAGCAGTCTAAATCGCAATACGGTTAAGTCTGAAGTCAACAAGACTTCTACCCAAAAAGCTTAAGTATTATCTTGCTGGTGCCTAACTTGAATGCATTTATGTATTACGACTGTGATTTTGCATTCTTGTTGCGCTGCAAAAAACAAATGCTCAAGATTTTGTCTGGCATGTCCTGTTTGGCAACGTTAGATTAATGGCGTGCATATCCGTCAAACCTGTGCAACCATGTGCAGGTGACAACCAACTGATACACAAAATGGGAGGAAGTCCATCGTGAAAGGTTTGAAAACTACCCTTCTTGCGAGTGCGGCCGCACTAGCATTTACCGGCCCAGTTGCCTACACGACTGTTGCTGGCGCTCAGGAAGTCAAAGGCCCAAAGGTGGCCTGGAAATTCTCTACTTGGGGTAAGCGCCGTGCGTTCACCGAAGGTATGGAATACGTGGCAGCTGAAGTAGCCAAGCGCACTGGCGGCAACTTCACAATCAAGCTCTTCTATGGTGAGCAGCTTTCAAAGAGTAAGCAGAACCTTGACAACTTGAGCATCGGCGCTTTCGAATCCGGTATGTTCTGCGCCGCTTACCACCCGGGTAAGAACGCACCACTCAATGTACTTGATCTGCCATTCTTGCCACTGTCTGACTTTGGCACAATGCGCAAAGTGCACGACGCGGTTTACTCGCACCCATCATCGAAGAAGGCGTTGGCCAAGTGGAAAGCTCACCTCTACATGTCCAACATCCTGCCGCAGTACGAGTACATGGGCCGCGGCAAACCGCCTGCATCAGTTGCTGACTTCAAAGGTAAGCGTCTGCGTGCACTCGGTGGGATGGGTCGCGCAGCGAAACTTCTTGGCGCAACACCATCAACAATGCCAGCCTCTGAAACCTACACCGCTTTGCAGCGTGGTACGGTTGACGCCATTGGTTTCCCATACACGTACACCTTCGTGTCTTATAAGACCGAAGAAATTGCTGACTGGGTCACAACCAACATGAAGCTCGGCACTGTGAACTGCCCAACAGTTTTCAACGCGGACGCATATGCAAAGCTGCCTGAGCAGTACAAGAAGCTGTTGGAAGATCTGAAGGACAATGCGTACAAGGCCATCAACGACGCCTACGACAGCCAGGACGTGGCAAACGTTGCCCGATGGAAGAAAGAGGGCAAGTTGAAGATGGTTCAGATTCCTGAGAACGAAATGGCTGAATTCCGCAAGATTGCTGGTAAGCCAGTTTGGGATGCTTGGGTCAAGGACAACGCAGGCAAAGTTCCGGCTCAAGAATTGCTGGATCTCGTCCTTAAGACAGCAGGTAAGTAAATCCTCACTTGCTAAGTATTGGCCGGGCCGCCTAGAGCGGCCCGGTTTCTCACGGGTCCCACTCAATCATAGACGGCTGAAGGGTTAGATGGATAACGCATCCGATCTGTCACCCGGAGCGCGCATGCTCAAGGGTGTCGACGAAGCTTTCTTTCAAGTTGAGAAGTTTCTCAATCTGATTGCAGCGTTCGTCATTCTCGCAATCATGTTCATCGGCACCTATCAGGTGTTCGGTCGCAAGTTGCTCAACGCTCCGGTTCCAGGTTACGTGGACTGGATCGAGATGATCATGACGGTATTTGCGTTCGTCGCGATCTCATATACACAGCGTCTCGGTGGCCACGTCAGGATGGAAATTATCCTGGGCCGTATGAAAGGCCGACTACTTTACTCCTTAGAAATTTTCGGAACGGTCTGCGCTATCTTTATCGTCGCGGTGCTCGGCTACTACGGTTACGAACATTTTCTGCGCGCTTTCGAGATTGGTGATAGTACTATCGATATCGAACTGCCGGTATGGCCATCAAAGTTGTTGGTGCCATTCGCATTTGGAATTCTACTAATCAGGCTATTCATCCAGTTGACTGGCTTTATTCGACTCTTCTTACACCCAGACGCAGAACCAATTGGCGTGCCTAAGATAGAAACTGTCGACGAACAAGCTCAGCATGAAATTGATGCAGGCCTCGCGGGTGAAGAAGAAAAGGTTGATCTTCTAAAGCGGGACAAGGGAGAAGCCTGATGGATGAGTTTACAGTTGGGCTACTCGTTACAGCCGGTCTCTTAGCAGCAGTGTTCCTGGGCGTCCGTGTGTATGTGGCCGCTTCAATCGCCGGCTTACTTGGTCTTGTTGCTCTGCGCCTCGCAGGTGGTGAAGCATTTGAAGACGCCTGGCGGATCGGAGGCGGCATTGTCGGAACAATTCCGCACGGTAAGTCCGTCAACTATGTGCTGTCGGTTCTTCCGATGTTTATTCTCATCGGGTTTATTGCCTACCACGCTGGCCTGACGCATGACCTCTTCAATGCGGCACGCGCATGGGTTGGATGGGTGCCTGGTGGTCTTGCCGTTGCCTCGGTCTTCGCAACAGCAGGTTTCGCCGCTGTTTCCGGAGCAAGTACTGCAACGGCAGCCGTGTTTAGCCGAGTCGCAATTCCACACATGCTAGAATCTGGTTACGACCGGCGACTGGCAGCAGGTGTAGTCGCGGCCGGTGGTACGTTGGCCTCCTTGATCCCGCCAAGTGCGATCCTAGTGATCTATGCCATTATTGTGGAGGAATCCGTCGGCACACTCATTCTGGCTGGCTTCCTACCCGGTATTGTTTCGGCTTTGATCTATGCAGCTCTGATCATTGGTCAGTGCGCCATCAACCCGAAGCTGGGACCAGCAATGCCTTCGCCACCTTTGGGCGAAAAGCTTGGAACGCTACCAGGTACGATTCCGATCTTCGCTGTTGTTGCGATCATCTTCTCGGCAATGGCTGCTGGTTGGGCGACACCAACGGAAGCCGGCGCACTTGGTGCGTTTGTCGTTCTCGTCATCGCGCTTTTCCGGGGCATGAAGTGGCACTCACTCCAGGATGCATTGATGGAGACAGCGAAGCTGACTGTCATGATCTTTGCGCTCATCTGGGGTGTTTTGATCTTCGTCCGCTTCCTTGGCTTTGCCGGTCTCCCTGAAGCGTTCGCCAACTGGATCATCTCTCTCCCATACCCACCAACCGTGATTATGGTGATGATCCTGCTGGGTTACGCCGTCCTCGGTATGTTCATGGACGCTATCGGCATGTTGTTGCTGACGTTGCCGGTCGTTTATCCAGCTGTGATTGCTCTGGGCTACGACCCAATCTGGTTCGGCATCATCGTGGTGAAGATGTGTGAGGTCTGCCTGATTACACCGCCTGTCGGATTGAACTGCTATGTGGTGGCGGCGGTCAGGCCGGATATACCCTTGGGAGATGTGTTCCGCGGTATCTTCCCGTTCTTCCTGGCAGATGCCGCAACAGTCGGCCTGTTCTTGGCCTTCCCAGAAATCGTTCTATGGCTCCCGAATTACGTGAACTCGTAACCGAGACGCAATAGAATTCATCTTTGGAAACGGCGACCGCAAGGTCGCCGTTTTCATTTCGGCCGGTTGCATCCTCATTGGGAACGCACTTGCTATTGCAAGACAGAAGTGATCGGATTGCACGAAAGAGCGGTGAGGCTATCTGGAGGCATTGATGATAGCGCAAGGTGGCAAGGCAATTAGTGGTGCAAGTGTTGGTATCTTGATGCTAGACACGCACATTCCTCGGATACCGGGAGACGTGGGTAACGCCACCACTTGGCCCTTTCCAGTTCACTACAAAATCGTCCGCGGCGCTTCACCTGAACGCGTTGTTCTGCAGAACTCCGATGGCTTACGCGATACTTTCATTGAAGCTGCACTGGAGCTCGTTGCCGACGGGGTCGATGGAATTTCGACAACCTGTGGCTTTCTTTCTTTGATGCAGTCAAATCTGAAAGCAGCTGTACCGGTACCTGTTGCTGCCTCTTCGCTTATGCAAGTTCCCCTCATCGCAGCCACACTTCCCAAAGGAAAACATGTCTCGGTACTTACAATTTCGGCCAAATCTCTAACCTCCGAGCATCTACAGGCAGCCAATGCAGACTTGGCAACACCAGTCGAAGGCATGCCACCAGATTGCGAGTTCGCATCAAAAATCCTGAGTAATTCGACAGCAATGGACATCGAACAATGCCGTGCGGATCTGCTCAGCGCAGGACGGGCGCTGATCGAAAAGCACCCACAAACGGGAGCCATAGTCCTCGAATGCACAAACATGGTTCCCTACGCAGCCGACATGCAACGCCAGCTCGGTATACCGATCTACAGCATTTATAGTTTCATCCTGTGGTTTCAGGCCGGTCTACTTCCGCGCCGCTTCCCGCTCGACTAACGACCAAAGGAAAGCCCATTGCACTTTGATCCCAGAACCGATGAACGCCCGCTCCCTTACGATCCTTTCAAGAGTTGCACCGTTCCAAGACCGATAGGTTGGCTCTCGACAGTCTCAACAGACGGCATCCACAACCTCGCGCCTTTCAGCCAGTGGCAGAACCTAACTTTCGAT
The DNA here is from genome assembly GCA_002689605.1 of Filomicrobium sp. GTDB lineage: Bacteria > Pseudomonadota > Alphaproteobacteria > Rhizobiales > Hyphomicrobiaceae > Tectiglobus. The sequence continues at coordinate 37,593 of NZGY01000025.1, forward strand.
CCACCTCTTGTGATGTTTGCGGCAAACCAACTGCGCGACGGAAGACGCAAAGACACTGTCGTCAATGCCGAAACTACTGGCTACTTCGTATGGAACATGGCCACCTGGGACCTGCGTGAGGCGGTTAATATTTCGGCGATGGAGTTGCCGCCGGAGGAAGACGAGTTCACCCAGGCCGGCGTGACAAAGGCTGATTGTATAGATGCCCCTGGCAAACGCGTCGCCGAAAGTCCCTGCCATTTTGAGTGCAAATATCTTTCAACCCAGCGCTTCGCTGGTCGCACGCCTGTTGGATCAGTTGATGTTGTATTTGGCGAGGTTGTCCGCATCCACATCAAGGAAGATGTCGTGACTGCAGACGGCAAGCTCGATATTCCAAAGATCAAGCCGATCGCCCGGATGGGATACTATGATTACACGGTAGTCGACAACGTCTTTGAAATGAAAGTACCAGGTGCAGAGCAAGGCATGCTTGACGGACTAGAAGGTCGTGCGCGTTCTTAGATACGCGCACGACCTTGACGCTGAGCCAGGATTATCGGAGCCTCACGGAACGGCCCAGTTGAAAACCCTGGTGGGGACTAATCGCACCTGACAACGATCAGCAGCGCGTATCCAGTTTCCAGCAAGCTCTCTCATTGCCCCAGTTGCACTTACG
>NZGY01000026.1 GCA_002689605.1 Filomicrobium sp.
GACGCCAATCCAATGCCAGATCTCCGATGATGCACATAATGCTCGGCGAGAGCGTTTCTGGCGGACGAACGAAGATTTGCGTTAGCGCCTTTCGCAACGGAGACGGACCACGCTGAATGGCAATGCCGCGTTCCGGCAATATCCCTCGTATCTGATTGATAATACCCGTTCTCTGGCGTACCAGACGCGAGCGCACTCGGTGCGTTGATAACAGATCACATTGCTCAGGTGTCTTCACAGCAACGAACTTCATTGTCGGGCGCTGCACGGCCTCAGCAATGGCTTCGGCATCGCGGTAATAGTTTTTGTGTCCTTTGAGGAACGGCTTGACGTACTGTGCCGGCACCAATCTTACCTCGTGCCCAAGAGCCGTCAGACGACGCCCAAGGTGATGCGCGCCGGGACAAGGTTCCATGCCAATGACGCAGCGCTTGGCATTGGACAGGCGAAGTATCAACTGCGCCCGTGTCAGCTTGGCCCGCAAGACAATCGCACCACGACTGTCTTCACCAATCAGGTGGAACGTGTTCTTGCCAATATCGATGCCAATCGTCTTCACGTCGGCAAATGTGCTCTTCTGGGATGACATCGCGAAGGTCCTTTTGCTTTTGCGTAATGCCCCCCGAACCGGGCAGCTCCACATTAGGGCACTGAACGCGGCCGGACCATCCCACTAGCGGAAGAGCCAGCTTGGAGAGATTTGTGACCTGCAACAATTGATTAAGGAGCGGGCAATGCTATCCGCTCGCTCAGTCTTTGCAGCTTGTTATTTGATCTTTTTGCTTCTCTCATGCAGGAGCTATGATCTTTCGCGGGAAAACTTGTTCAACTCGCGTTTCCCAACAGGCTGCAAACATATTCAGTAACAGGTCGCACAATGACAACATTTGACCTCGTCATCCCAGGTGGGACGGTCGTCACTGCCTCCGACATCTTCCAGTGCGATGTCGGCATAAGGGATGGGCGGATAGTATCCTTGGGCCATAGCCTGGCAGGTGATCACACAATCGACGCCTCTGACCGTCTCGTTCTTCCCGGAGGAATAGACAGTCATGTCCATGTCTCGCAACCAAGCGGACCCGATATCATCATGGCTGATGATTTCGCATCAGCAACGAGGTCGGCTGCTTTTGGTGGGAACACAACCATCATGCCGTTCTGTCTACAGGAGAAGGGCAACAGCATGAGGCAGGCCATCAAAGACGATCATGGGTTGGCAGATGGCAACTGTTACATCGATGTCAGTTTTCACATGATCATTAGCGATCCAACTGAGCAACTGCTTGGCCAGGATCTACCCGCCCTGGTCGAAGATGGTTACACATCATTCAAGATCTTCATGACTTATGATGATCTAAAACTGGACGATCGAGAAATACTGGAGGTCATGTCCGCAGCACGCCGTACCGGTGCGCTGGTGATGGTTCATGCCGAAAACTACGATGCCATCCGCTTTATGACAGACAAACTGGAGAGTGCTGGCAACATTGCACCCTACTATCATGCAACCTCGCGACCGATCGTGGTTGAGCGCGAAGCGCCACATCGAGCGATATCACTGGCTGAACTAGTAGATGTGCCGCTCGTGGTCGTGCACGTCTCGAATGGCGAAGCGATGGAAGAAATTCATCGCGCACAAACCAAGGGACTCAAAGTCTTTGCGGAAACCTGTCCACAGTATCTGGTTTTGACTGAGCAAGATCTAGACGGTCTGAACATGGAGGGAGCCAAGTATGTTTGCTCGCCACCACCGCGGGACCAGGAGAGCCAAGCAGCATGCTGGGATGGCATCAAGCGCGGCGTCTTTGATGTCTTTTCATCAGACCATTGTCCGTTCCGCTATGATGATACTGCCGGCAAGCTTGTTCCCAAAGGACGGACAAGCTTTCGCTGGGTTCCAAATGGAATCCCAGGTGTCGAGACCCGATTGCCCATTCTTTTCTCAGAAGGCGTCAGCAAAGGACGCATAGACCTCAACAAGTTCGTAGCGATCACATCTACGAACCACGCAAAGATGTATGGCCTTTATCCGCGCAAAGGGACGATATCAGTTGGTGCTGACGCTGATATCGCAATCTGGGATGCAAACAGGGAAGTCACGATTTCTCAGAATATACTGAACCATGGCGCTGACTATACGCCTTACGAAGGCATGAAAGTTATTGGCTGGCCGCAAACGACAATAGTTCGAGGGAAGTGCGTGGTGCGCAATGGTCAACTCAGCGGCAAGCCAGGTGACGGCATATATCTCGAAAGAGACAGATCACCCTACGCAGCAAGCCCGGTGAGCACGGCCTAGGTTGCATTCGGCAATGGGCTGTCACAATGCGCTAGCTTTAGCCCGCCTCACTTCGTGCCGTAGAGCCGGTCTCCAGCATCGCCCAGACCTGGAACGATATATCCGTTCTCATTGAGGCGCTCATCGACAGCTGCCGTGAAGATCCGGACATCGGGATGCTGCTCGTGGATGGCCTGCACACCCTCTGGCGCTGCGAGCAGACATAAAAAGCGTATGTCCTGCGCACCTGCCTGCTTCAGGCGTGCGATTGCTGCATTCGCTGAATTCCCTGTCGCTAACATGGGATCGAGAAGTACCACTGGTCGTTCGGAGACATGCTCCGGCAGTTTCAAGTAGTATTCGATCGGCTGCAAGGTATCGTGATCCCGATAGAGGCCAATATGACCAACCCGTGCGGACGGTGACAGCTCAAGCATACCATCGAGTAAACCTTGCCCGGCGCGCAGGATCGGCACGAGGACAAGTTTCTTGCCAGCAAGCCATGGCGCTTGCATCTTTTGTAACGGCGTCTCGATCGTTGTCGTTGTCAGGCGGAGATCCCTTAGCACCTCATAACCCAGGAACAGCGAAACCTCTTTGACGAGCTGCCGGAAAACATTGCTTGGGGTTGACGCAACACGCATCAGAGAAAGCTTGTGTTGTACAAGCGGATGATCAACGATTCGCAAGTTGGCATTCATTTTTATTAGTCGCCCTCATGGACTAAAGTATTGAGACGTATCGAAGTCTGCAGATATCTTCGCAGAACCTGTCGCTAAAAGCCAACCAGGGCAAATTCTATCTCTTACTAAACAAGGCTTGAGCGAGCGGAACCTGTTCAGCTTCTTGGCTCTTGAGATCAAGACCAGAGTGCAGATCAACCATATGGCTTTGCATAATCTGCTCTGCTGCCTCCACATCATGGGATGCGAGAGCATCGACTAGAGCCATATGCGAGTGACTTTCGCAGTTTGTCTCCCGGCGCTTCCAGTAAAGAGCAATGATAAGTGACGAGCGTGAAATAAGAGACCTTACCATGCGACTGAGGACCAGATGATCTGCAATGTCGGCAATCGCGATGTGGAATTGACCTGACAGAGATAGTGCCGTTCCAAGATCCTCGGCAGCCAGCGCTTCATGCTCTAGCTTGATGTGCGATCTCAGCTTTCGCGCATCTGAATTTCGGCAACGTTCCGCCGCCATGCGGGCAACACGAGGTTCAATCAAGGCACGGGCCTCAAAGACCTCATTAGCTTCTCGTTTGTCTGGCCGGGCTACAAACGCACCACGGTTGCGCTCTATCGTTACGAGCTCGGAATGGGCCAGCGCCTGTAGCGCTGTTCGCACCACCGTACGACCAGCTCCGAAAATCTCGCCCACTTCATCTTCGGAAAGCTTTGCGCCGGGCAACAACCGATGTTGAAAAATCGCATTCTGTAGTTGAATGCAAATATCGCGTGCTTTGCCTGGAGGGAGCGACTGCACTGAGGCTGATTGCGTATCAAGCAACCCTGGCTCTCTCCCCCGGCTCACACTCATATCTCAATCACTCCAATCGGACGCATTTCGCATTTTCCAGCTTATTCATACTAGCTTAAAATTGTATGCAATCTCTGCGTATTTTGCACGCATATTGATTACTCTTTAATCATTTATTGGCTATCCCACTGATGCCAAAACCAACAAAATCAGGAAAAACAACAGTCTAAGTTATTGGCACAGGCCTTGCTTTGTATGCGATTAACGAATTGGCAACGATCGCGAAGCACGCATGGATAGGTCTACGGTTCTTGAGCTGGTGTCTGTCACCAAAGCCTATGGTGATACGATTGCCGTACGCTCAGTCAGTCATAAATTCGAGAATGCTGTCTATGCCTGCCTGCTCGGCCCATCAGGCTGTGGGAAGTCCTCGACCCTCCGAATGATCGCCGGACATGAGATTGTCACCTCGGGCGACATTATTCTGGGCTCCCTCAACATCACGGACCTTGCGCCTGCTGCCCGCGGCACGGCGATGATGTTTCAGAACTACGCGCTGTTCCCGCATCTGTCGGCTACAGACAATGTTGCCTTCAGCCTGAAGATGCGTGGCATTGATCGAGCCAAACGCCGAGCCAAAGCTATGCAAATGCTGGAGCTCGTGGACATGTCGGCCTACGGCGAGCGGTTTCCAGCTCAGCTATCAGGTGGGCAACAGCAGCGGGTTGCGCTTGCCCGCGCCCTGATTACAGAGCCGAGTGTCCTGCTTCTGGATGAACCCCTGTCTGCGCTTGACCCGTTCTTGCGGCTGCGCATGCGCGTCGAGCTAAAACGGCTTCAGCGGGAACTTGATATTTCGTTCATTCACGTGACGCACTCTCAAGACGAGGCGATGGCTCTCGCCGATGAAATTATTGTCATGAACGACGGACTGGTCGAGCAAACGGGCCTGCCCCGCGAAGTATTCAATCAACCCGCTAGTGAGTTCGTGGCGCGATTTATCGGCGGTCACAATGTGCTTTTGACGCCTGCCGGGCCTGTCGCTATTCGCTCAGATCGCATTCGACTAACACCCGATGACGGCAGGGTTGCAGCGCAAATGTCTGGGACGATTCATGACGTTTCATTCCTCGGATCTGTCGTCTCTCTCGCCATAAGAAGCGCGGACGCACACGAGCTCACTGTCAGTGTGTCTGATGCAGAATTCGCCGAACAACCATTCGATCTCGGACAGTCTGTTGTGCTCCAGTGGTCTGAAAATGACGTCCACAGGCTCGCAACGTGAACAACCGGGAAAGAAAACTTCGCAGCCCAAGTAAGCAAGGAGAATACGCATATGGGTGCTAAAAATAATTCGAAGGCCCTCAGCCGTCGAGCCATCCTGAAAGGTTCAGCCGCAACAGCTGCACTCGCGGCGGGCAGTGGAGCCGTAACTGGCTTTCCGACTGTGTGGGCACAAAACATCAAGAATGTAACGCTCCGTCAATTCGGCACCGGCGTCTCGAACCTTAACGAAGTGGCCAAGAAGGTCAAAGAGGACCTTGGCTTTACGCTCGAAATGACTGCGCTTGATTCCGACAGCGTCACACAGCGGGCTGCAACCCAGCCAAAGAGCTTCGACATTGCTGACATCGAATACTGGATCTGCAAAAAGGTCTGGGGTGCCGGCAATCTTCAGGCAATGGATACGTCCAAAATCAAGAACTACGACAAGATTGTTGGGATCTTCAAATCTGGCAAGCTCACGCCAGATTCGGTGATCGCCCAAGGCACAGCGCCTCACACAGTCGGGTTCGTAGATGGTCCAAACGGCAAGACATTTGCGTCAAAAGAAACGGGTTGGATGACGCTGATCCCGACTATCTATAATGCGGACACACTGGGCATTCGGCCGGATCTCATCAAGCGACCAATTAACAGTTGGACGGAGTTGCTCAATCCCGAGTTCAAGGGCAAGGCGTCAATTCTTGATATCTCTTCGATTGGTATCATGGACGCCGCGATGGTCTGCGAAGCCATGGGCGAGGTCAAGTACGGCGACAAAGGCAATATGACCAAGGAAGAGATTGACAAGACCATGGCGATCTTTACTGAGGCAAAGAAAGCAGGTCAGTTCCGGGCGTTCTGGAAGTCCTTTGATGAGAGCGTCAACCTGATGGCTTCCGGTGAGGTCGTCATTCAATCGATGTGGTCACCGGCAATTACCGCCGTTCGCTCAAAGGGCATTCCTTGTGTCTACCAGCCTCTCAAGGAAGGCTATCGTTCTTGGGGCGGTGGCATTGGATTGTCAGCCAATCTCTCCGGGCTGGAGTTAGAGGCAGCCTACGAATACATCAACTGGTACTTGTCTGGCTGGGTCGGTGGCTTCCTGATGCGCCAGGGCTATTATTCTGCCGTTCCTGAGACTTCGAAAAAATTCATGTCAGAAGACGAGTGGGGCTTCTGGTTTGAGGGTAAGAAAGCCCAGGGTGACATCATGAACCCTCAGGGTAAAGTCATGGAGAAGGCCGGAGCCGTTCGTGACGGTGGATCGTTCTATGATCGGATGGGTGCCGTTGCTTGTTGGAATGCCGTGATGGATGAAAACAAGTACATGGTTCGCAAGTGGAACGAGTTTATCGCAGCCTAACTTGAACCCCATGGCTGCTAAGCCCACCCGGCATCTCGCTAGTGCTGGGTGGGCTTACAATTGCGTGAGAGGGCTCAATTGTCACGAGAACGGATCCAGAAGAGGCGCCTTGAACGGTCGAGCTGGGCACTGGCAATGCCGCTTGTTCTGGTGTTATCGTTCTTTCTTATCCTGCCATTGCTCACGATTGTTATGGTGAGCTTCTGGGACTACAACGAGTACAAGTTTTTTCCGGCTTTTATATTCGGCAATTACGAGTACCTCCTAACCTCGAAGGTAACGCTTGCGACATACCTTAAGACGTCAAAGTTCACGGTCCTCACTTGGTTCATTTGTACCATCATTGGGTTCACAATTGCGTATTTTCTAGCATTCCATGTCCGCTCACTGACTTGGCAAGTCGCACTCTTTCTGCTGTGCACGATACCCTTCTGGACATCGAACATCATTCGGATGATCTCGTGGATACCATTCCTCGGCCGCAATGGTATTGCGAACACGATGCTGCTCGACATGGGTATTATTGAACAGCCGCTGGAATGGTTGTTGTTTTCGGATTTCGCGGTCGTTCTTGCCTTTGTGCACCTCTACGTCCTTTTCATGGTTGTGCCCGTATTCAACACAATGATGCGCATCGACAAATCATTGATCGAGGCAGCGCGTGACGCTGGTGCTAGCGGGTTTCAAATCCTAACCAATGTGATCATTCCTTTGAGCAAACCAGGTCTGATGATCGGCTCGATCTTCGTCGTGACCTTGGTCATGGGAGACTTCATTACTGTTCGCTTCATGTCCGGCGGTCAGAGCGCTTCCGTTGGCCGAGTGATTTCAAACGAGATTGCTTTGCTGCAGTACCCGGCGGCCGCGGCCAGTGCTGTTGTACTTTTATGCACCGTGCTCATTATGATCTCGGTCATGCTGCGCTTCGTCGATGTTCGCAAGGAGCTTTAAGATGGAGCGCAAGGGACCAACATTCTATTTGCTGGCATTGTTCTTCTGTTTGTTCGTGCTGTTCCTCTACGGACCGATCGTGACCATTGGTATTTTGTCCTTCCAAGGACCAAACGGTGGTCTGACCTTTCCAATGAACGGGGTTTCGCTGCACTGGTTCTATGACCTGTTCGAAGAACAGGCGGTAGGAGATATCTGGGGCGCGTTTGGTCGGTCCTTTATTCTTGGTCTGATCGTCATGATTACTACTGTCGTGATGTCTGTAATGGGTGGCCTGGCGTTCCGAAGAAGTTTTCGTGGGTCGAGCATGGTCTTCTATCTCGTCATTGCCTCGCTGATTATCCCATCGATTCTGGTCTCGCTTGGTATTGGGCTCATATTCAACATCCTCGAATGGCCGGTGCATTGGTCGACCTCCGGCCTGGGCGCGCAACTGACCTGGACGTTACCGTTCGGACTATTGATCATGTTTGCCGTCTTCAACCGCTTCGATAAGTCTTTTGAAGAAGCCGGAAGAGACCTAGGCGCATCTCCTTGGCAGACCTTCCGATACGTTGTCCTTCCCATGATTGCCCCAAGCCTGATCGGCGTCGCTTTGTTCGGTTTCACCCTGTCCTACGACGAGTTTGCGCGTACACTCCTAACGTCGGGTTCTTACAACACTCTACCATTAGAAATTTTCGGCATGACGACGAATGTCACGACACCTGTTCTCTATGCTCTCGGCACATTGACGACGGCCTTCTCGTTGATGATCATTCTTGTGTTTCTCGCTATCGCAATCTTCGTTCGACGCCGACGGGAGCGACTTGGTTCCGACGCTGGTAAGGGAATGGTCTGACGGCATGCGCATTCTGATCATTAACCCGAACACGACCGCTGAAATGACAGAGGTTATCGGCGACGCTGCACGCGCCTGTGCGAGGGCGCCTGAGGATATCAAGGCAGTCAATCCCGACAGCGGCCCGGCATCAATTCAAGGTCCCGAGGATGGTGAACTGGCATTGCCAGGTTTGTTTCGTGTTTTCGAAAGTGAGGTTCTCGACGCAGACCGATGCGACGCGGTTATCATTGCGTGTTTTGACGATACTGGTTTGTGGCAACTGAGACAGAGATCGCCGGTGCCTGTCGTCGGTATCGGCGAGGCTGGATATCAAGTGGCTATGCTTCTTGGTCAACGGTTTTCTGTTGTAACGACACTCAGTGTCTCGGTTCCTGTACTTGAGAACAACATCAAGATGTACGGATTTTCCGATAGATGCTCACGCGTGCGGGCGTCGGGCATTCCTGTCCTGGAGGCGGACAGCGATCAGTCTTTTGAGCGGATAGCAAGTGAAGTCGGTACAGCCTTTGAGCAAGACAACATTCAATCTGTTGTATTAGGTTGTGCCGGCATGGCAAACTTGGCGGATCAACTCACAGTCAGATACGATAAGCCCGTTATAGACGGCGTTGCGGCAGCGGTTGGTCTTTGCGAAACAGCCACTGCAGCGACGCGCGCATTGAAGAGTTCTGGATAGGAATGGCCAACTTTCAGGTAAGACCTGCTTCGCAGAATGAATTTGCCGTTGCAGTTGAGTGGGCCGCAAGTGAAGGCTGGAACCCTGGTCTTGACGATCTTTCTGCATTGCATGCAGCAGATCCTGAAGGTTTCCTCATGGGCTATCTCGATGATGAGCCTGTCTCCTCGATTTCCGTTGTTCGCTACGGTGAAAGTTTCGGATTCCTTGGCTTCTATATTGTGAAGTCTGGGCTGCGCGGGAGCGGCTACGGATGGCAAACCTGGCAGGCAGGCTTGCAGCATCTCTCCAACAGGATCATCGGACTGGACGATGTGCCGGCACAGCAGGATAACTACCGCCAGAGCGGGTTTGTCTTGGCCGGGCGCAATGTCAGGTACACCGGCAAGAGGGGTTCGATCTCTGCGATTGAGATGCCGGGGATGCAAGCCGTAACACCTGAGACAATGGAACACGTCATTGCCTATGATAGCCAATTCTTTCCGGAAGATCGCGAAGGCTTCATGCGCCAGTGGCTGCTTGGTGCAGATTCCGGCAGTCGGTGGGCTGCCACATATCTGGACGGCGACCAAGTACAAGGTCTAGGAACTATCCGGCAATGTCGCAACGGTTATAAGGCCGGTCAGCTCTTTGCAGATCGTCAGGATATAGCCCATGCCGTCCTCACAGAGCTTTGCAAGTCTCTACCAGACAGTGCGGACGTGATTGTCGATGTGCCGGAGGACAACCAACTAGCAGTGAATATGATCCAATCATTTGGCTTCGAGCCCAATTTTGAGACTGCGCGCATGTACAAAGGCGCAAACCCGAACCTGCCGATCTCACGGACGTTTGGTGTAACGACGTTTGAACTCGGCTGACCTCAAAGATCGACAGTGGATAAACGATCGTGATGCAAAACTATCCAAGAGACTTACTCGGCTACGGCATCCACCCTCCTCATCCTCAGTGGCCTGGTAATGCGAATATCGCGGTGCAGTTTGTTATCAATTATGAGGAGGGTGGCGAGAACTGCCTGTTGCATGGGGACGATCACTCGGAAGCTTTTCTGTCTGAGATTGTTGGTGCGGAGGCTTGGCAAGGCGAACGCCATTGGAACATGGAAACCATCTATGAGTACGGTTCGCGTGCCGGGTTTTGGCGATTACACCGGTTGTTCACCGGGATGGATATACCAGTTACAGTTTTTGGCGTGGCCACTGCCCTTCAACGTTCGCCAGATCAGGTTGCGGCAATGAATGCGGCAGATTGGGAAATCGCTAGTCACGGCCTGAAATGGATTGAATACCGGAGCTTTTCCAAAGAAGACGAACTAGAGCATATTGCAGAGGCTATTCGTATCCACACCGAGGCAACTGGCCGCCGCCCTGAAGGTTGGTACACCGGCCGATGCTCGATGAATACCGTCGACTTGATCACCGAAATCGGCGGGTTTGAATATGTGGCCGACTCTTACGCGGATGAACTTCCTTATTGGCACCAGTATAAGGGGCAGTCGCAGCTCATAGTGCCTTATACGCTCGATGCCAATGATATGCGTTTTGCCACCCCGCAAGGTTTTAACTCTGGCGATCAATTCTTTGCCTATCTCAAGGACACATTTGATGTACTTTACGAGGAAGGTGATCAAGGTGGACCCAAGATGATGTCGATCGGACTGCACTGCAGATTGGTCGGTCGTCCAGGTCGTGCTGCGGCACTCCGGCGCTTTCTCGACTACGCCAAATCGCACTCACGTGTATGGTTTGCGCGCCGTGTTGATATCGCAAAGCACTGGCGCGCAACCCACCCACCGCGCAGTTAGTTCCTATTGAACACCCAGCTACGGGCTCATCCTTTATGGCAAAGTCATCCTACTATGCTCCTGCCGGTGGACACCCTCCACAGAACCAGATTCTGACAGGCCGAGCAGTCTTCAAAGAGGCCTATGCCGTCATTCCCAAAGGCGTAATGCAGGACATTGTCACCAGCATGCTACCTTTCTGGGAAGGAACCAGAGCCTGGATTCTGGCACGCCCGCTGACCGGCTTCGCTGAAACCTTCTCGCAGTACATCGTTGAGGTTGCGCCGGGTGGCGGCAGCGATCATCCTGAGACAGACAGCAATGCCGAAGCGGCATTCTTTGTTGTTGAAGGTGATCTGACGCTGCAGATCTCAGGCAAGAGCCACCGGCTAACGCCGGGAGGCTTCGCCTTCATTCCAGCTGGTCAATCTTACAAGGTCAGAAACAAAAGTAAGAAGCCAACAAAGTTCCATTGGATCCGCAAGGCCTATGAAAACCTAGAGGGCCTTGACCCGCCGGATGTCATTGTGACCAGCGACAAAGACGTTACACCCACCCCCATGCCAGACACGGATGGACGGTGGGCAACGACGCGTTTCTTTAATCCCGATGACATGCGCTACGACATGCACATGACAATCGTCACGCTGAAACCAGGTGCCGTCATTCCCTTTCTTGAAACCCATGTCATGGAGCATGGGCTCTATGTTCTGGAAGGCAAGGGCGTCTACAAACTCAACGAAGACTGGGTGGAAGTTGAGGCTGGCGACTTCATGTGGCTCCGCGCCTTTTGTCCGCAAGCCTGCTACGCCGGTGGGCCGGAAGACTTCCGCTACCTGCTCTATAAAGACGTAAATCGGCATCCACGGCTATCGCGCCTGTAATCCGATACTCACGGCCGTTTACAAGAGGTGATCGAGTGGCGCACGAAATTGCAATTGAATCGCTCACCCGCGAGGCTTTCGCTTCTTTCGGCGATGTGCTGGAGATCGGGACCGTTGAGCCGGTTATGATCAATCGTGGAATGTGCGCGCGGTATTCAGATCTGGCGCACCTGGACTTTGATGCGGAAAGCCGGCTGGGCATCAGCATCTTTGATGCCAAAGCCTATGAACTGCCTTTACAGCTGGAGATGCTCGAGCGACATCCGGACGGGAGTCAGACGTTTCTGCCGACGACGCAAGAACCATTCCTCGTCATTGTTGCGCTTGACAAAGAGGGGACACCGGACAAACCGCGTGCCTTTTTGACGGCGCCAGGGCAAGGCGTGAACTATCACCGAGGTACGTGGCATGGCGTTCTGACACTGCTTGCACCCTCAAGGTTCTTCGTCATTGATCGCATTGGCCAAGGCGCCAATCTTGAAGAGTACTGGTTCACGACGCCATATGTCGTGAAGCAGTCCACTCTACAGGACTAGCCGGAGACGGAAGGCCGTACAGAGAACTAGTCGAGATCCTAAGTCAAAAACTGAGCAAGGCGCATTCTCAGCAAAAGTTCCGCTTCGTGGAGAGGGTGTGTGAAAACGTAGTCTGCCGCTCATGATACCGCTGCCTCATTGATTCTTTGGGGGCGGGTCATGAAGCGGTTTGTCGAAGGTGTTGATCGCAATCAGGCGACGTTGTTTCCCGAACGGCTCGACGACTATGTCGGCGATGACAATCCGGTTCGTGTGATTGACGCCTTCATTGATGCGCTGGATTTGGGTGCGCTTGACTTTGACATTGTGCCGGAAGCCACCGGCCGGCCGGGCTATCGCCCGGCGACGATGCTCAAGATCTCCGTCTATGGTTATCTCAATCAGGTTCAGTCCTCGCGCCGTCTGGAACGCGAGTGCGGGCGCAATGTCGAACTGATCTGGCTGACGGGTTCACTCAAGCCTGACTTCAAAACCATTGCCGATTTCCGCAAGGTCAACAGGCCGGCGATCCGCGACGTGTGCCGGCAGTTTGTTGCACTGTGCCGCGAGATCAGTCTGCTAGATTGTGCCAGCGTTGCCGTTAACGGCAGCAAGTTCAAAGCTATGAACGCAAAGGCAGAGAACTTCACCCGTGAGAAGTTTCGCAAGCGCTTCAAGGAAATCGACGAATGTATCGGACGCTACCTGTCAGAACTTGATCGTGCTGACGAGGTGCATTCAGCAACAGGCATGGAGGTGAGCGAAGCCGAAGTCCAGAAGATCATCGACAGGATTGCGTGGCTCAAGAAGGAAGCCAACAAGTTGGCGGAGGTCCAAGCTGAGATGGATCGCACTGATGCCGATCAGATCTTGGAAACGGACCCCGATGCACGTTCGTCATGTCGCAGACATGCTTTTAGCATGATGGCGATCACCAGCCGGCATCCCCGTATCATCGGATACAATGTGCAAAGCGTAGTTGATACCGAGCACCATCTGATGGTTGCGCACGAAGTCACCAACATCGGGGCGGACCGTAATGCCTTGTCGGACATGGCCAATCAAGCTCGAGATGCTCTTTGCGTCGACAAGCTCGATGTCGTTGCCGACAAGGGTTACTACAAGGGCGAGGAAATCGTTGCCTGCGAAGACGACGACATCACGGTCACGCTGCCAAAGGTAGCGACGTTAAACGCCAAGGCGCGCGGCAGGTTCGATCGCAGTGCGTTCATCTTTGACGCCGAAGAGAACATCCACATCTGTCCGGCAGGTCAGCATTTGGACTACCATACGACGCGTGAGGAAGGCGGTAAGGTTCTGCATGTCTACTGGACAAACGTTTGTCAACACTGTCCCGTCAAGCAACACTGCACACCGAGCAAGGAGCGCCGTATCTCGCGGTGGGAACGCGAGGATGTCCTGGAGCGGGTGCAGCAGCGGCTCGAAGACAACCCGGACAAGATGGCGCCCCGTCGCGAAACTGCCGAGCATCCTTTCGGTACCATCAAAGCTTGGATGGGTGCGACACACTTCAAAACGCGAACGCTCAAACACGTCGCCACGGAAATCGCGTTGCACGTCCTTGCCTACAACATGATGAGAGTGATCGCGATTATCGGTATACCGGAGCTGATCAAGGCCATCGGGGCCTTCTTATCTTGGCTCTCGGCAACAGTAGTCCCAGGGTATGCCGTGGGCGGATCGGAAAGAGCCTTCAAGCCAATTTGAACCGCGAAAACCAAATTGCTGCACGTCTCCGCCGTGCCAGAACAAAAACTCAATCCCTGCACGTTCTCACACACCCTCATCCGCAAGGAGAATCTGGAAGATGATTTTGCGCACTTGCTGAACCGCATGCGTCCCTCGCCGCAGGTCTTCGTGCTGGCCAGAAAGCTCTTACAGCAAGCATGGGATCAAATCGCCGAGGATGCTTCCGCACGCGCTGCCGACATGCGGACCGAGATCACCAATACCGCCACCAAGATTGGCCAGCTGATGGAACGCATCATTGCGGCTGAGGATGCCGGCTTGATCACTGCGTACGAAACCCAGGTGCGCAAGCTCACTGAACGCAAGCTAACGCTGGAGGAAAAACTGCGTAACGGTACGCAGCCGGTGACCGATTTCGAAACCACGTATCGAACCGCTTTGGACTTCCTCGCAAACCCCGGAAAACTCTGGGCTTCCGATGATCCAAGTGAGCGAAATCTGGTTCTAAAACTGGCTTTCGACCGTCCAGTCCCCTACTGGAAAAATGGGGGATATCGAACCGCTGGAAAGAACGAAATATCATTGCCTTTCAGCGGGTTATCGGGCGCGAACGACAGCAAGTATGATCTGGTGGAGCCGAGGGGAATCGAACCCCTGACCTCTACAATGCCATTGTAGCGCTCTCCCAACTGAGCTACGGCCCCGATCCATTTCGCTTGCCGAACCTTGGTTGATCGGCAGCAGCGGTAGGCCGCATTGATTAGGCCGCCCGCAAGAATTCTGCAACCGAAAAATGTGCTAGCTCCGCTTTTACCAAACGGCAAGTCCAGCAGGCTCTTCGGTTGCCGCAAATATTAAGTTTCGTCGTCGTCGCCACCTACTGGACCAATAATACCGGTGACGTCTCCACCTTCATCATCGTCGGTTTCGAGGAAGGTGTCACCATCCTCGCCGTCGACGGTCTCACCTTCCAACTCAGCATCGGCATCGTCAAGGCTGACAAGTGCATCGTCATCCGTGACTTCATCACCATCACCAGCGTCCACTTGGTCCGTTGCAGCAGCAGTCGGCGTTGCAGCAGCGGCTTCCACTGGTTCTGGAGCAGCCTCAGGCTCTTCTTCCATTACTGTCGGAGCCAATTCAAAGATTGTCTGACAGATCGGGCAGACGATCGGATCCCTATTGAGATCGTAAAATCTCGCGCCACATGCTGGATTCTGACAGGTGCGCTTCGAACCACGCGCTTCTTTGGTCGCCATTGCGATCCTCTTAGTCATCTAACTGGGGGCAGCCCATGATTTGAGAGCCGGACGCTGGTGTTTAAAGCAATCAGTGAGGTTTTCAAGCATCGACTGCTGGCGATAGCCGCGGCTCTATGCCATCTCCTTCACCATTGATGCTTGGCACATACCAGTGTTGAAATTCCTTAACAACATAAATTGGAAGATCCAAACGGTGTCAAAGCCGCATACGCTCCGCGCTCATCGAGGCCAAAAGCTGCAGGGCCACGTATGTGTCCCAGGCGACAAATCGATCTCACACCGATCACTCATGTTCGGCGCACTCGCAATAGGTCGCACACGCATTACTGGTTTGCTTGAGGGCGAGGATGTCATTAATACGGCCCGAATAGTCACCCAACTTGGCGCTAGGGCAACCAAGATCGACGACACCTGGGAAGTCCTCGGTCGCGGCGTTGGTGGTCTGACACAGCCCGACGGCGACCTGGACTTTGGCAACTCCGGAACCGGCGCTCGCCTGATGTTAGGCGTTGTTGCAGGAAATAGCGTTAGCGCCCGCTTCGTAGGCGATGAGTCGCTTAGTCGACGCCCCATGGGCCGGGTGCTTACGCCGTTACAGGCCATGGGTCTGCGCGTTGACAAAAACCGCACCACCCTGCCGATGATGGTCCACGGCACCCCGGACGTCCTGCCATTCGAGTATGAGCTTCCCGTACCGTCCGCGCAGGTTAAGTCGGCTGTTCTGATTGCGGGTCTTCATGCGCGCGGTCGCACAACCGTAATTGAGGCAGAAGCTACGAGAGATCATACCGAACGAATGCTGCGATACCTGGGCGCCAAGATTTCGGTCGAGGAGCGCGGCGATGCGCGAGCTATCCACGTTGAGGGCGACGCAGAGCTCCAGGGCAGAGATATCACCGTTCCTGGCGACCCAAGTTCAGCAGCTTTCCTGGTCGCGGCTGCAGCCATAACGCCGGACTCGGACGTGACGATCGAAAACGTGCTCATCAATCCGACGCGAACCGGCTTTTACACAACGCTTTGCGAGATGGGGGCCAATATTGAGTTCCTCAACGAACGTGAGGCAGGTGGCGAAACAATCGCAGATATTCGCGTCCGCTCATCGGAACTAAAAGGTGCGAATGTCCCAGCCGTGCGTGCGCCGTCAATGATCGATGAGTACCCAGTGCTCGCAGTGGTTGCCGCGTTCGCCGATGGCGATACAGTTATGAACGGGCTGGCAGAACTCAAAGTCAAAGAAAGCGATAGACTTGCAGCCACCAGTGATGGCCTACAAGCAAACGGCATCGCCGCAACTGTCAGTGGGGACACGCTCACGGTCCACGGCATGAAAAATCCACCAGGCGGCGGTCGGGTCGCAACGCATCTGGATCACCGGATTGCTATGGCATTCGCCGTGCTTGGTCTGGCTGCGGATCGCCCCGTCGAAGTTGATGATGGCGCAATCATCGCCACCAGTTTTCCAGAATTCGAACCGCTCATGGCAAAGCTTGGAGCCACGATAGAACGAATTGAAAGCACTTAGGAATGATCATCGCTGTAGATGGGCCAGCAGCCTCCGGCAAAGGCACAGTTTCGAGGAAAATCGCCGACTTATATGGCTTTTCGTATTTGGACACCGGACTGCTCTACCGAGCTGTCGCAAGAGACGTGGCCGCAGCTGGCGCCAGTCTCGAGGCTGAGTCTGATGCTCTGAAAGCCGCACAATCTCTTGATTTCAGCTCTTTAGACGATGACAGCTTGAGAATCACGGGCGTCGGCGAAGCAGCATCAATTGTAGCCCGCTACCCGAGTGTGCGCGCTACACTACTAGATCTACAGCTCCAATTTTCCAGGAAACCCCCGGGCGCTGTGCTGGACGGCAGGGACATCGGTACAGTGGTATGTCCGAATGCCGATGCAAAGTTGTATGTCACAGCAGATCCAGAAATTCGCGCCGAGCGACGGTTTCTGGAACTCTCCAACCTTGGGGAAAGCGTGACGCGTGAGGGGGTTCTGGAAATGATCCTGCAACGCGATGCCCGCGATACAGAGCGCGCAGACTCTCCCATGCGCCCAGCGGCAGATGCGATGTTGCTAGATACGACAAAGTTAGATATAATGCAGTCATTCGACGCCGCTGTCGAACTGATCAAGAGGAAGATCGGCCTCCCGGGCACATAGCATCAGCTTTTGTGCCCTAATTCCGCTGGCGGGTAGAACCCTTCGGTTGCGGTGCTTCGTGAACCAAAATTCCATGCGAAATAGACACGTAGGCTGAGCATTGCCGCGCGGCACGCTTGCCATATCGTGCATTGACGCATTCCATTGCTGATTTGATACCTCGCCAGCCCAATTCCTTCGGGCTTCTATTGCTTGGCTTTAAATCAGTGCCCGACTTTGAAAACGTCTGAAGACCTAGAGGACACTGAATGAGTACGCCTGAACTTTCCAACCAAATGACCCCGAGCATGGAAGACTTCACTGCCATGCTTGATGAAACGCTGGCTGCGGATGTTGCCTATGAGGGCAACGTTGTTCGCGGTCGAATTGTTTCAATCGAAAAAGACCTCGCTGTTATCGACGTCGGCCTCAAAATGGAAGGCCGCGTGCCACTGAAAGAATTCTCAGTCGCAGGCAAGGACCCTGATCTGAACGTCGGCGATGAAGTCGAAGTTTACCTCGAGCGTATTGAAAACGCCGCTGGCGAGGCAGTTCTGAGCCGCGACAAAGCCCGTCGTGAAGAAAGCTGGGTCCGTCTCGAGAAGCAATTCGAGGCAGGCGAGAAGGTCACTGGCATCATCTTCTCTAAAGTCAAAGGTGGCTTCACGGTTGATCTCGATGGTGCTGTTGCCTTCCTTCCGGGCAGCCAGGTTGATATCCGCCCGGTTCGCGACATCGGGCCATTGATGCACCAGGAACAGCCGTTCCAGATCTTGAAAATGGACCGCCGCCGCGGAAACATCGTCGTTTCTCGCCGCTCTGTACTTGAAGAAACGCGCGCGGAGCAGCGCGCTGATATCGTAGCCCGGCTTGCCGAAGGCCAGGTCATGGACGGTGTTGTTAAGAACATCACGGACTACGGTGCATTCATCGATCTGGGTGGCATTGACGGCCTACTGCACGTCACTGACATGGCTTGGCGTCGCGTTAATCACCCGTCGGAAATCGTCAATGTCGGCGACACCGTGAAGGTCCAGATTGTTCGTATCAATCCAGATACACAGCGCATCAGCCTCGGCATGAAGCAGCTCCAGGATGACCCCTGGCAGAGCATCGACGCGAAATACCCACTAGGTGCGAAATTCGAAGGTACAGTCACAAACATTGCTGACTATGGTGCGTTCGTTGAGCTCGAGCCTGGCGTCGAAGGCCTGATCCACGTCTCAGAAATGAGCTGGACCAAGAAGAACGTCCATCCTGGCAAGATTGTTTCGACAAGCCAGACTGTGGAAGTTCAAGTACTGGAAGTCGACTCTCAGAAGCGTCGTATTTCACTTGGCCTGAAGCAGACCCAGGACAACCCTTGGGAAGCCTTCCTGACTGCGCATCCAAAGGGTACCGAAGTCGAAGGTCCGATCCGGAACATCACCGAGTTTGGCCTCTTTATCGGTCTCGACAACGGTGTCGATGGCATGGTCCACCTCTCCGATCTGGACTGGAACCGGACAGGCGACGACGCCATCAAAGACTTCACAAAAGGCGAGAATGTCCGTGCAGTCGTGCTCGATGTAGATCCATCAAAAGAGCGCATTTCGCTTGGCATCAAGCAAATTGGAAACGATCCAATGGAAGCCATTGGTGGCTTCAAGCGCGGCGATCCGGTGACTTGTGAAGTTGTTGCTGTCCAGGAGAACGGCATTGAAGTGAAGATCGCAGACAGCGAGTTCACCACATTCATCAAGCGTTCTGACCTATCTCGCGACCGCTCCGAGCAGCGCCCAGAGCGTTTCAATGTTGGCGACAAGGTTGATGCGTCAATCACATCGCTCGACAAAGCATCTCGCCGCGTTGGCGTTTCGGTCAAAGCGCTTGAAATCGCAGAGGAAAAACAGGCTGTCGAACAGTACGGTTCATCCGACTCCGGTGCGTCTCTGGGCGATATTCTTGGCGCCGCTATTAAAAAGCGCGTGGACGGCTCAGACGAGTAACACCATGAATGGCCAGCTGATCTGGCCATTCCGACCAAACATTAGAGATGTACGGCACGTGCCGTACATCTAAGACTATCGTTTATAACATCAATTCCCATATGCGCCGGCACAAATCAAGAACCGAGCGGATCGCTTGTTCAGGAGCCATTATCCTTCGGGATCGAAAAACTCAAAATCAGCCCTTAAAGAAGAGCCAAGTTTGTATTATTTCTCCGGATCGGGATGACTTGCAAACGAACGAGCGCATACGCTGCTTATAACGCTACTAGCCAAAGAGGAACTCACCTCGACAATCGGTTGTACAAACAGCGCATTGCTCCAATAGATCAGCAAGCTGCGCAAGCCCTACTCCGTCCCTAGTTAGATCAGGATTTGGAATGAGTTTCGAAACTGAAAGCGTCTTGGACCGTCGTCGACTGCGCCGCAAGCTTGGAACCTGGCGGGCACTCGCCGTGCTGGCAGTTGTGGCAGCCATTGCCGTGGCGAGCTACTACGTCGCCCAACCACAACGCCTGCTCGGACAGGAGCAGATTGCACGGATCGAAATTTCAGGCCTTATTACAGATGATCGCAAGAGGCTGACATTATTGAAGAAAATCCGAAACTCAGATCATGTTAAAGGTGTGATCGTCTACATCAATAGCCCCGGCGGTATGACAACTGCTGCAGAATCGATCTTCAATGCCATCCGTCAAATTGCGGAAAAAAAGCCGGTAGTCGCGCAATTTGGAACCGTGGCAGCATCCGCTGCTTATATTGCGGGCCTCGCGACAGACCATATCGTTGCACACGGCAACACCATAACCGGCTCGGTTGGTGTCATCATGCAGTGGCCTGAGTTTACCGGATTGCTGGACAAAGTCGGCATAAAGATGAACGAGGTTAAGAGCGGCAAGCTAAAAGCGGAACCATCCCCGTTCAAGCCAGAGTCGCCGGATTCCCGGGCCATTACAGAGGAAATGATTGCTGAAGGGCAAGAGTGGTTTCTCGGTCTGGTGACCGACCGGCGGAAGATTGCCACGAGCGCTATTCCAGGCTTGGAAGAAGGCCGTGTCTATCTCGGTCGCACGGCCTTGAAGCACAAGCTCATTGATGAGATTGGCGGTGAAGAGCAGGCCGTTAACTGGCTGATTAAGAGAGAGAAGCTCAAAGTCGACATCAAAGTGATCGATTGGAAGCCTGCCCAGGACAATATTTGGCTTGGACGCGGTGCAATGACGAGCATTTTGAGCTATTTTGGCATCGGTAGCGGTATTGCCGACGCTGCGCGTCATCAACTAGGCTTATCAAGCCTTGACGGCCTTATCTCCGTTTGGCAACCTCATAAAAACTAAGCAATTACAGATACTTTCACCAAGAAGTCGGACCGTGATAAAGTCAGAACTCATTCAAAAGATCGCCGCAACCAACCCGCATCTTTACCAAAGAGATGTTGAGCGCATCGTTAATGTCATCTTTGATGAGATTATCGAGGCCCTTGCGCGAGGTGACAGGGTCGAGCTGAGAGGCTTTGGTGCCTTCACAGTGAAGTATCGTGCACCGCGAGTTGGGCGCAATCCGAGGACCGGTGCTTCGGTATCGGTTGATGAAAAGTTCGTGCCTTTCTTCAAGACTGGCAAAGAACTACGAGAGCGCCTGAATGGCAAGGATGCGACCGACGATGGTGGTGTCGCGTAACTGTCTCATGATCGCCGTTGCCAAAGGTTTACGGCAGCACAGACAAACTTAGGAGCATTGGCGTGATTGGGCGTCTGATTGGGATGCTGGTCATGATGAGCATGGCCGTAATTCTGGTAACGGTAGCCGTTATCAACCGTCACGAGGTACGTCTCGTGCTCGATCCGTTCAACCCAAAGAACCCGGAGTTCTTTCTGCCGGTTCCTTTGTTCATCCTTTTGTTCGCTATCCTAATCGTCGGCGTTGTGCTCGGCGGTATGGCAAGCTGGTTCTCGCAAGGTAAGTGGCGAAAGACTGCCAGACAGCGAACTCAGGAAGCTATGCGATGGAAGGCAGAAGCTGAGCGCCTGACGAGAGAGCGCGATCAGCGTGTAACTTCGAGCAAGCAGCTTCTCGCAAGCTAATCGAAGGGCTCATTTAGCTTTCGTCGCGGAAACTGGAATCGCAGCAAGCGATGGCCGGTTCGAACCCGACCACAAACAAAGGCAATCAAGCATGACCACCGAGGTCAAAATTTGTGGCTTAAGCACAACTGAAGACATCGATGCAGCTGTCGAAGGCGGCGCCGACTACATCGGTTTGGTCTTTTTCGAACCAAGTCCACGCAATGTCTCTGTAGACCTGGGACGTCAACTGGCCGAGCATGCCAGGGGTCGAAGCAAAATCGTAGCTCTCACCGTCGACGCGGACGACGAGCTTTTGTCGAAGATCGCTCAAGCAATCCAACCGGACATTGTGCAGTTGCATGGAAGCGAGAGCATTGAACGAATTGCTGAAGTGCGGCGGATCACTGGCGCCAGAACGTTGAAAGTCGTGAAAGTCGCCACTGCTGAAGATGCCGAGAAAGCTCTCTCGTTTGCGAAGACTGCCGATCGCATCCTTTTCGACGCCAAGGCACCATCTGACAGTCCGATCCCGGGTGGCAACGGACTCCGGTTCGACTGGAAGGCGTTAGAACCCGTTAATGGCAAAATCGACTATATGCTGTCGGGCGGCCTCGACCCGGAGAACGTCCGCGATGCCATTGAGCTAACGGGTGCCTTCGCCGTAGACGTTTCCTCTGGCGTTGAAACGATGCCTGGAGAGAAAGATCCCGTGCGAATTCGCGCCTTTCTCGAAGCTGCGAAAAGCGTATGATCCCGATCTTGAATTAGCACTGTCCTGTTGAGGAGAACGCCCAGATGGCGAGCACCGAATCCACATCGGAAATGGTGAAACCGAATACGTACCGCTCAGGTCCGGATGAAGCGGGTTATTTCGGAGATTTCGGCGGTCGGTTTGTTGCGGAAACACTCATGCCGCTGATCCTCGAACTGGAAAAAGCGTATTACGAGGCAAAGGCCGATCCTGAGTTTCAGGGCGAGCTGACAAATCTGCTTGACCACTATGGTGGGCGCCCATCACCGCTATATTTCGCTGAGCGGCTAACCGAGCATCTCGGCGGNGCAAAGGTTTACTTCAAGCGTGACGAGCTCAACCACACCGGAAGCCATAAGATTAATAACTGCCTGGGTCAGATCCTTCTGGCACGCCGTATGGGCAAAACCCGCATCATTGCTGAGACAGGCGCGGGTCAACACGGCGTNGCTGTTGCAACCGTCTGCGCTAAGTACGGCATGCCCTGCGAAGTATACATGGGCGCGACGGATGTTGAGCGACAAAGCCCCAACGTTGCACGCATGAAGCTCTTGGGTGCCAGCATCAATCCTGTGACGTCCGGTGCCGGAACTCTNAANGANGCCATGAACGAAGCCCTGCGGGATTGGGTNACCAACGTGCGCGATACCTACTACATCATCGGCACCGCTGCCGGCCCACATCCCTATCCGGAAATGGTNCGCG
Organism: Filomicrobium sp.; assembly: GCA_002689605.1. Lineage (GTDB taxonomy): Bacteria > Pseudomonadota > Alphaproteobacteria > Rhizobiales > Hyphomicrobiaceae > Tectiglobus. The sequence continues at coordinate 22,664 of NZGY01000026.1, forward strand.
ATTTTCAGTCAATCATTGGCAACGAAGTTCGCGAGCAGATGATGGNGCGCGAAGGCCGGCTCCCCGACAGCGTCGTTGCNTGCATCGGTGGTGGCTCAAACGCCATAGGCTTGTTCCACCCATTCCTAGACGACGAGTCTGTCGCGATCTACGGCGTTGAAGCCGGTGGCCATGGACTCGATCAGGAAAATGGTCACGCAGCTTCAATGAGTGGCGGAGTGCCGGGCGTATTGCATGGCAACCGGACTTACCTGCTTCAGAACGATGACGGNCAGATCTTGGAAGGCCATTCANTCTCAGCCGGCCTNGACTACCCCGGCGTCGGCCCTGAGCACTCCTGGCTGAAGGATANAGGCCGNGTTACCTACGTACCGGCGACTGATGCCGANGCGCTTGATGCGCTTCAGCTATGTACGCGTCTCGAGGGAATTATCCCTGCCCTAGAGCCATCTCACGCGCTAGCATACGTCAGCAAACTCGCTCCAACTCTGCCCAAAGATCATTTGATGGTCATGAACCTNTGCGGCCGTGGCGATAAAGATCTTTTCACAGTTGCCAAGGCACTTGGAATGGAAATNTGAGGCGNNTACGCGTCTCTAATGGCAGATAACAAGAACGAATGAGCGGGTCCGTGACACAGAAAATCGAAACACGTATCGACCAAAAGTTCGCTGATCTCAAACAGCAAGGCCGTGCAGGCTTTGTGGTGTTCCTGACAGCCGGTGATCCCGACTACGAAACATCCCGCGAAATAGTGCTTGGGATGCCGGAGGCTGGAGCCGACATCATCGAGTTAGGTATACCTTTCTCCGACCCTATGGCAGACGGTCCTGCAATTCAGGCCGCTTCCGTGCGCGCGCTTTCCGCGGGGCAAACGTTGAAAAAGACGCTGGATCTCGTCACGGATTTTCGGCAGCTTGACAACACGACTCCAATCGTTCTGATGGGATACTACAATCCGATCTTCATTTATGGAGTAGAGGACTTCTTAAGCGACGCCAAAGCCGCTGGAGTGGATGGTTTGATCGTCGTTGATGTACCGCCGGAAGCAGACGACGAACTATGCTTGCCCGCGATGAAGCACGACATAAGTTTCATTAGACTTGCAACNCCAACTACAGATGACAGACGGCTACCGAATGTCATCAAGAACACGAGTGGCTTCGTTTATTACGTATCGATTACTGGAATTACGGGTTCCGCAGCACCANATGTNAGNGAAGTGCACGGACAGGTTGCACGTATCAAAGGCGCGAGCAAACTACCGGTTGTCGTAGGGTTTGGAGTGAAAAGCCCAGAACAAGTCGAGGCGATTGCAGCTGGCGCAGATGGCGTTGTCGTTGGCTCAGCACTNGTAACCCAGATCGCACAAACCCTTGATTCCAATGGAAAAGCGACGGATAATACCGTCTCATCAGTGCTTAATCTGGCAAAGACGCTGTCGGCTCCGCTGAAANCAGGCTAAAGCAATCTCGTTAGCCAGATAGTTCTTTTCACCAGCCACACGAGCGCTGGTACAGATTTACGGTGGCCCCGAAGGAGCCCTGAGAGTGTGAACTGGATCAGTAACGTCGTTCGCCCGCGCATTCGCAGCTTCTTGACGACAAAGCGCGAAGTTCCNGACAACATGTGGGTTAAATGCCCAGAAACCGGTCAGATGGTCTTCNATAAGGACCTTGAAGCCAACCAATTTGTTNTTCCNGGTTCCGATTATCACATGCGCATGGCNGCTGATGTTCGCCTNAAGCATCTCTTCGACGAAGGCATTTTCGAGAAAGTCCCTCTTCCCGACGTGCCCGTAGATCCGCTCAAGTTTAGAGATGGACGACGTTATACGGACCGCATTCGCGATGCCAAATCTGATACGTCGCTAACGGATGCCGTTCTGGTTGGAGAAGGTCTCTTGGATGGTCAGGTCGTCGTGGCCGCGGCCCAGGACTTTCGGTTTATGGGCGGATCNCTCGGNATGGCAGCCGGNGAAGCTGTCGTTGCCGGCATGCTGCGTGCGGTAGCTCTGAAATCACCTTTTATTCTTTTTGCTGCNTCCGGCGGCGCGCGCATGCAGGAAGGTATTCTTTCGCTCATGCAGATGCCTCGCACGACGATCGCCGTGCAAAGGCTGAGAGATAATGGTCTGCCCTACATCGTTGTCCTGACAGACCCGACGACGGGCGGCGTAACAGCATCCTACGCCATGCTTGGCGATATNCATATTGCAGAACCGGGCGCATTAATATGTTTCGCCGGTCCTCGCGTCATTCAGCAGACCATTCGTGAGCAACTTCCCGACGGCTTTCAACGNGCNGAGTACCTTTTGGAACACGGCATGATCGATATGGTCGTTCATCGCCACAAAATGCGCGAAACACTCTCCCGTATAACGCGCCTNNTGATGATCAAGCGGCTTGAAGCTGAACAAGAAACAGAAGACNGCGCAACAGATACGGAAGCAGCAGTAGTATCAGTTACGGANTCTTCTTTGGAAGACTCGGCCGCAGCAGGCAATGAACAAGCCAAAGAAGATATTGTCNCAACAAACGGCAGCGGACNAAAGCCCTANGCCAATGGTGCTGACACAGCGGCAGAGATNGAGGACNNAACCACGGGCAGCAAGCCAATTCCATCTACGGAACAAGAGAGCACTCAAAGCGCGGACAAACCAAACTAGTCNCAACGCGCACTGCAGGTGGAATTGCCCATCTCAAGAAATCGCTCGCTANAGCAGTTCAAGCCCAACAACAGTTGGTNCGGCCAACCGCTAATCACCTATCTCGTAGTTGCAGAACCGCCTTTGAGGATTTAGGTCGATGGGCTCAGAACTCGTTGTCAATGCACTGCTATCTGAGTTGCAGGGTCGTCATCCCATGTTGATCGACCTTTCGTTGGATCGAATTCGGCGCCTTCTGGCAAAACTGGGCAATCCGCATCAGAGCCTTCCGCCAGTGATCCATATCGCAGGTACGAACGGCAAAGGCTCGACGCTCGCACTGCTGCAGTCCATGCTACGAGCATCCGGGCACCGCGTTCACTCATATACATCTCCGCACCTGGTCAGGTTCAACGAACGCATTCAGCTCGCAAACCCAGAAAACGAAACCCGACCGATTGACGATACTTTTCTCGCAGACGTGCTATCGCGCGTGGATGCCGTTAACGCGAACGGGCCGATGACGTTCTTCGAAATCACCACAGCTGCCGCTTTCCTAGCATTCTCAGAAGTTCCGGCTGATTACACTTTNCTGGAGGTTGGCCTTGGCGGCAGGCTCGATGCAACGAATGTAATCGACAAGCCCGAACTAAGCATCATTACGCCCATCTCAATCGACCATGCCGACAAGCTCGGCGATACCGTCGGACAGATCGCATTTGAGAAAGCTGGAATACTAAAGTCCGGCGCAACCGNAGTCATCTCGGCACAGCCTGTCGAAGCCATAGCCTCCATCCACCAAACAGCCGAACGGGTTGGCGCAAAATTAGTGCAGCACGGCCAAGACTTCGATGCATTCCAAGAAGGTGGTAGCCTGATCTTTCAAAACAACGAGCGATTACTTGATCTGCCTTTGCCAGGATTGATAGGGCACAACCAAATTACAAACGCTGGCACCGCGATAGCAGCTTTCCTGCAACTACAGGATCCACAAGCAACGTCTGCGATTGAAGATGGTCTTTGCAATGCGGATTGGCCAGCACGATTTACACGCCTAGCCTTTACAAAGATCAACGAACTCGTGTCGTCTGACACGGAGATTTGGCTCGATGGCGGCCACAATCCTGCTGCCGGTGTGGCCCTTGCTCGTACGCTTGCGGACCTCAATGAGCGTTCGCCGAAGAACACCTACCTTATCGTAGGAATGATGAACCAAAAGGACGTTAAAGGTTTCCTGGAACCCTTTAGCGGGCTGGTAAGGGCGACACGCGCAATAGCAATTCCCGGCGAGCCGAACGGCGCTAATCCAACGGATCTGGTAGCAGTTGCCAATGAACTGGGCATACCGTCGTCGACTGCAAATAGCCTTGTGGAAGCATTAAAGGAACTCGATAGCTACGAGGCCCAGACCAAGAGAATTCTGATCTGCGGCTCACTATACCTAGCCGGCCATGTGCTCGAAGTAGCAGGCGCAGATTTATTCAATGGCCAAACAAAAAAATAAGGGACGCTGCAAATGCAACATCCCTCATGACTTCATCGTCCAAGATACTGTCATCGCATGGAGCAATTAGACAGATTCTTTGATCCAAGCCTCAAGCTTTGACTTCTGAACCAGCGCACCAGTATGGCGAGCAACAACTTCGCCATCTTTGATCATGATGAGCGTTGGCATCGCCTGGATCTGATACTTGGTTGTCACTTCGGGGCTGGCATCCACGTCAATCTTAGCAATCTTGACCTGGCCTTCCATTTCCTTCGCAACTTCTTCAAGTGCAGGAGCCATCGCTTTACATGGACCACACCACTCAGCAAAGAAATCAACCAGAACCGGCTCAGACGACTTCAAGACTTCGGCTTCAAAATCGGCATCTGTAACAATCGCAGGGGCCATATTTATAATCTCCTTGCTGGCAAAGCGCGATAATCGCGGATTTTACCAGAACGTAGGGAGGCCCCTACAGCGCGTCAAGGTCTGTCGTCCGCAGTGTCCAAAGTCTCTGTTGATGTTCTGCAATCATCGCCTGAGGAATCTCCATCAGCTCCGGACCGTCAGTCCACAGGATTGCTGAACGTATCGATTTGCCTGGATAAATCTCTTTAATTGCAAGTTGATAAGCAGCCATCTGCAGGATGTAGGCTTCTGGAATAGCATCGGCTTTTCGCGGCGGAGGCCGATTGGTCTTGTAGTCTACGATCAGAACTTCGTGATCAGTTTGCACCAGGCGATCAATCTGACCAGTAACCCGCAAAGGAGGACCATCGCCACTCTCTCGGGGCACCTCGGCCGCAAGTGAAACTTCCGCCCAGGAATCCGATCCGAACAAAGCGGCAAAGTCAGCAGTTCTCATGATTGCTAGACTTTCGCTGACAATTTCATGCCGCACGCCTTCACGAAGGGCACTTCCCCGCAATTCGATGAACCGCTTCGCCAGCATATCCCATTGCTCAGCTGGATAACTCGGCAAATGCTCAAGCAAGCCATGCGTAAGCAGTCCTCGTAGGAACCGGTTCTCGCTTGCCATATGGGATGCTGACGCGGCAGGAGGCTCACTAAAGTCTTGGCGTTGCTCGCGCACGTCCTCAATGCCTTGAGCTTCTCCTTCGGGATCAATTTCCAGTGGTGCCAATTTGGACGGGGCGAGCGGTATCACAAGCTGTGGTTCCGAGGTAACCCGGCGCATGGCCCAGTCCGGCAAAGGTACCTCAGAGTTGCGTTTACCGACGGCCACTTGCTTGCTCTCAACCGCAAGAACCTGCTCGCTCTGCAAGATCCACAACGGATTGCCGTCCGAGTCCGTGTTTTCGCTCACGAGTTCTTCGACACCTTGCCAGATGATGTCATACCAGCATCCCGCTTGCGGTGGCCGTTTGCCCTCAAAACCCGTTACATAGATGCGGTCGCGTGCGCGTGTCAGTGCCACATACAGCAAGCGATTGTTCTCTTCTGTCTCACGCTTCGTCTTTGCTGCCCGTCCGGCAGCGATTGGTGCCAATTGCCCAGCCCCCTTTGTTGACCAGGCATGAACCGGAGCTCCTCCACCAAGAGTATCCTCAACAGCAAGATCGACGAGCGGCGTCACCGGCGAGGCACCTGGCGCACTGCAAGTATCGGGCAAAAACACTATCGGCGCTTCTAATCCCTTCGCACCGTGCACGGTCATAACGCGAACTTCATCACGGCCTTGTTCCATGTCACGCTTGATCGTGCGCTCTCCATCCCTCATCCAGGTTATAAAGCCTTGCAATGACGCAGGCTCCTGATCATCGTAGCTCATGGCGAGATTGATGAATTCATCCAACGGATCTGCTGCATCGATGCCGAGCCGATTCAAGAATTTCTGCCGACAACCATCACGATCGAGCAATGTAGCGAAGAACTCATATGGCGGCAGGAAGTCAGACAAAGCGCGCCAACGCTTAAGAGTTTCGCTCGCTTCCTTCAGCCGCTCATTGTCTCTAGAAGCAGCAATCAAAGCAGACCACAATGCCCCCTTCCGCTCTGGCGCAAACGACAAAAGATCATTGTCATCAAGTCCAAACAGCGGCGACTTGAGAATGGCTGCAAGCGATAGGTCGTCTTCCGGCAGCACAAGGAACTCACCAAGCGCCAGCAAGTCTTGAATCACAATCTGCTCGGTCAATAACAGTCTGTCAGCACCAGCCACCGGTATGCCGCGCGATTTCAATGCACGTACCATCTCAGGAGCAAATGGCTGCCGCTTCCGGACGAGAATAATGATGTCCTGCGGTCGTATTGGACGTCCTTGAGAGCCTAGAATCTCTTTGTCATCTAGAAACCTCTGTATACGATCTGCAATCTTGTCGGCCAGACGTTTGACAGGTGATCGTGCTGTTTGCTCCCCCAGGGGATCAAATGCAGCACTCGGCTCGACATCTTCCGGTTTGATCGTCGGCCAGATTTCGAACAGTCCAGCTTCTCCGGTCCGTAAGGCAACATGCCGTATCTCAGAGCTGCCTGATGTCAGCCCAGGAACCCGTCCCTCGTCAGAAAGGATCGCATCAACAGCCTGCAGCAAAGGTTCGACTGTCCGAAACGACAGTGTCAGCGGTACGCGATGCCATTCCTGTTTGGCATACTTGGCCGCTTGCTGAAACGCTTCACCGGCCTGCGCAAACATGCGTGGTGCTGCGCCCTGAAAGCTGTAAATCGACTGCTTCTCATCACCTACCGCAAAGACTGACCGCGGCGTCTCGCTTGCACCTTCACCAGCAAAGAATTCTTCAGCAAGTGACTGGATCACACGCCATTGCGCGGGCGATGTATCCTGCGCCTCATCAACCAGAATATGGTCAAGCCCACCATCAAGCTTATACAGCACCCATTCTGCTGCATTAGCCTCACCGAGCAGCGCAGACGTACGATCAATCAAGTCTTCGAAATCTAACGCAGCCCGTCGAGACTTGGCTTCGAAATAGAATTGCATGACTTGGTCAGCGAGACTCACCAGCGCCGTCGTCGCAAGAACCAGATCCAAGGCCAGCTGCTGCTGCTTAAGTTTGTGAAAGGTATCGCGCGCATCGCACAAAGCATCTGCTAGACCAGGCTCAGTCTCACGAATGCCCTTCGAAACGAATTGACGATCAGAACGCGGCGTTCCAGTCTTTGTCAGCAAGGCTTCGCCTAACTCTCTAACCTTGGTCGGCGAATCGACCGCCCTTTGCGCGACAGCCAACTGGTCAGCCAATCGTTGATCAAGCGTACCGCCGGTTAAAAGAACCTCGGATGCGCGCGCAAGCGTTGCGTCCGTCAGAACATTCGACATTTCTTGGAGAAGGCCATCCTGCGTTTGACCTACCGGCAAACTAAACAGCTGCCGGTAATACCCTTCAACAGGGCCAATATGATCACTCGGCGAATGATCTTCCCATTGCGATGCAGCTCGAAGCCAGGATCGCTCCCCAAGGGCCATCGCAAGAAGAAGATCGAACCTCTCCTCCGCCGCCTTGGCAACACATAACTGCAATGCCTGTCCAAGAACTCCGTCAGGGTCGGCGTTGGCTAATGTTAGCACGCGATCAATAGATTCGTTCCGCAGCGTCGATGCCGTCTCGTCATCCAGGATAGAGAAGCCAGGTGGAACGGCAGCTTCGAGCGGGAATCGTTGCAGCAGACGTTCACAAAACGCGTGGATGGTTTGAACTTTCAGCCCGCCCGGTGTTTCGATCGCACGCGCAAACAGCATGCGGGCCGCCAAGAGGTCTTCGGGCAACGGCTGGCGCTGCAACAGATCCGAAATGACTTTGCCAAGTTTCTCGTCGTCAAGCGTTGCCCATTCTGAGAGTTCATCAAAGACGCGCTGTGCCATCTCGGCGGCAGCGGCCTTTGTATACGTCAGGCAGAGAATTCTCTCTGGAGGTGTTCCAGCAAGCATGAGGCGCAAAACGCGCAGCTTGAGAACATGCGTCTTACCTGCGCCTGCGTTAGCGCTCACCCATGCAGATGCCTCAGGACTGGATGCACGCCCTTGCGCAGCTTCGGTTGCAGCTAACAACTCTTGACGTGCTGGTTCGGCGTTCATGATACGCCCCCGTCATCACTTACGCTGTCCCATTCAGAAACCCGTGCCAAGTGCGCGTAGGCATCGTAGTCATATCGAAACTGCGCACGTCGAACCGCGCTGTAAGGCGTCGCCTCATCATCATAGCGAGCCACAAGACTGGCAAGTTCAGCTGCAACCTCGGCTGTTGTCTTACTCAGATCATCGAAGATGATCTCGACTTCATGTCCTGGTGGTTCGCCACCTGATGCCAAGATATATTTAAGCGCCGCAGTTTCAGTCGCATGAACACCCGTAAAACCAGCATTGCGAGCGATCATAGCCTCAAGCAACAATTGCGGTCGCTTGCCTTCTTTGGCCCGCGCCACAAGCTCAGAGAGATTTGCTCCGGTTTTGTAGTCTGTGATTGCAATACCGTCCGCACCGATGTCGATACGATCAGCGCGCGCAGTCAGAGTAAAAGGCCCGGCCGGTGCTTCAAACGCATAGGAACCAGTAACCTCGCCTAGTGTTTGATCGCCCCCAGCCCGTCTCTCTTGCTCTGTTGCCGCAAACCATTCGGCAAACCGTCTGAACCGTGACAACCAGAACGCACGAACACGCGGATGCGGGCCATANCGATCAAATGAGGCTTGTGANAAGCTCATCAGCTCGGCTGCAATGTTCTCCGGCAGGTCCTTTGGATACTGGAGTGCGAATTGGCCAAGCGCATCGTGCACAATGTTGCCACGCAGGCTCGCTCCCGGATCTTCACCCAGCGCNGGCAAAGCATCCAATTTAAGAATATGCTGCGCAAAGAGTCCGTACGGATTGGCAATCCATGCCTCAACCGCACTGACGCTCAGGCGCCTTGGCCGTAGATGCAACGCCGGTCTTGGCTCGGGCCTCGAAATCGGCTGAGGCTCAGGAATAGCGTTTCGCTTCTGCGCCCAGGACAGCCATTGCGTGTCCCCAATAAAAGCATCAGAAGCGTCCAAAGCCCGTAAGACTGTCTGCAACCGTAAGATCCATCGCGATGGAACTGTGGGGTTACCGTCAACAATCTCTGAGCGTGTCAGATAAACCGTTTCCGCGCCAAACAACTGCGTAAAATCATGCGCTGAGCGACCAATTTCTTCCTCNGGCGATGGAACGCCAAGTTCGCGCCGCATTGGCCTGTTGAGCCAAGGTCCTGGATCAGCCGCCTCTGGCCAGNTCCCTTCATTCAAAGCGCCAAGAACAATCACATCTGGTTGCAGGAGGCGAGCCTCAAACGGCCCCCAGATAAATATGCGCGGATGGGTTGGAACGGTCGAGCGAACCGCCTCACCAGAAACAAGGGTGCGATANAAATCGGGATAGTCGTCCGGCTCGATTTCAGGTGCAGGTAGTTCTGGGTCCATCAGACCAGCNAAAATCTGGGCTGCAGTCTCACCGGCGGCTTCNCGCCAAAGTTCACTNGNCTGCTCATCGTCCTGCGTTGTCNTCGCAAGTTGCTCAGCAACTGCGATATGAGCCTGGGCAAGTTGTGCAAGCGGCTTCGCACTCCGGTTGCCAAACAACTCCNCGAGCGGCGNAAACGTGGTTNTTAGATCAGCAANCAGTTTACGAACATCATCCCAGTCCTCGTCCCAAAGGCGGGAAACAGCGCGTCCACGACGTTGGCCGCTGGCAAGATCCTGAGCAGCCACCTCAACGGCGATCTCGATGCCCTCTATGCCACTGCCAAGATAGGGAGCGCGAAACNCCACGATCTCAAGCGCGCGGGCGGCCTTCCGAATGTCAAACGCCTTACGGCCCATACGCATCAAAGGGTGCTTCAGAAGTGGCATGAGCGTGCGTGGGCCAAAACGGTCTGCGGCGGCCTTGATGACCAGATCGAGGAAGGCCCCAACCACGGTCTTCACAAAGGGGCGGCCGGCTGAGTCGTCAACACGGATCCCCCAGGCTTCCAAGCGAACCGCAACGCGCCGCGCCAATAAACGGTCAGGCGAAATCAGCGCCGCGGTTCGACCAGGGTGCTCTCTAGCTTCACGCAAAATCAGAGCGACAGCTTCAGCTTCATCCTGCGAGCTCGGCGCTTCAAGATAGCTAACGCCCTCAAACGCATCGAACGCATTTTGCTTGCTCACATGTGCGCTCAAACCGAACCATTGATCAGTGGTTGAGGCTGGCCGCAACGCTTCTCTAATAATCCGGTTGCGCTGCACGATAGATATCGGCGGCGTNGCGCTCGCAAGATTTGTCACCTCTTCAAAGCGACACTCCAAATTCTTCAGCAGCTTAAGCAATCCAAACTGCGGATGCTCGGGAGCTTCCCGGCTGACNATAGCAGCCTCGTGATCACTGAGCTGGGGCTCAAAGCCAGGCAGAACAACGACGCCCTTGGGCAGTGAGAGAACGGCCCGCATCAGCTCTTCGGTAGCGGGGACGGAGCCCGTCACACCAGCGACGATGATTGTTTCGTCGGCGGGCAACAGCCTTATCCGCTCGGCCTCAGCAAGTATAACCTGATTGCGCCTGTCTGCAGGCGAAATCAATCCCGCGGCCTTGAGATAATTTGGCCATGTCTTCACAACGATCTCGAGAAAATTCAGGGTCTGCTGCCAGTGGTCTGAATAGGTATCCGGTACCAAATCGGCGATGCTCTCGATAGGCACACGCTCTGTCTCAATCAAGTCAATGAAACGGGCAAGCTCTGAGGCAAGCTTCGCAGCTTGTGCCGGTGTAGCCGCTCCGAGCGCTAGTGGGAATGCACCATCTTTGGATTGCTCAGCAGCGTTCTCTCTAACTGCGGCTGACCAATTTTGAATCAGCCGCATCAGAACGACCCTACGCTCCAGCTCACTGACAGCCGGAGCTATCTCCACTCCAGCGGCCAAAGGACCATCGTGGGCAAGACCTGTAAGCAAACTGCCAGTTTCATCGCCCTCAGAGATCGGCCTTAGCCTTGGCAGGATGACGGCCTTAGTCCGCCCGAGTTTTTCGCTGGCAGATAAGAATGCCTCTTGCAGGCCTCGAACNGCACGTCGCGTCGGCAACATGATGGTAACGGANGCTANCTCGCTTTGGTTGATAAGTTCGCCTTNCGCACCTCCAAGCTCACCTCTNAGNATCNCTAAAGCCAGCGTGTCAAGAAATCCAGCGCCGCTGGGAATAGANNAGACACGCCCTTTTATTCCGTCAGGACCATCAGCCAAATTGATCGCCTTTTGCTTATAGACTTGTCGTCAGAGCATGCTCTGACTCTGCCAGAGCGTCANGTGTGCCGACNTGCATCCAGAATCCGTCCAAGCGGATACCAAATAAACGGTCACGNTCTATCGCTCTGTCCCACAGGACATTTAGAGAGAACACACCATCTGGCGGGTCAGCAAACATGCGTCTATGCGCAATCGATACACCGGTAAACACAAACGGTGCTTGTTCACGTTCAGGTCGTCTCCGAAGTCTACCACTCGGTGACATGACAAAATCGCCATTGCCCTCGAAACCAATGCTGAATCCTGAGAGTGCAAGCAGCATCAAACAGTCCATTCGCTCTGGGTCCCAGAAGTCTTTGAGGCGCTCCAGATTGTCAGCAACTCCCTCAACCCATACCGAGTCCGAATTGTGGATGAGGAATGACTCTCGACCGATCAACGGCAAGGCTCTCGCCACACCTCCACCGGTATCCAGCAAGACATCACGCTCATCAGAAATTTCGATCCGCGGTGTTGTTCGCGCTTCTACCGCCTCTTCAATCAGTTCTGCGCGGTAATGCACATTCACTATAGCACGAGAAAAGTCGGCAGCAGAAAGACGATCAAGGACTCTATCCAGTAGTGTCCTACCGCTCAACTCAACCAAGGGTTTGGGCCTGTCGTCCGTCAAAGGCCGCATGCGTGTTCCCAACCCGGCAGCCAGTATCATCGCCGTATCGAGTTCTGAGTCCTTGGTCATCATTTATGCTCGTGCAACAGCNGGGCNGCGATACTACGCTTCAAACAGCCCGGGTAAGTNTTCGTTATACCAAACCTGCAGCTGAGCTAAATCTGNATGTTCCAGATNCCGCNTNANATACCTCGTTATCCTCGGAATATGACGGAGATATTGCGGTTTTCCATCNCGTTCGGCCAATCTTGCAAATATACCCAGGATTTTGGTGTTCCGCTGCGCACCAAGCACAACATATCCCGAACGAAATGCCGTTTCGTCAAAATCACCTTCCCGCTCTGAGCGGAGCTCGCAATAGCGGGTTAGCAATTCCGCTTCCAGCTGCTCCCTAACGTCAAGACGCGCATCCTGGAGAAGCGACACCAAGTCATAAGCACTGTGCCCAATCTGAGCATCCTGGAAATCAATCAGACCGACCTGTGCTGGGCCTTCACGATCAGGCAGCCAGATCAGATTAGGTGAATGAAAGTCGCGCAGCACCCAACCTTGTCTCGTGTCCTCAAGACCTCGCAGCTGGGCCGACCACAACTCCAGGAAAGATTTCCGCGCCGCCTGCATCAGATCCGCACCGGTTGACCATCGGCAATACCAGTCCAGGAGGAGTTCGGTTTCGTTGAGCAACACAGACCGGCTGTAGTGAGGCATATCATGTGAACAATCGCCGGCTCTTAGAAGGGAAGGCACATTGAGCTGAGCAATCTCCACGAGCACATCGGTCGCCGCGGAATAAAGCGCTCGCTGATCGTGACCGGCATCAATCAGTCTACCAAAAACCTGAGGCCCGAGGTCTTCGATAACAGCTAGTCCCGACTGGAAATCAACACGATCAATCCGGGGAGTCGACAATCCATGTCGCGATAGTTCCTCTGCTATAGCAACGAACGGACAGATGTCTTCGGCCAGATGCGCAAGCTGGCTATAAGACTTTCCTTCCCGAATTGGCGGACCGTCCGGTTGCCGCGGCGAATCCATGAGAATCCAAGATTGATCGTCTTGGTGTAGCTGCGCATAGGCACGTGCAGACGCATCACCTTGCAAGTAATTCAGAGAGATCTCGTGAGTTGCACCGGCTGCTTCAGCCCAGTCACTCAGAAAATGCCAAATTTCTTGGAGCCGTTGTAACCGGCTGCCGATTTCACCGTCCGCCTTGATCTCATAAATTCGGGCCTCGTTCTCGTCAGATCCCAAGACCTCTTCAATATGAATCCCGAGTCTTGGGGAGGGCAAAATTTCTTCGGCACGATCCGGCCATTCCACAAGTGTTATGCACTCTTGCGCATCGTCTTCAAAGCCGATCTCGAGAGCCTCATCCACATGATTCAAACGGTAGAAGTCGTAGTGCTGAACGCGCGCACGCTCGCAATCGTAACTTTGCATGAGAGCATAGGTTGGACTGGCAACGTCAAGGTCAGGATCAGAAGCCATGGCACGGATGATAGCTCGCGCCAATGTCGTCTTGCCCGCCCCAACCTCACCGGAAAGCGCCAGACAATCACCAGTCTTAAGTTTGAATGCAAGCAGCTGTGCAAGGAGCTGTGAGCCTTCAAAAGCCAGCGGTCCGACCTTCCACACACGCTCTGTCATTTAAGTATTACTCATATCGATCACGAACCCACGCCAGCCAGCTGGGTGATTTCATCCGAACTAATGTTAGCCCGTAACCGCTCTGGCAATCTGACAAGCACCTTGGTTCCCACTTCCAGCTCGGACTCGAGTTCGATTTCACCGCCATGAAGATCAACCAAGCTCTTGGCAATTGAAAGGCCAAGTCCTGCACCGCGATGTCGCGAGCCATGGCTATCGGACTCGAAACGGTCAAACACACGTTTTTGTACTTCATGCGGGATACCGACGCCGTTGTCCTCGATCAGGAAATTGACGTAGTCATCGCGCCTCCATACCGACAACCGAACTGTCCCCTCTGGCTTGGAAAAGCCGACAGCGTTCGACAATAGATTGAACAAAAGCTGTCTGATCCGTGCCTCATCAGCCACAATTTCATCAACGTCATCAGCCAGCGAAATTTCCAGCGTCAGACGTAAACGGCCAGCCCTCTCTTTCACCCCGAGCACTGCCGCCTCAATAATCGGCTGGATCTTGATTGGAGCGCGCTTAAGCTCCAACCCGCCAGCATCGATTGTAGCGAGGTCCAGAATATCATCGATGATCGATAACAGTGTACGAGACGACTCTGAGATATCAGCGAGATATTCGGACTGCTTCTCGTTGAGTTGACCAACATGGGGGCTCGCAAGCAGTTCGCTAAAGCCAATAATGTTTGTCAGTGGCGTACGCAGTTCGTACGAAACGTGGCCAATGAACTGACTCTTAAGACCATCTGCAGCTTCCAAAGCCTCGTTACGCTCAACCAGTGCACGCTCGTAAGCACGCGATGCCGTCACGTCGACAAACGTGACGAGCGTCCCGCCATCCGGCAGCGGTGTCGTCGCAAAATCGATGACGCTTGCATCTGCGCGCACCATTTGCCCAGCGAGCGCTGAGCGATCATAGGTTATCGCCGTGACCCGCTCTTTCAGCGATTGCCAGGTCTCACTGTCATCGAAGAGCGCTTGCGCCTGGACAACAACTTCATCAATGTGCGGCCCCTGATCCATGGCATCACGCGACAGTTTCCAGATCGAAAGCAGTGCCGTGTTGAACAGCTTCAGTCGACCATCTGTTGCAAAAACCGCAACACCCTCTTTGAGACTATCAAGCGTCTCGCGCTGCACATCAATCAAGGCGTTGTAACGGCTCTCGAGGGCCAGACGCTCAGAGATGTCCTCGTAGACGTAGGTCACGCCGCCATCCGGTCTCTGGTTGGCAACAACATGAAGCATCCGACCATCAGGCAATTGCCACCAATCTTCAAATGCATTGGTCGATTTGTAGACAGCCAACAGTTTGGATTTCCAACTCCTGTAATCCGCCATGGCCGGCAGCAAGGAAAGCTCTTTGAGGCGGTCCAGAATTGCGGCATCGCTAGGGCACAGGTTGAGCCAGCTTGGATCTAGTTTCCATAGATCCTGATAGGCCTTGTTATAGAAACTCAATGTCTGGTCTTGGCCGAAGATCGCAACAGGCGTCGCAACCCGGTCCAGTGTCCGGTCGAAGGCCTCGATTTGCCGATCGAGTTCACCCTGCACGCTCTCGATTGCGCCAGCGTCTATCGCAGCAGCCGCAGCAGATTTATCTGCAGATACCACGTAGACATCATGCGCACTGCGCGTACCGCCGGCAATAACCGGCATCCGTTCTGCGAAGATCTGCCCGCGCTCAAGGGCTCGCTCAATCCTCTGCCGCTGCCGCGATTCCAAAAGTTCTATCTGCTTGTCATAAACTTCTGTGCCATCCTCTGCTTCAACGGCGGACACGTAGGCATCGTTGGCCCACTTGATGCGACCAGTCTCATCCGCAAGCCATGCCGATATCGGCAAAGCATTGAGAAGCGCGCGTGTCGCCCTCAGATCTCCGGAGAGGCGGCGGTGTTGATCAAGAATTCTGGCTAGATCTCGTTTCGTACCGGCGACATCTCTTAACCGTAGGACGGCTCTTGTACCGGTCGCTCGACCATCCGCTTCAAGATGGGCACCGCTGCGAAGTTTGAGATAAAGCGTGAAGGGTCGGCCTTCGGCAAAGAGGTGATCAAGGCTCTCTTTGAGGTCTGCTGCTGAGACGTCATCCAGCCAGGCGCCAAACTTCAAAAGGCCACCCTGATCCTGCGGCAGGCCACGCACCGCATCAAGCGTATGCGTAACAATNCGCAAACCATCGACCTGATCCCAGAACAGCAACACCTGCGGCTCGGCTTTGAAAATTGCTTCCGCTGTTAGCAGGCTCTGCCGCAACCTCGTGGTCTCGTCTTGTGCTGCGCGCACGACACGCCGCGTCCGAAATCCCATGAACAAGACAAGGCCAAACGCACCAAATGACAAGCCAGCCAGACCCGCAAACAACAATAAGGTTGATGTTTCAACGCCAGCAACGCTCGGCCTTGGCTGATCGGACAGGCTGACAGTAAGCANGACTGCGCAAGCCAAGCTGCCAAGCAGCAAGGCAATCAATTCACGCCGCGTNTGTTTCGCAAGCGAGTTTTGATTTTGAACGCGCATTTGCGGTTCCCGCGCGAAGCGGCACGATCCGACCTGAATAACGGCCAAACGCAAAATACAGCGTGCCNACTGATTAAAGGTTTTAGTCTCCGAATCACTATNGAGTATGGAACTCCNNACAATGCCTGACCAGANCGTTGCGGTCTCACTAAGCAAAAAAGCCCGCCTATTCAGCGGGCTTTCTGGAAAACTATTGCAAGTGTTGACAAACACTTGATGCAAACCGGAGGCAATCCTCAAATTGGCTTGCGTTTCGGACCGCTCTAGTAGCGATAATGCTCAGGCTTGTAAGGTCCTTGAGGCGNTACACCGATGTAAGTTGCCTGATCATCAGACAATNCAGTNAGCTGCGCGCCAAGCTTCTCAAGGTGCAAACGGGCAACCTTCTCATCGAGATGCTTCGGCAGNACATAAACTTCGTTCNTGTACTCAGCAGCCTTTGTGAAGAGTTCGATTTGAGCCAGAACCTGATTNGTGAAACTCGCCGACATAACAAAACTGGGGTGACCAGTAGCGTTGCCGAGATTGAGTAGTCGGCCCTCGGACAGCAGNATCATTCGCTTGCTGTCAGGAAACTCAACGAGATCGACCTGGGGTTTGACGTTCGTCCACTTGAAGTTCTTGAGGGCCGCAACCTGGATCTCATTGTCAAAGTGGCCGATGTTGCCAACGATGCACATATCCTTCAGCGAGCGCATGTGATCAACGGTAACAACGTCTTTGTTGCCCGTCGTTGTAATCACGATGTCAGCGTCTGGAGCCGCCTCTTCGAGAGTGACAACCTCAAAGCCATCCATGCATGCCTGCAGAGCACAAATTGGATCGACCTCGGTGACCTTTACGCGNGCGCCAGCCCCGCGCAAACTGGCTGCTGATCCTTTACCAACATCGCCATANCCACACACGACGGCAACCTTGCCCGCCATCATAACGTCGGTGCCCCGACGAATGCCATCGACGAGACTTTCCTTACAGCCGTATTTGTTATCNAATTTCGACTTCGTCACGGAGTCATTGACGTTGATTGCNGGGAACGGCAAGTCNCCCTTCTGCATCAACTGATACAAACGATTGACACCGGTTGTCGTTTCTTCAGAAACGCCCTTAATCTCTGCTTTCTGCTTAGCAAACCACCCTGGCGATGCAGCGAGCCGCTTCTTGATCTGGGCAAAGAGATATTCTTCCTCTTCTGAACCCGGATTTGAGAGAACATCCTCGCCNGCCTCCGCTCGAGCCCCGAGCAGGATGTACATGGTCGCATCACCACCATCATCAAGAATGAGGTTAGTCATGCCNCCATCGGCCCATTGGAAGATCTTGTCCGTATATTCCCAGTACTCTTCTAATGACTCACCCTTGACGGCAAAAACCGGTGTGCCACCTGCNGCAATCGCAGCTGCAGCGTGGTCTTGTGTCGAGAAAATGTTGCACGAAGCCCAGCGCACATCAGCGCCGAGGACCTTAAGAGTTTCAATCAGCACCGCTGTCTGAATGGTCATGTGCAAAGAGCCCGAAATCCGAGCGCCTTTGAGCGGCTGTGATGCGCCGAACTCTTCCCGGCAGGCCATCAAACCAGGCATTTCAGTTTCAGCGATCTCGATTTCTTTACGGCCAAATTCGGCTTCGTTGATGTCAGCGACGACATAATCTGGAGTGCTCATGGGAGAAGACCTCAATGTAGAGCGTTTCAAAATCTTAAACGTGGCTTCCCATCAGAGCAGCCATCGCCATTGCTCGTGAGCCTATAGCCCCTAATCGCGAACTAGGCAATAGGATATAAAGACATCTTTATGTCTATATCTAACTATCCGTCCAGCCATCTGGATCGGATCACTTATTGGTAGCTTACAATCACACTTCGCATCGCGTTGGCCTGCAAAAATAGTTCTGCATTGGTATGCGTCTTACATATTGAGAAATAAAACTCTGCTCAAAGAGAATTGGAGCTACGGACAGCTTGCGCCACAAGTGCGATGCATTCAGCTTAGGGCTTCTTTCTGGAATGGGTCGGAAGCAAATCAGTTCAGCACCGATCAATACAACCCTCGCCGAATCCATCATTTACAAGCTCAGACAAAGCGATCAAAGCCTCTTCAGCTTGCCCGCCACTTGCCTCGAGTAGCAGCGTAACGCCCGGACCGGCAGCGAGCATCAAGAGGCCCATGATGGATGTTCCACCAACACGCTGATCATCTCGCGTTACATAAATTTCGGCATCAAACTCTTCGGCGCACTTGACGAATTTGGCCGAGGCCCGCGCATGCAAGCCTTTTTCATTGCGAATCGTCACCAGCATACTGTGGCCTGTAGCTTCCGTCATACATGCTACTCACTTTGCTTTGTCATCAAGCAGCTGACTGGCAACTCTGATATACTTGCGGCCAGCCTCTTTTGCCTCATCGATCGCCTCAAGTATTGACCTGTCTGAGCGGATCATTGTGAGTTTGACTAGCAACGGCAGGTTGACACCTGCAATCACCTCAACGTTGCATTCATCCATAACCGAGATCGAGAGGTTCGATGGCGTCCCACCGAACATGTCGGTCGCCACAACAACACCCTCTCCGGTATCCACGGCCTCTATAGCGCGGATGATATCCTGGCGGCGTTCGTCACCATCATCGTCGGGTTTAATTTGGATGGTCGCAATTTGCTCTTGGGGACCAACAACGTGCTCAAGCGCCGCTCGAAATTCAACCGCTAGAGAACCGTGTGTAACGATAACAAGNCCAATCATTTCGAAAACTTATCCATCTGACGACCATCCACGCTNCTTGCATCGGCAATGTGCCCGGCCATCACACACTTTTGGCTGCAACNTTGCTCTACCTAAGCTGCTCGGTTGAGTTGTCAATCACCAACCGAACAAAGAGGCTTGGAGTATCCACTATTGTCATGCAGTCTCTAAGCAGTTTTTCTCATAGAAACGAGAGATGCAAAGAGACACGATACAATTGATTGACAACAAAACGTGGCAATTGATCAGCNTGCCNACAAAGCANAATNAGACAGTTAGTCNGCNACCGGCACCTTAAATTCTTTAAGTGCTATAGCCAGCTTGACAGGTGCACTTGCTTCGAACGCACGCACATGGATCATNGGAAATGATCGACCCAGGATACACTCAAATCGCGGTNCCANCGCCGGATAGCGTTCAACATNCTCGTCCGTCAAGCGAGCGACAAGACAGAGCTCGGCACCTCGAGTGTGAGGAACATCTACAATCCCGACGCCGCGGACTTCCAACTGACCAGCTATAGCGCTTGGCGCNGTCATAATGACCTGGCGATTGCAAACAGATACAANGGTACGATCATCACTGATTAATTCGAACGGTGCCTCGTATAAGGGGCTGGGGCCCATCGCGAGACAGCGTAAGGCAAGATCAGATTTTCCCAATCCTGATGGCCCTAAAAGAAGCAGCCCGTGACCGTTGATAGCGATCGAAGTCGCATGCAGGATATCACTTTGCAGCGGCGGCACGACGANGGCGCCTNTGCGCTGGCTTAACTGTATCACTGGNCGCAATCAGAACTGTAAACTTTGCCCCCGCAATTTCAGCATCGGCATCGCCAGCGCTGCCTTTGCGGTACAGATTCTCNGCCCAAATCTCGCCGCCATGTGCCTGAACAATTTCGCTGGAGATCGATAAGCCCAAGCCGGAATTATTGCCTCGGCTACTCAATTCAGTCGGCCGGTATGTATAAAACCGCGTGAAGATTTGTTCCAGTTTGTCAGGTTCGATGCCGGCGCCTTGATCAGTCACCGTCAACTCAACTTGTCCACCGTGGCGACGAACGCGGACTTTCACAACGCCATCATCAGGCGAGAAGGACAACGCATTGTCTATAAGGTTTGTCAGCACNTGGGCGAGGCGTCCGCCGTGCCCTGAAACAACGTAGGCACCGGACGCCATAGCGGACGTATCGTACACAAGTTCTAGCTNTTTGCCGGTATCAGAAATGATGTCTTGGAAAGTCTCGGTGATCGCCTTCGCAATCTCCGCAAGGTTGACAGGTTCCGGAGAGTGGAGCGCAAGCTCAGCATCCATCCGAGACGCATTTGAAACGTCCGTGATGAGGCGGTTCAATCGCTGCAACTCTTCCTCTATCTGCTCTACGAGCATATCTCGCTGTNCGTCCGTTTTCGCATAGGCCATCGCCTCAGCTGTTGACCGTGCTGCCGTCAAAGGGTTCTTCAGTTCATGTGCCACGTCGGCAGCAAACCGCTCGCTNGCATTGATGCGCCGATAAAGGGCAGTCGTCATGCTCCGAAACGAACGAGCCAGTTGGCCAACTTCATCNTCNCGATCCCCAAATCGTGGNAGTTCTTCGGCAGCCTTGATGTCTCTTGTAATGTTTTCGGCAGCCTCAGACAGCTCACGCATCGGACCAGCAACCATGCGAGCGAGAACGTAAGACGCCAACATTGCAGCACAAAACGCGATGATCGCCAGAGCGAATACACCAAGCCGCTCTGCTTCAAGTGCTTCGTCGACCTCACCTGGGCGCGTCGATAANAGGAGAACGCCTTGCACCTTATTAGCCAGCATGATCGGTGTCGCGACGGATACAATCTGTTTACCACTTCGGGTCAGCAATAGTAGCGCTTCAGTTTTACCTTTCAGAGCGGTTCGAACCTCAGGATAAAGTTGACCATTCGCGTGACGCAGNTCCTTGTAGACTTTGAGGTCAGTGCCGAGAAACCACTCACGCATTCTGGTCCAAAGGTTCTTCGTTTTCGGCTTGTAACCGCCTTGACCATTTTCGCTCTTGTTTAAGAGGCCACCTGGCGGCAGAAGCCGGATTGAATCGGCAACAACATTGCCGCTCTTGTCGTAAACGCGGGCNCTGTTGCTGGTTCCGAACAACAATCGCCGCAGGACTGGTGTCACCCGCTCAGGTCCCAACGAGAACATAATGTCAGCAAACGGATCATCATCAGATGAGGCAGCACTCAGCCCGTCCGCTCGGTACGCATCATCGATCGTCAAGCTTGAAGCAATAGCTCCTGAGATGATACGGCCTTGCGACTCCAACGCCTCGCGCTTGGCATCGATCAGCCAGACGTTGAACTGACTGAGATAAAGGACGCCCAGAAAGAGAACAGCCAGACCAAGCAGGTTGGAAGCAACGATACGGCGCAAGAGGTTGCTCGTAACGAACCGGACAACAGCGGTGTCATTTAAAGTTGCCAGGCCTTCATCAATTTTGTCGGCAACAGGCCTGTAAAAGGGCTCAACGCGGACAAGAGCTGCACCATAAAGCTCCTTCACGCGAACAAAGGTCTTCCGTGCCTGATGAAAAAAGCCAGTGCGCGAGCAATCTTCGTTTCCGACATCTTGCTTTGTCTCAACGGCCATCGCCCATTCATCCTCTTGGGGTCGTTTTGAAGTTACAGAAAACTGCTTCCACTCGTGTCAAATGACGAGACCCGGGCAATGGCTACAGTTTGGAAAGCAGCCAATCGCATGCCGGCAGTATTCGGCCCCACTCGCCTCCGAATGAGAGGGTCGAAGGTCATCCTTCCTGATCACCTTCCACCTTTCTGCGGTTTTCCTACGTTTCTTTGAAACGGTATCCGACACCATAAAGTGTCTCGATGACATCAAAATCGTCATCCACTTGCTTGAACTTTTTGCGCAGCCTCTTGATGTGGCTGTCGATCGTTCGGTCATCGACATAGACCTGATCATCATAAGCTGCATCCATAAGCGCATCTCGCGTTTTGACTACGCCAGGCCGTGTGGCAAGTGCCTGCAGAATGAGGAATTCGGTCACCGTCAAGGTTACAGATTTTCCATCCCAATGACAGGTATGGCGCTCGGGATCCAACTTAAGCATTCCACGCTCTAGGACGCGTGCCGCCTCTTCATCAGTTGGTGTCCCTTCCCGTGCTTGTGCACGGCGCAGAACAGCTTTGACCCGCTCAACGACCAAGCGCTGAGAGAATGGCTTGGCGATATAATCATCAGCACCCATCTTTAGACCGAATAATTCATCGATCTCTTCGTCTTTGGATGTCAGGAAAATCACTGGCATATCCGATTGCTGTCGCACTCTGCGCAGCAGCTCCATGCCGTCCATGCGTGGCATCTTGATATCGAAAATACCGAGATCCGCCGGATCATCCGTTAGCGCTTCAAGTGCTTGCGCACCATCGCTGTAGGTTCGAACCTTGTAACCTTCGGCCTCCATGGCCATGCTCAGCGAGGTCAGAATATTGCGTTCGTCGTCTACGAGAGCAATTGTACTTTTTTCTTTCATCGTCGTCCCGTCCTTGGCATGCCGCAGCAACGCTGCCGTTATGCCGTCAACTTGTACGAAATGCGGCATCTCGCCGAGTAGGTCACTTGGCGCCTGAATAATACCTGAATGCTCAAACCAACACAAAGAGCGTGCTTGGATTGCCAAGGGTCTTCCACATCCGATTGACACCTTGAAACCCATCCGAATCGCAATTTCGGCAATATTCTTAACCATGCCAACCTTGCCCCAGCGACAACGCGTCACTCACGCATTAATAGCAATCAAGCAACCGCCCGAATATAGGTTTTTGCCTGCTCGGCGACACCTGCCGATGTAATGCTTGAACGGTATATCTGTCGCAGGTTAAGATGAATGCTTACCATTCCACCAGCTGCAAGGGCCTCGGAACATTGGAGTTGCGACTTCAAAAAGGCAACAATCTTGCAAACTGGCAATGGTTAGAACAGTTCCAAATCCAACCATATAAACCAACCGGGAAACGTCTAAAAAAATGACAAGCGAATCCTTCCCATTCTCCGCAGCCGCATCGATAAAACGCAATAATCGGATTGCAGAGCTTGTAGAGTTAGCCGTTAGCCGCAAGGAAGGCCGGTTGGCAAGAACAGGAGCCTTTGTTGCCGAAACTGGCGAACACACGGGCCGTTCAGCCCGCGATAAGTACACGCTAAAAGACGCACAGACTGAAAACACGATCTGGTGGGACAATAATCAGGCGATGTCCCAGGAGCATTTCGATGCGCTCTACTCAGACTTCTTGGCCTATGCGGCCGACAAAGAATTGTTTGTGCAGGACCTATTTGCCGGCGCTGATCCTGACTACCGCCTTAACACCAGAGTTTTCTGTGAGAAGGCTTGGCATGCGCTATTCATCAGACACATGTTGCGGCGCCCAGAGGCACGCGAACTCGGTAGCTTTGCTCCGGAGTTCACCGTTGTGAACTTCCCGGGCTTCCGCGCCGATCCAGAACGGCACGGCTGCCGTTCAGAAACTGTCATTGCCTGCAACTTCACCAAACGCCTCGTTCTAATAGGTGGTTCGCTGTATGCTGGCGAAACCAAGAAATCAGTATTCTCATTCCTGAACTACTACATGCCGGATCAAGGCGTCATGCCGATGCATTGCTCTGCCAACGTTGGATCTGACGGCGATTCGGCAATTTTCTTCGGCCTGTCCGGAACCGGCAAGACGACACTCTCAGCGACAGCCGAACGAACACTGCTGGGCGACGACGAACATGGCTGGTCCGCAAATGGTGTCTTCAACTTTGAAGGCGGCTGCTACGCCAAAACAATTCGTCTATCAGCGGAGGCCGAACCAGAGATCTGGGCAGCGTCAAACCGTTTCGGAACAGTCCTTGAAAATGTGGTTCTTAGCGAAGAGGATCGTCAGCCAGACTTCGATGATGGCAGCCTGACTGAGAACACGCGCTCGGGCTACCCACTACATTTCATTTCTAACGCAAGCGATACCGGCACCGCCGGCAATCCAAGCAACATTGTAATGCTATGTGCTGATGCATTCGGCGTCTTACCGCCAATCGCAAAGCTCTCACCAAGCCAGGCCATGTACCACTTCCTGTCCGGTTACACCGCCAAGGTTGCAGGCACTGAAAAGGGCATGGGAAATGAGCCTTCAGCGACGTTCTCCACCTGCTTCGGTGCGCCGTTCATGCCGCGCCACCCAAGTATCTATGGCAACCTTTTGAGGGATCTCATTGCCAAGCATGATGTCTCTTGCTGGCTCGTAAACACAGGCTGGACTGGTGGCAAATATGGAACCGGGGAACGGATGCCAATTGCTGCAACACGCGCTCTGGTTCGTGCCGCGCTATCTGGTGAGCTGAATGCGCAAGCTATGCGCACAGATCCGATCTTCGGATTTGAAGTCCCTACAGAACTGGATGGCGTCGATTCTAAGATCTTGAATCCGCGCGCAACCTGGGCCGACAAACAAGCCTACGACGAGCAAGCCAACGCTTTGATCGAGATGTTCAATTCAAACTTTGAGCAGTTCGAGGCCCATGTTGACGCTGATGTCCGTGCCGCAGCTCCGTCCATGAAGGAAGCAGCCGAATAATCGTAGCTGCGCCACGCTCCTGAAGCAGCGGCCCGCCCGGTCAGGAGTGATCGAGTGGGCCGTTTTGCTATCCAGCGTGAGCCTACTTAAAGTCTTCAAGCGTCAGCAGAGCCTTAAACGGCACGCCAGCTTCAGAGAATGCTTCACCAGCGCCATCCAGGCGATCAACGATTGTGACAACGCAGACAACCTCTCCGCCGGCTTCCTTAACGGCTTCGACTGCCTTAAGCGCTGACGCCCCTGTTGTGGTCACGTCCTCAACAACGACGACCCGGTTGCCCGTGATCTCTTCACCTTTGGGCAATCCCTCGATGAGGGCTTGCGTCCCATGCTCCTTCGCCTGTTTGCGAATGAAAAACGCAGAAATCGAACGCTTCTGTATATGAGATACGGTTGCAATGCTGGTCGCCACTGGTACGGCGCCCATTTCGAGGCCACCGATCAAAGTCGCCTTGTCTTCGCTGACAAGATCAAGCATTAGCGATGCGATCAAATAACTGCCTTCAGGATCGAGCATAGTCGGCTTCATATTGAAGTAATAGGTTGAAGGCTTACCCGAAGCGAGGGTGATGTTGACCCCACTTTGAAATGACCGCGCTTTGACGATCTCGATGAGGCGATTTCTGTCTGCAGCCGTGCTTCCAGTCGGATTAATCATCGAAAGAATGTCCTCTGCCGATTTTCTTTATTGCCTCGCTGCAAAACTAAGTGGGCTCACACTTCTTCTCAGTTTGTCTCAGCAACAGCCGTTGCCGCCCTGCCTAGCAAGGCCAGCCTCGATTCGCATCTACAACGATAAATTTTGAACACCCACGAAAAATGCCTTGTCAGCTGCACCGATGCAGAGCGCGATCCGCAGTCAACAGATCGCGCCTCTCCTGCAATACAGAGTGGTCAGAAATTTCCCGTCCCGGACGTAAGCCAAATTACTCCGACGTTCCGTCCGCCTTGCTCTCTAGGTCGTTCAGCACGGCAAGCAGTGGCGTCAGCCCATCGGTGTCAACCAACTTGAAGATCTCGATATCGCGGGTCGCATTCTCGCTCCAACCTGTGATGGTCAGCACGCGCTCAGCCTTCGAAAACAGGCCATGATTCCTCAAAGGCTCAGCTTTCCTGATCGAGTCAGCTTTTTCCTTATCGAGCTCAATCGTGTCGTCCTGCTCTAGATCAGCTAATCGCTTCTTGCGAATATTCGTCATATCCGTCTGGCTATAGACGCCTTCCTCTTCTCGCAAAGCCTCGAGCTCTTCCTTGTTCGGCCATTTGACGAGATCCAGATCATCAAGCACACTGGCCAAGTGGTTCATGGCCATGGCCTTCTCGGATTCATCCCCCGTCGGCTCACAACTAAAGAGGTTAGGGATGATCAGATATGACGATCGATTGTGATGGATGAAGTGGCGCCTTACCCATTCCATATCGGCTCCAGGCGCGCGGCGTATGGCTGTGTCAATGGCGCGTGTCACCTGATCGCGAATATTCGCATCCAACCGGAGTTGGCGTGGCTGGAACGGTGCCGGGTTAAGAACGGTCAGCACAAATAAGCCGATATCAATACCCAAGGTCGCTAGAAGCGCGATCAAGTCACGGCCAGTAATCGGTGCGCTGTCGCCGGCAAGCGCTGGATCCTCCGCAGCACCAAATAGCGTGGGGATCGACACGATCCCGGCACCAATGTTGGACCAGAGCCTCTTAACCGCGTTAGCGACACCTGCCGGCCCTTCGTCGAATGACGCCTCCCGCAGTTTCAGAACGGCCGGTTGGCCGGCCTGTGCTGCAGCTTGATTGAGCCTCTGGGCCAGTGTCGGATCATAACATGAAAAGCCCGGCTTACCCGGCTTGATCGACACGGTCGTCGCAAGAGCCTTCATCTCAGCAGCGGTCGATGCGCCGAATTCATTACTGCGTGCCGCGATACTGCGCGCATTCGAGCGAACATCTCGGGCTTTGGCCTCAAAGTTCGGCTGTCTTTCCAGCACAGTGCCGCCTTCCAGGCCGGCAACACTTTCCTGTAGCTTTTTGAGATCTGCTTGCACTGGGGTAATCCAGCTCGTAGTCACCCCGTCCCGCAGCGAAGCCATGAGTCCCGTACGCTAGCCCGTGCCGCGTACAGCAGACCTCGGCCCGCCCCTGAGGCTACACCGCAGCTGCCACCACTTGCGTCTTCGCGTGCCATCTGGCTGTTGGACCAGGTGACAACATTATCGAGTTGAGCCTTTACGGCATCAAGGCGCGCGGCTACGGCGCTGCCTGCATCCCTCGCATCTTCCTGCAGATTAGCGAGACTGGTCCGTGTTGCTTCCTCGCCTGCGATAAGGCTCCACCAGAAGCCATAACCAAATCCAATCGACCAGATTGCAAGAAATAGATAGAGCGCGAAGGTAATGAAACGACTGCGAAATCCGCGGCCAACGCGTTCACTTTCCTTACTGCTCTTCGGAGCGGCCTCCCTAAAACTCTAGCGAAGGCACAACCACATGAGAAATGTCAGTGCGACGACGGTTGCTATAACAAGCATTTCGTTGGTAACGGAGAGACCGCCGATATCACGCCCTTGCGCCGCAGGCGAAGTCGACACGCCGACAATAAAGTCATTCATGCCACTCCAGGTTGCAGATCCAGAAATTGCCAACAGCATGAGCGAAGCAATACCGATGAGTGTATTGCGCCCGAAAATGTAGGCTATGGTTCGGCCGACGTAATTACTATGGGTGTCACGGACGCCGTCAAAGTTTGCCCCAGAGGCGGCGCGTTCATCAGCCATTGCCTACTCCCAATACTCAGCCGAAACTTGCAAATANTGAAAAATTCGCCGCGTGTCCTCTTGATNCAGCAAAAAACCGAGAAGATCACTGACTCCGTTTCATTGCTGCAACGTGTTCAACAAAGCCATCATGACAAGTTTCACACCATGGTGAGCCGCTTTGACTGGACAATCGATCAGCTTCGACGCCTGCTGTGATCTCTACTGATTGTCTGTCAGCTAGATCAAGGGTTGGACCTCACAGGTCGAAGCCGGAGAGCCCAGACGCACCATGTTCAGGCGGTGACAAAGATGATCTTTAAGCAACTCCTNGGCTTGCGATATGCAGTTGGCACTCTCCTACTAGTCTTTTCGATCTCCTCAACCGCGCAAGCACAAACGACCAGGCCCAAAGTTGCCTACGGCAAAAAATCAGACCAACTCCTAGCAAAGGAGCTCTGGAAAGTATTGCTCTCCAATCGGATGGTCGGGCGCGAGCGGATCAATGTGCATGCCTTTGAAGGAAAACGCCCCCATGGTGCAGTGCAGCAGATTTACAAAGCCACAATCAAAGTCAAAGGCCGACAGGGACGCGCAATCGTGAAAGCCAATCACACCAAAAAGGGTGTGACTGTTCAAAACATCTACGACAGACCGAACAAGTATCTCTCCGGTTAAACAGTCATGTTCGCCAACAAACCTCGCTATGATCCTGAAAACAATGACTGGTTCTGGGTCCACTACCGGACGAATGGTCGAGTAAGCCGGGCAGCTAATGGCTTGGCCGTAGCAGATCGGGTAGGAAAGCTTTCTGATTATGGTTGTATTAGCTGTCACCGAAAGGTTGGCGGACAAGACTTGGAAGCGCTTACTTCGAAATAAAAAGCATATCTTCTCCGCCTCTTAGCGTCTCAATTAGGGATCTTCTTATCCTCAGCAACTCAGCTTGTGCCTTCGCATCGGTATGTTTCTGCTCTATGATCTGGCCGTTAGATCTAGAGCAAGACCGTTCCGGATGGAATCACCGTTCGACTTGCTCACTTTGTTGGCCGGAACCTGAATCTTGCTCTACTCAATAAGTTTAGAGACCGATTCACGTTTCAGATGGATGCGCCAAGCGCTTCCATCTGAAACGATAGGGCTCTAGGCGCAAGAGAGTAGACAACCATGGTCTTTGTTCAGGCGGTTATGAGCCTGCTGCAGCGCTACCTGGAAAAGATCCCAACCCGGGTCCGCTACTGGATCATATCGGTATGTGGCTTCATTGCGCTTGCGACACCACTAGCACTCTGGATCTCAATGACGGTCTGGGGGATGAAGATGATCCTCATCGTATTCAG
Organism: Filomicrobium sp.; assembly: GCA_002689605.1. Lineage (GTDB taxonomy): Bacteria > Pseudomonadota > Alphaproteobacteria > Rhizobiales > Hyphomicrobiaceae > Tectiglobus. Next base: position 51,289 of record NZGY01000026.1, read on the forward strand.
CGTTGCGATCTGCCTCATCTGTTTGATGGTATGGTCATCACCGGACGAACACATCTGATTTCCGGCACATCATCGCGGACCTGCTAATCTGAGTGTTGACAACAATCCTCATCTTGCGTCGTATCGAACAAACAACAATAAGGCATGCGCCTATTGCAAACGTGCGCGGCAATGGAGGAAGCCATGAAAGGTGTCGTATTTACCGGCAATCGCCAACTTGAACTACAGGACTTTGATGATCCGACACCCGGTGCGGGAGAGGTCGTCATAGAAATCAAAGCCTCAGGTATGTGTGGGTCTGATCTCCACATTTACCGGTCACCGGGTGGCGGTCCGGGAGTGGCGGCCGCACTCGGTCTAGGTGGTGACGGCAAACCAAAGATCGGCGGTCACGAACCGTGCGGCGTCGTCGTTGCGCGCGGCGAAGGTGTTCCCAAGCACTTAGCCGACGACAAAGCGCGCGTTATGGTCCATCATTATTCCGGCTGCGAAACCTGTGTTGACTGCAAGAGCGGCTGGCCGCAGATGTGCACGACCGACAAGAAACAGGTTTACGGTGTGACAGGACACGGCGCCCACACGAAATACATGTCCATTCCCTACTACACGCTGGTTCCTTTGCCGGAGGAGCTGTCTTTCCAAACAGGTGCTGCCATATCGTGCGGCACAGGCACGGCCTACGGCGCTCTTCGCCGGATGAACATGAATGGCGGCAAGACACTCGCAGTATTCGGACAAGGGCCTGTTGGAATCAGCGGAACCATGCTCGGCAAAGCAATGGGTATGGACGTTATCGGAATTGATGTCTCTGACGAACGACTTGCTCTCGCGAAAGACTGCGGTGCTGACCACACGATCAATGTCGGTAAACAGGATGCCATCGAAGAACTCAAGAAACTAACCGGTGGCAAGGGCGTACACTATGCGCTTGAGACATCGGCCAACCCTCAGGCACGAACGGATGCNGTACGCAGCACTCGGACTTGGGGAACTGTTTGCTATGTCGGCGAAGGCGGTAATCTCACGCTGGAGGTCAGCCCAGACATGATCCGACGGCAGGTCACCCTGATGGGTTCCTGGACATTCTCGACGCACATCCAGGACGAGTGCACCAAGTTCATTGCCNACAATGGTGTCGATATCGACAAGCAGATCACGCAGTCATTCAAGCTGTCCGAGGCTGCTGCGGCTTACGAAAAGTTTGACCAGCAGAACATGGGCAAAGGCATGATCATTCCGGATTGATCGCAACCGGATCCAATTGTGTCGGGGACATTGTCGGATTGGCAATGTCCCCATTTTTATAGCTACAGACAATCAGCCGTGCAGGGCATTCATAAACCGTGTTTTCGTCACCGACGCCTGCAGAATGCGCCGCACTTCCGACTTGGGTGGGGGCGCATCACTAACCCGCAGCAGTACAAAGGAAGGTCCGTTGGACTGCCTCAAGACCTGCGCTGCGTCGGCTATTTCCTCTGCTGTGGTGGCGTCTCTCGTTGTGGCGATACCACAGCCGGACGCAACCGTCGCAAGATCAACCCCCATGCCAGTGTGTGAAGTCTGACCACCTGTTTCCTGGTAGAGGGCGTTATCAACGCAGACGATCGAAAGGTTTGTCGGCTGCATGACGCCAACAGTCGCAAGTGCGCCGAGTGACATCAGCAAGTCTCCGTCACCCGTCACGCACAGCACGCGCTTATCCGGTTGCGCCAAAGCCAATCCAAGAGCAGTGGTCACGGCACCACCCATTGCTCCAGCAAATATGAAAGCGTTATCACCGTCCTTCGTAAGCGCGCCAATATCCTTCGCCGGGCCCGCCAATCCCGCGATGATCAAGAAATCATCCGGATTGCCGATCAGAGCCGGCACAGCTTCCGCGCGATCAAGGCGCTTTATGTTCTGCGTATCACTTGACATGACTTGCTCCCTTAAAACGCCTTTGCGCCCAGCAAGCGCTGAGACAATAGAACTGCTACGGATTGTTCAGACTGGAACGCCATCGTCAGCGCTGCAGTCGTTCCACGCTCAACCTCTTCCGGCGTCGTCACGGTAATGCATTGCACGCCCATGGCCGTCATTGTCGGTTCAACGGCCTGCCCCATCGCAAACTGCCAAGGATTGCCCTCTCCAAAATCGCCGCGCATGGAAACGTAGGTCAAAAACGGAAATCGACCATGCTGGATCAGTGACAACTGATTGATGCAGTTTCCGACACCACTGCTCTGCATCAACAGAACGGCACGGGCGCCACCGAGATGGGCACCAGCTATCAGGCCGACACCTTCTTCTTCCGTTGTAAGTGGTACGGAGTGAACATCATTGTCAGCAATTGATCGATCGATGAGTACGCGGTGCCCGGCATCCGGGACATAGCCGAATATTGAGACATTGGCCTCGCGCAATTGATCATACAGCCGTCCTTGCCAGCCATCATCGTATCCTGTTACCGCCACGTTTCCTCCAGTACTTCTCTTGTTTTTTGTCAGAATGACCGTCGTTAATGCGCTGCCTCCCAGTCATTGGCAGCATTTGCGTCGACCTTTAGTGGTACAGAAAGCTTGAGCGCCGGCTCCGGTGATTTCTCCATGACATCAGCCACAACTTTAACGGTCTGATCCACCTCGGCCTCCGAGACCTCAAAAATGAGTTCGTCGTGCACTTGAAGCAGCATGCGTGCAGATTCAATTCCGGCGGCGGACATTGCTTTCGGAACTCGGATCATCGCCCGACGAATAATGTCAGCAGCTGACCCCTGGATGGGAGCATTGATAGCAGCACGTTCGAAGAAACCACGCGCTGACGGATTCTTCGTATTGATCTCCGGATAGTGAACCTTCCGACCAAAAATAGTCTCCACATAGCCGTTGGCTTTAGCGCTGGCTTTGGTTTCTTCCATGTAGTCCTTGATACCTGGGAAGCGCTCAAAGTACATCTTGATGTAAGCCGCCGCCTCTTCCCGCGAGATGCTGAGCTGATTAGCCAGACCAAATGCCGAAATACCATAAATGATGCCGAAGTTGATGGCCTTGGCGCGGCGGCGCACCTCGCTCGGCATGCCTTCTATTGGCACATCAAACATCTCGCTCGCTGTCATCGCATGAATGTCGAGACCATCATCAAAAGCTTTGCGCAATTGCGGGATATCAGCGATGTGCGCAAGCACACGCAGCTCAATTTGCGAGTAGTCAGCAGAGACCAGCTTGTTACCCTTTTCGGCAACAAACGCTGTCCGGATCTCGCGCCCTTCCTTTGTACGGATCGGAATGTTTTGAAGGTTTGGATCTGTCGATGCCAAACGCCCGGTAGTTGTTGCCGCCAACGAGTAGCTGGTGTGTATCCGCGACGTGTCCGGATGCACATGCGTTGGCAATGAATCGGTATAAGTCGACCGGAGTTTGGTAAGCTGACGCCACTCAATCATGGTGTGGACCAGCTTGCGCGCATCCTCGGGAAGCTCTTCGTTGCCGGCTAAATCATCGAGCAGCGTCGCACGTGTTTCCCACTGGCCGGTCTTTGTCTTTTTGCCTCCAGGCAGCTGCAGCTTATCGAACAGCAGCTCACCTAGCTGCTTAGGCGAGCCAAGATTGAACTTCTCGTCCGCGAGCTCGTAAACCTCATCTTCCAACTGAGCAGCACGCTGGGCAAACGTTGCCGAAAGTCGAGAGAGAACAGTTCGATCGGTCGATATCCCTGCATGCTCCATATCTACGATAATAGGCACCAAAGGACGTTCCAATGTTTCGTAGACAGTCGTAACGCGCTCGGCGACGAGGCGCGGTTTCAGGGCAAGCCAGAGACGCAAGGTAATATCTGCATCCTCTGCGGCGTACTCAGTCGCCTTATCGATTGGCACACCGGCAAAAGTCTTATCAGCGATTTTCTTGCCCGGAGCCAGTGCGATTACCTGCTTGAACGGAATGCACGTATGCCCCAAGTGGCGCTGCGCGAGATCATCCATCGCGTGACCACCACGGCCACCATCGAGCACGTAGGAGATCAGCATGGTGTCATCGAACGACCTGATGTCCACTCCGTAGCGCTTCATAATAAGGATATCGTACTTGAGGTTCTGGCCAATTTTCAGAATTGCCGGATCCTCAAGAACTGGCTTCAGCGCATCAAGCACGTCACGCAATGCGAGCTGATTGAGGCCCTCTCCATCGCCAAAGTCCAGTCCATCAGCTGAAGCAGTATGAGCGACTGGAACATAGCACGCGCGTCCCGGTTGAGTGGCTAGTGCAAACCCAACCAGTTCGGCCTGCATTGCATCCAGCCCGGTTGTCTCGGTATCAAAGGCGAACTTGCCGACTTTCTCAATTTCCTCAACCCAAGCCTTCAGCGCATCCAGACTTGCAACGGTTTCGTAGGCCGATCGGTCAATCGCAACTTCAGTTGCAAGCCGCATGTTGTGCTCGACTACCACTTGCGGTGTCGCAACGCCCTCATTGATCCCCTGCTCGCCTCCCGCTGCAGCCTTCGCCTTCTTCTTGACGGTTGATCCGACAGATTTGGCAGGTGCTGCTGGTGCTTCAGCCCCAAGGGCCTCGGCAATCTTACGCGTAAGCGTGCTGAACTCCATTTCACTCAAAAAGCCAAGCAACGTATCTGGCTTCGGCTCAAGCACCCCCATCTGCTCCGGAGTTACCGTCACCGGCACATCAAGCTTCAGCCGGACAAGTTCGCGAGAGATCCTCGCCTGCTCAGCAAACTCTATCAGTTTCTCGCGCCGCTTTGGCTGTTTGATTTCACCGGCACGCTCCAGCAAACTATCAAGGTCACCGTACTCCTGGATCAGCTGCGCGGCAGTCTTCACACCGATCCCCGGTACACCGGGCACGTTATCGACGGAGTCGCCCGCAAGCGACTGTACGTCGACGACCCGCTCTGGCTCGACAAAGAATTTCGCAAAGACCTCATCAGGCCCGATCTTCTTGTTCTTCATCGTATCCAGCATATCGACGCCGGGTTGCACCAACTGCATCAGGTCTTTGTCAGACGATACAATCGTTACCTGGCCACCAGCGTCTGCGATGTCCTGCGCATACGTCGCGATCAGATCATCTGCCTCGTACCCTTCCATCTCTATGCAGGTTACATTGAAGGCCTTAACAGCATCACGGAACAGCGGGAACTGCGGCACCAACTCTTCCGGTGGCGGCGGGCGTTGCGCTTTATATTCCGAGTAGATCTCATTGCGAAAGGTCTGCGAGCCAGCATCAAAGATAACCGCGAGATGCGTCGGCTGATCGCCAGATTTGGTATCGCCGATCAGCTTCCACAACATTTGACAAAAACCATGGACGGCGCCGACCGGCAGACCATCCGAAGGTCGCGTCAGAGGAGGAAGTGCGTGGAAGGCTCGAAAAATGTAACCCGAACCGTCTACCAAGTAGACATGGCTGCCTTTTTCGATTGGTACCGGCTCACCTTCTGGAACGGAGGTACGGTTCTCACGCGGCGACTTTTGGGTCGATTTCTTTGCATCTTTGCTCATGCGCGCGACTATACTGCCCGTACCGACCCGATGCGAGAGGTGAAAAGCCGGAATCCTATGGAGAATTCACGCTCCTGCCACGGGATGTCAGGAGCAATTGCATTCACTCCATCCAAAGCACCGAGTTTTTTGAGCATCAGCAATTGCAGGCGGACAACAAATGCAGTAGCACGTCGCTCCGGTCAGCGCCCGTAGTTCAGCTGGATAGAGTACTAGATTCCGAGTATGGGGATCTTGTGCTGATGAACGTTTTTGGGGCCGATGTTCGCGCAAAATTCATGATCTAGTTGCTGATTGTCACGGGGTATATCGATAAGTGCTGATTTCAAACCGAACAGCGTTCGGATTGCTCAACCTTTGCTCTTAATGCGGTAGCCAGCTCAACCGTTGACCAAGGAGCATCCCCTATCCGTGGGGCCATAGTAGCTTGCCNCACATTCCTGCTGCGGCTCAACGCTTGCCAATACCACAGTCCTTCAGAGTTTTTGGAAGATTGATTTTGCAGCAATCCGGACATCGTTCGGATTGGGGTGCGATCAAGTGACTTGGGACGTGCCTGAAAAGATTGGCGCAGCTGACGTCCTGGAGTGCTCTACCCTCTGCTGCTCAAGCGTAAGCGTCGCCCCCATTACACCTTGACTTCGTTGTTGTAGTTCCATGGCATTAGATGATCGATGCGGCTTTGCGGCCAGTGATTGACGAGCTTGGTGAGTGTGTTGGTCAGCCATGCATGGGGGTTCACGTCGTTCAGTTTGCAGGTCTCAATAAGCGAGGCGACGATCGCCCAGTTGGCGCCGCCTTCATCGGAGCCGGCGAAGAGTGCATTTTTGCGATTGAGAGCAATCGGTCTGATTGATCGCTCGACGGTGTTGGTGTCCATCTCGATGCGGCCATCATCGAGGTAGCGGCTGAGTTCATCCCAGCGGGTGATACCGTAACGGATGTCTTTGGCGATTGTCGAACTCTTAGGAACACGTGCGAGTTGCTCTTCCAGCCATGTTTTGAGTTCGTCGACGAGGCCCTTTGCGCGCGCATGCCGGACGGCACAGCGCTCATGCTCGGAACGGCCACGGATCTCGGCCTCGATGTCGTAAAGTTCACCTATCCGGCGTAAGATCTCTGTTGCGATTGGCGCATTGCCACCCTTGGCAAGATCATAGAACCGGCGCCGGAAGTGCGACCAGCACAGCGCCAGCGTGACGTGTGGTTCGAGTTTGTTGTAGCCGGCATAGGCGTCGACTTGCAGAACCCCGGTGAAGCCGGCCAGTATGCGTTGAGCGTGTTCACCACCGCGGCCCGGTGCATAGGTGTAGGCCACGGCTGGTGGATCGCTGCCACCCCAAGGTCGATCATCGCGGGCAACCGCCCAAAGATAACCCTTCTTGGTCCGCCCACGTCCCGGATCGAGGACTGGACAGGTCGTTTCATCGGCGAACAGTTTCGGTGCTGCCTTGAGGATCTCCATCAATCGTTCATGCAACGGCGCTAGCTCAAAGGCGGCGAAGCCGACCCAGTTGGCGAGGGTAGAGCGATTGATCTCGATGCCATCACGCGACAGGATCTGGGATTGACGGTAAAGCGGTAAGTGATCGGCGTATTTCGAGACTAAGACGTCAGCAACGAAGGCTTCGGTTGGCAGGCCACCGGTGATCAGTCTTGATGGTGCCGCAGCTTGAACGATACCGTCCGTGCATGAGCGGCAGGCATACTTCGGCCTCCGCGTGACAATCACTTTCAGCTTTGCCGGGATGCGATCGAGACGCTCCGAGGCATCTTCACCAATGACATGCAGAGCACCACCACAGCACAGGCAGTTTTTATTGTCCGGCTCGATGACGACTTCTTCGCGCGGCAGATGTTTTGGCAGGTGACCACGATTGGCACGGCGTTTTTTGACACCTTCACGTCGGACGATGGCATCGCCCTTTTCTGCTTTTGCATCCTCGATGCCGTGATCCGTCTCGATGTCTTCGAGTGCCAGTTCAATCTGGTTGTCGCTGATCTGCTTCTCGGAACGTCGCCCGAACCGGGCCCGACGCAGAACGGAGACAATGTGATCGAGGCGCGCGTTGCGCGCTTCAAGACGAAGGACTTCAGCAGTGAGAACCTGCTCCTCATGCGCCAGCCGGTTGTTCTCGGCACGCCCGGCCAAAACCATGGCCTTCAACGTCGCGACATCATTGGGTAGGTTGTCAGGAGTGATCATCATGGCCGAAGCAAAGCTGATTTGCCGGCCATCTGGCCAGCATTCCGCAGACTTTGCGGGTCGATTACTGCACTGCTGTTGGCCGCTGGACACGGCGACTGTGGACACGCGTCCAATCAATGCCTTCAAGCAGCGCTGAAAGCTGAGCCGGCGACAGTCGCATGACGCCATCCTCGATCCGAGGCCAACGGAACTTGCCGTCATCCAGACGTTTGTAGATCATCACTAGACCGTTGCCGTCCCAGACCAGCAGCTTTACCCGATCAGCGCGTTTGGCTCTGAAGACGAACACCGTGCCGGTGAACGGATCAAGGCGCAAATGCTCCTGTACCAGGGCCGCAAGCCCATCGATACCTTTGCGGAAGTCCACCGGCTTGGTTGCAACCAACACCCGCACACCACTTTGTGGAACAATCACGCCAGCCCCTTCAACGCTTTCAGGACGGAAGCCAGGGTGTTCTGATCGGCGGCACCGCGAATGATGACCCGCGCCGAGCCGATTATCAGCTCAATAGAGGGGGCAGCATCTGCGTGGGGTGCCTTGGTGCCCATCGTTTGGCCGCCTTGTCGGACAAACGCCGCAGGGCCGGCGTCAACAACAATCGATGAAAACGTCGGATCGTCCTGCTTGTGCAAATTGGATCGAAAAGTCGAGCGCCAGCCATACAGTTGCTGTGGTGACAAGCCGTGTCGCCGCGCGACCTCAGCAATCGCGGCGCCCGGCACCATACTCTCGGCAACAATCGACGCCTTCTCATCACGTGAACGGTTCCGCCGCCGCTCTGCGCCGGTGATCAACTCAATCCGACGCATCGGTTCGACCTTAGTTAGCTCACTAAGGTCCTCATTAAGGACTTCTGGCTCGCTCTAAATAACACCGCAGGATTACGGCAGAGCAAGATCAGAACAAGGTGGGGGCGGGACACCGGTTACAGGGCAACTATCAGCGCGAGGTATATAAGTCCGCCCGCGTTGGTGGCAGTGACGCTTTCACGGCCATGGCTGGCTAAGGCTTGATAGATCAGGATCGAACCGCGTGTAAATGAAAGGGACACGCCTGCAAGATAGGCAACCCACATGCGATAATTGGGTTCGCCGACAAGTACGATGGCTTCATCTTCTCTGGCATAGAGCCTTTCGCACCAGATCCTGCAGGTGAGTGCGTAGTGTTCTCTCCAGCCTTCTACGTCTCGCACTTCGAAACCGGCT
>NZGY01000027.1 GCA_002689605.1 Filomicrobium sp.
GTGCGTTCTCGAAGGTTGCTGGTTTGTTTGGCGACATCAAACCAACCAGATGCACCGCCAGCTTTCAAACCGCCCGAACACCAGTTTCACCCATAGCTCCCCAAGTATTTACTGGAACAACTCAAGTATAGCCGGATAACAGAAACCGACAAGAGGCTCCTGGAACCGCTCGCTCACCTCGGCTCGAAAAGATCCATTGGGCAAGCATTCTCGCAGCATATTGCCATGGGTCAACTCACCTATTGGCGAGTTATGCGGCTGCACGATGCACGACGCAAGCTCATAAGTCCACAGCGTCCGAATCAAGCAATCGGAGACATCGCAGCTGAAGAAGGGTTCTGGGAGTTCAGCCGCTTTTCAATGCAGTACCGACAACATTTCGGTGAACGCCCGTCCGATACGCGCAAAAACGCAAACCACTGAACTATCCTCGGCAACGGACGTTAGCCTACCCGCTCCTGTTTCATGCTCCACGCCTCAGGACAATCCCCTACCAGATCGAACACCCCATCGTCCGGATCTCCACCTGGACAGTATCGCGCCGCTTGTTCAACATCACGTTGCAATTCAAGCCGCGAGACCAACCAATGCCAGCACCCGCCTCTTGCCAAACGCCTTTAGGCCCTCTCAAAGGTCTCAAAGCAATAGAGTTAGGCTCAACTGTAGCTGGACCATTCTGTGGAAGGTTGCTCGCCGACTTCGGTTGTGACGTCATCAAGGTTGAACAAGCGGAAGGCGATGCCGTCCGCTCGCTAAGCCATCGTCACAAACGGCGATCCCTATACAACGCCTCTATCCAACGCGGCAAGCGCATCATCTCGCTCAACCTCCGAACAGATAAAGGTCGCGACCTCGTCAAACAGCTATGTCGCTCAGCCGATATCCTGATTGAGAACTTTCGGCCAGGTACGCTTGAGAAGTGGGGCTTGGGCTATGATGTCCTCAGCGCGGCCAATCCCGGCCTGGTCATGGTCCGCGTCAGTGGTTTTGGCCAAACCGGTCCCTATAGTGGTCGCGCCGGATACGGCATCGTCTGCGAAGCGGTCAGCGGTTTGCGTGAAATCACCGGCGACCCAGATCGACCACCCCCACGCTCGGGCACACCGATGACAGATTACATCGCCGGGCTGTATGCAGCCTTCGGCACCGCAATGGCCATCATCGAGCGCCAACGCACCGGCCGCGGACAGATCGTCGACACAGCCCTCTACGAGGGCGCATTCACTTTTATGGAATCCCATATCCCAACATTCCAACAACTTGGTATCGTCGCGGAACGTGCCGGATCTCAACTCCCTGGCAATGCACCCAACTCCGTTTATCCAACCCGCGACGGAGGCTACGTCCTCATCGCGGCGGCAGCTGATGCTGTATTCCGTCGCTTAGCGGATGCCATGGATCGTCCAGACATGAAGGACGATCCAAGGTTTGCAGCTGCCATCCCACGCGCCGAGAACATGCAGGCCTGCGATGACGCTGTAACAGCGTGGACCTCTAAGCATGACATGGCAGATATTGAGAGCACACTTGAAGAGGCCGGCGTTCCTGCCTCGCGGATATTTACCGTGGCCGACATCTTTGAAGATCCACACTATGAGGCGCGTGAGATGTTAGTGGACGTCGAGGACGATGTTCTCGGCCCGGTCACGCTTACGGGCGTTGTCCCGAAGTTATCTGAAACACCAGGAAATATTCGTTGGACTGGCCGAGAAACCGGGGCCGACACAACCAGCGTACTCATCGAAGAACTGGGACTTGATCAAGCTGAGATCAATGATCTCACCGAAGAAGGCGTTGTCGCTGGCCCAAGCCTTGGCAAATCCGACAAGTAAATAAACGAGTGAGCAGGACCTTTCCCGTAACCGAAAAAGATGGAACCGGCGAATTCTGGGCCGAACAAATCGATGAACTGACACGCCGACGTGCATTCATCAAAGAAATGGGAGGACCTGACAACGTCGCGCGTCAGCATTCCACCGGCCGGCTCACAGTTCGCGAGCGCCTAGACCGCATCACAGACAAAGGAAGCTTTCGAAAAATCGGATCGCTTGCCGGTACAGGTGCGTACGATGAGAACCTCAAGCTCAAGACGCTAACACCAGCAACCTACGTTGCTGGCACCGCGCGAATTAACGGCCGACCGGTTGCCATCGGCGGTGAAGACTTTACCGTTCGCGGCGGCACGAGTTTCGGAGCGCAACGTCTCAAAGGTGGGCAAGGCGGTTACATCGAAGATCTTGCTCACCACTACAAGATCCCACTCGTCAATCTCATCGACGGTGCCGGCGGCACCGTGACATCCGCCAAGCGAAGGGGTTTCGTCACGTTTCCCGGAACGGATGGCTTTGAACGCTCCGTCGAACTGCTTGCCGAAGTTCCCGTTGCTTCTGCTGTCTTGAGAACCGCTGCCGGTGGCCCCGCCGGTCGTGCCATCCTTTCGCACTTCTCGGTGATGGTGCAGGGCACAAGCCAAGTGTTTGCCGCTGGTCCACCTGTCGTCAAACGTTCACTCGGCCAAACCATAAGCAAGGAAGACCTTGGCGGGCCAGCCGTTGCCGTCAACAAGTCAGGTGCCATTCACAATATCGCCGACACCGAAGACGATGCATTCGAGCAGGTCAAACAATTCCTCTCCTATCTGCCCCAGAACGTTTGGCAGCTCCCACCGATAGATGACATCGGCGATCCGGTCGATCGGTGCGATGAAGAGCTCCTGAGCGTCGTGCCTGAAAATCGACGTCATCCCTACGATATGCGTCGGCTGACAAGTCATATCATCGATCAGGGGTCAGCCTTTGAGATACGACCAACTTACGGCCGTGCTGTCATAACGATGCTGGCCCGGCTCGGCGGTCGTCCAGTCGGTATCATTGCGAACAACCCCAAGGTCTACGCCGGTGCGATGGACGCGGATGCAGCCCGCAAGCAGATCCACTTCATGGAGCTCTGCGATACATTCCACTTGCCAATTGTTTTCCTGGTTGATGTTCCCGGTTTCATGGTCGGCTTACAGGCCGAAGAAGCAGGCACATTGCGCGAAGGCATGCGCGCCGTTTATGTGGCGGGGCAACTCAAAATCCCCATCGTTACACTGGTCATTCGCAAATGCTATGGCATGGCCGGCATGGCAACCTGTAACAAAAACGATATCGACTTGAAGTTGGCTTGGCCAAGTGGTGAATGGGGCTCCCTCCCTGTTGAGGGTGGCGTCGCGGCAGCGTTTCGCCGAGAGATTGAAGCAGCCGACGACCCAAAAGCACGCGAACAGGAGCTCGAAGCAGAGTTGCGCGCCTACACATCGCCGTTTCGCACTGCCGAAGCCCTTGCGGTTGAAGAGATCATCGATCCGCGCGAGACCCGGCCAATCCTTTGTGAATATATTGCCTTGGCCGAGGAACGCCTCAGAATTGGATTAGGACCTCGCTCACGGGCAGGAGTAGCACCCTAACCTAGATCCCGATAAAATGGACCAACATCATTCAACAAAAAGATACTCCAAAAGCAGAATGATTCTCAGGCGATCAAGCATCCAACTGCAGCATGGCGGGCTTGCATATCTCTTGATGCTATTGGTTGCAGCGACTGTTCCTACGACACTGCTTGCCGAACAGCGCACACCATCTGCGTGGTTGAAGTTTGCAGTTGATAGACTTTGGAGCGAGCAACCAATTCCCGGCTTACTTGCCCAGGAAGAGCTGCAAGATGCGTGGTTATTAAGTGAGAACGAAACGAAACGTAACGGCCAAGTCGTCAGAATCGAACAGCGATTCGCGCTCTCCACCGGCAACGAACTACGTGTTGTTAGGTTTCAACCCGGCGCACTACTACGACGTTTCACAGCCGAACTCCATGAGGTGGAGGACGACAAACAAAAGCCACTGCTCCAAGCCATGGCCGATGGCGCCTGCAGAATACGATCTGGGAGACGGATCATCAGAGATCGCAACAGTCCAGCGATCAAGCTTAAACAGCTGGACGGCGATCTACGAACAATCCGCTGTAGCGAGACCTTGCAAGCGCCGTGGCCAACAGGTCGCGACCCAGGAGGCCCAAGGGTGGCCTTGATTGACTCCGGTCTTGCCTACGATCTTCCAATCTACCGAAACAATCTCGCGCGTGGCCCCAATGGCAAGCCTTTAGGTTACGACTTCTGGGACATGGACGCATGGCCTTACGACGGCGACACATCACGCGGTGCCTTTCTTCCTATTCGTCACGGCTCAGCAGTCGCATCAGTCCTGGTCCGCGAAGCTCCATTAGCGGCGCTCATTCCGTTCCGCTATCCCCTACCCGACATGTCCAGACTAGCCGATGCTATACAGTTAGCAGCAAAGGCAGGTGCGCGCATACTGGCTATGCCTCTCGGCAGTCGCAAACCCGAACAGCGGACGGCCATCGCAAAATCACTGAAAGTACAACCAAGCATATTGGCGATCGTCTCTGCCGGCAACGACGGGCACGACATTGACCAAGAGCGCCTATAGCCCGCGACGCTTACGCTAGACAATCTCATTGTCGTCACGTCCGCTGATGCATTCGGGCGCCTTGCCCGCGGCTCAAACTGGGGCGCCAAAAGCGTCGACATCATGTTACCAGCCGAAAACGTGCCAGTCGTAGACTTCCGCGGTGCCAAGGGAAAGGCATCAGGATCAAGTTTTGCCGTCCCGCGCCTAGCAGCACTTGCAACAAGGATCCTGACCAAGCAACCCACACTCACGACAGCCCAACTGAAGGCTCGAATATTCGAGCGCGCCACGCAATCTCCCTACGAAAAGAACGTCGTCACCGTCGGCTGGATACCAGACCCCATGCGCGATTAAATCAAAGCTCAGAAAAACACCGCGGGTGCTCACCTCCGACGCGGCTTCGGTGGGGGCGGTCGACAAACCGTCTCGCTGCCTGAGCCTGCCGAGGATCAGCCTTTTGTAGTTTGGCATAGGCTTCCTCCGCCAATGCAACATCGCCACCCCAAACGCCAGCCTGGATTCCAAACCGCAACAACCGCGAATCTTTTGGATCTGCTGACATCACCCAGCGTGCATGAGGTAGCATGTCCTCAAATCGTCCCGCCAGCTGCAGCGCCACAACGTACGAGACACGCGCGTTGATGGAATTCGGCATCTGCTGCACGGCTGCCTTGCTCAAGGCAATCGACGCGTCGTATTGCCGAGCAAAAGCTAAGAACCGCGATGCCTCCAGGTGCTGTCCGGGATTGCGGGATGCCAGGCACTGCGTCGCAAGCGTCTCAATCACAACTGGATCTGCGCGCTGCCCGCGACGGCGTCGCTTCGCTGCATCAATAGCTCCAGCGCATCCCTCGAAAGCAGCACCCAACTTTGCTTGCAGATCAGAGGCACCGGTGGCGTTCAATCCCTCCAACCGCGTCTGAACCTACATCAGCGGGATAGCCTCGTTCCGACCCTCCCCACCACCAACGGCGATGCCTATCAATTTGCCGTCACCATCGATGAGCGCACCACCACTCACACCTGGCTGCATTTGTGCCGTAACGTGCAAACGACCAAGTGCAGCACTCTTGTCTGGTCCAAATCTCAAAGCTCCAGGCTTGAAGACGCGCACTTCTTTGCGCGCAACGTCGGCACCAACAACGTAGTACCGCTTCGATGAAGAAGCATTTGCTGCTGCATCAGCCATCTTCATGACCAGGCCGCCCTTTGGAAGTCCTTCGACCTGGATGAGCACGAGATCGCCAGGGTAGCTCGAGACCAATACTTTTCCGGTCAGCTCACCAGATGGCGTGAAGATTTTTGCATTCTTACGTGCCCCAACCACATGTTTATTGGTGACCAGCAGATCATTCCCGATCCGTACCGCGCTGGCGATTGGATCAAAGCTCTCAACCGGAAATACAGCCTGCCGAACCCGACAAACAGATTGGGGATAAGGGCAGTCTACCCTCACGGGTTTATCAGGAGGTCTCGCTTGCTTTGGACTTCCCCCCGATCCCTGAGACAACAGCTTGGTTTTGTTGCGTTGCCCTTTTCTCTCATAAATGACGTCGACCGAGGCACCGGAACGCACAAGAGCCAGCGCTGACAGAGCACTCTTCGGGTTGCGGATTCGTCGTCCACCAATCGAACGAATGACGTCTGCAACCTTGAGACCGGCTCGTGCGCCCGCACCATCGTCAGCCAGGTCTACAATTCTGACACCATGACCACGCTTCCGCGCTGCGCGCGGCAATGGAGCTTAACCCCAACCGCCCTTGACATAATCAACACGTCCGTCGTCTGACAGATCATCCACAACTCGACGCAGCAGTGGTGTCGACACCGCAACATTGACGCCGATGTTGGTGTCGCTCTTGGCAGCAAAAATTGCAGACATCATGCCAACAAGCCGCCCCTCCCCATCCACTGATGCGCCGCCAGAACTTCCTAGATTGGCTGCAGCATCCGTCTGGACAAAGTCTTCTATTGGGTTGAAGCCGGCGTGGCTGACATCAAGAGCTTAGACAACGCCGCAAGCAACCGACAAGTCCAAACCATAAGCATTGCCGATAGCGCAGACGCGTTGCGCAACTGAAGGCCTTGGAGCGAACTTGAACGGCAGCAATTTCGCTTCAACCCGCAACAGCGCAATATCGGAAGCTTTGTCAGAGCCCACCAGCTTGGCCGGGAGTATACAGCCATCGGCCAGCCGTACATCAATACGCCGGACGGCCTGTAAGACATGCGCTGCTGTCGCGATCAAGCCATCTGCCGCAACGACAATACCACTCGCTTCTGGAACTCGTCCGCGTCCCTGGCCGGCCTGAACAGGTGCACCACTACCCCGAACTGGTAATATCGAGACAACAGACTTGATACTGTCACTGACACTTGCGAAAGCAGGGACAGCGCCAAGAACAAAAAAGGCAATGCCAACCAGTAAGGATGAAGTTCTTAGCATGGTGCAAGGATCCAAATTCAATCTACCAGATCACACTAGAGCCCGATCGTTTCAGGTGGAAGCGCTTGGCGCATCAATCTGAAACGATCGGGCTCTAAACTTATTGAGTAAAACAAGATTCACGAGCCGGCCAACAAAATGAGCAAGTCTAACGGTGACTCCATCCGGAACGATCTTGCTCTAGCACCAAAACAGCTGTGGAGGCAGCTTGCGATTTCATGCGACGTAGACCCGTTCACCGCCACGCTCTGCAGATTCATAGATCGCCCTGATCAACGCGATCGCGCGGCGGCCTTCCTTACCATCAACGAGCGGAGGCCCGCCTCTGTCCAAGCCTGCAAGCGCATCTTCAAAGTTTCGCTGATGCCAAGCAAAGTCGATCGCTTTGGGGTCCGCCGCACCGGCGCCCGCGACATCCGCATTCAACCCATGATCCAGCAAGATAGTCTGGTCCTCAGGACGTTCATCCTTGAATTCCCAAGTGCGGAACTTGTCGTCCGCCATGAACATTGAGCCTGCGCTCCCGCAAATCTGAATTTCCGCAGCATGTCCTTCTGCTGACCAGCACGACGTCGAACCATGGATGGTGCCAAACGCGCCATTCTCAAATTCCAGCATTGCAACACCCACGTCCTCGACTTCGATACCAGTGTGTGCAGCAAGTCTTGTTTGCGCGCGGACATGGCGAACATCACCCATCAGGTGCAACAGCAGATCAATCGTATGAATTGATTGATTCATTAGCGCGCCACCACCATCAAGTTCCCAGGTTCCGCGCCAGGCACCGCTGTCGTAGTAAGCCTGATCACGCCACCACTTGATCGCTGCATCAGCAAAAACGATGGTGCCAAAGCGCCCATTATCCACTGCATTTTTGAAAAGCTTGGTTGCCTCGTTAAAGCGACGCGGAAAGATGCCAGCCAGCATGACACCTGCTTTATCGCAAGCGTTTATCATGCGATCAACACGCTCAGTGGTGACTTTGAGCGGCTTTTCACAAATCACGTGCTTACCAGCTTCAGCGGCTGCGATTGTGGGATCTAGGTGCGCTCCACTAGGCGAACATATAGTCACCACGTCGAGCCCATCGTTTGCGAGGAACGGCGTGAGATCCGTGTAAGCCTGACAACCATGCGCTTGCGCAAACGCTAAAGCCTGCTCTTCACGCAGCGCAACCACCGCCACCAATTCGGCATTAGTGATTGCAGCGATTGCCTTCGCATGAAACTCAGCAATCATCTCTGCACCAACAATACCGAACTTGTACACTTTATTCGTCATGGTTTTTGCCAGCTTAGTTGGTCAGAGAGAAACCCTCGTACCCCGCCTCAACCACTTCATTCAGCTTCACAGTGTACTTATGAACACCACCGACATACGGCATGAAAACGCGCGGTTTTCCGGGAACATTCGCGCCCGTGTACCAAGAGTTCGCAAGTGGATAGAGCGTTGATTCACCCACATCGATCACATGCTGTGTCCACTCTTTCTCCGCATCGGCTGTTGGTTCAATGACGCCAAGCCCCTTACCGCGCATCATATCAATACAATCAGCAATAAAGTCGACGTGCTGTTCGCATGACAAAATCATCTGGCTCTTCACACCCGGACTGCCCGGTCCGGTCACCATGAAGAGATTAGGGAATCCATGGATCATGATCCCCAAGTATGTCTGCGGGCCGTCTTCCCACTTAGACTTGATCTCGAAATCATCGGACCGAATATCAATTTGTTTCATCGCGCCAGTCATCGCATCGAAACCTGTCGCAAACACGACCGCATCAAACTCATACTCGGCATCCGTCGTCCGAACCCCGGTCGCAGTCAGAGACTCAATCGGCGTCTTTCTGGCGTTTACGAGGGTGACATTCTCACGATTAAACGTCTCGTAATAATCGGTATCAAGGATCAGTCGTTTCGTACCGATCGGGTGATCATTTGGGCAAAGAGTTTCCGCCACATCAGGATCTTCAACCGTCTCTCGGATGCGTTCACGAACGAAATTGGAAGCCGTCTCATTCGCCTCTTCATTTAGAAGCAGGTCAGTGTAGGTGTAGAGGAAGCTAATGCTTCCCCCTTCAGCCCACTTTGCAGCGTATTGGGTCTCTCGGTCCTCAGCCGTTGCTTCGTCGGCCGTCTGAGTAGGCGCTGGATATCCAGCAATACCAAAGGGCGTGTCATACGCGGCCCGCCGCCGCTCAGGATACTCAGACTTGTGCTTACGTTCCTTCTCCGGGTCCAGCGGCGCATTGCGCGCTGGTAGAATGAAATTCGCTGTGCGTTGAAACACGTGCAGATGCTCGGCCTGTTTCGCAATATGTGGGATNGACTGCACACCGGACGATCCGGTGCCAATAACGGCAACGCGTTGACTGCTGAAATCAACACCCTCTTTGGGCCAGAGCCCCGTGTGGTAAGTCTTGCCCTGAAACTCATGTACGCCGGGGAAGTTCGGCACTTGCGGTGTCGACAAATTCCCCGTTGCCATAATGCAGTATGGTGCAACGATCGTCTCATCCGCATCAGTCTTGAGAACCCATTCCTTGCTGCTCCGATCAAAGGTCGCCGAAACAATGCGCGTCTCCAATTGCACATCCTTCAGCAGATCAAATCTCTCGGCAACATGGTTTACATAGCGAAGAATTTCCGGCTGCGTGCCGTAACGCTCGGGCCATTTCCATTCCTGCTGTAAATCGTCATCAAACGAGTAGGAGTACTCCATACTCTCGACATCGCAACGACACCCTGGATAGCGGTTCCAAAACCACGTTCCACCAACACCATCACCGGCTTCATAAGCGCGAATTTGAAGTCCTGATTTGCGCAACCGATAAATTGCGTAGAGACCAGCAACGCCAGCGCCAACAATCGCAACATCCAGACGCGTTGCATTCTCGGGAATATCTTTAGCCATCAGGTCCTCCGGCATCAGTTCTGCCAAGCTTCGCAAAATACATTGTCAGAAGTTTATGCGATCCGCGACCTTAGCAAACCAGCGGTATGAATCTGAAATCACCCTACGGATACGAGTTGTAGACCCATCATCATCGCGCCACCGGTTGCACCTTGCTCGTGGAATCCCGCAAGGTTATAAATCGGGTCCGCCTCCACTCAGCATCCCCTCCCGAAACGCTGAATACCACGAGGCCTGATAACGGAGCGTGGCGCAGTCTGGTAGCGCACCTCGTTCGGGACGAGGGGGTCGCAGGTTCAAATCCTGCCGCTCCGACATTGATTTCAAATGGTTTTTTTGCTGCCTTGCTTTTNTCGTTGGCACAGAAACGACCTGGTGGCACCCTCACTTCCTTCGCCATTGCGGGAACTGTTTTGAGCCGCCGCGCTCAGCCTTGCCTAACTTTGTCAGTTGAATACAAAATTTTGATGCGGTTTCACGAGGCGAAACGGTTGTAATTTTCGCCCGTCTAGCAATCACGTCTGGATGATCGAAATCATCTGTTAGGGCTTCGTAAATATGATTCTGTCTTGGTGTCATCGTCGGCACCCTCACTTCCGTGTTTCGATTTTCTCAGTTCGTGCCAAGGTCGATCTCAAGCCTGCTGTTCCAACAGCATCGGTTTCAAGATTTCTCCAAATAACGCGACCGTCGCGCACGCGCTCAAGCAGCAACCGACAGCCACCCTTGGTGACGATAATATCTCCATCGCGTAGTTCGGCCTGGATCATCACCCACCTACNGTTCGGAATCGTTGTTTTTTTCATTCCAAGACTTGAGCTCCTTTAAAATGTCTGCATCATCGAGCGTGTCACCCCATGACCCGACAATCGATAGCAAGTCGCTCTGCGCACCCTACACGATCGGCTTGTTGCAGCTCCTGAACAATCTCGACACCAGTTGTGTCTAGGCAAGTTGTCATCGTCTCATTCTCCATCCTTCCTATACTCAGTGCGCTGTTGCTTCAGACGAATGATATTTCACCGGCACTATGTCAAAATCAAGCAGCCTCATTTTTTGCCGCCCTGCTTGTCGAGGAAAGCCAGCACGAAGGTAACGGCCTAATATACGAAATGGACGCCCGCACGATGACCACATGTTTTGAAGCTTAGATTTGTATTGCTGCGTCGAGCGTTCAACGCCGACCTCGCGGCAGGTGCGTCGCTCTGNTGTNCCGAGCTTTTGACGCACATGGACGNTAGCCTGACGAAGATCGTTTGTCGTCAGGCCTTCGGCTTTAAAAAATCCTGGCTCTCTTTCAGGATTAGCTTGTCGAGCTCGAGATCAGCGACGATCTTCTTCAGCCGCTGGTTCTCTTTCTCAAGCGCCTTCAGCTCCGACAGCTGCGACCGCCCCATGCCGCCAAACTTCTTGCGCCAGTTATAGTACGTCGCGTCACTCACCCCTGCGGCCCGACACGCCGTTGCGACATCCGCACCACCGGCCAGATGTAGCTCGATCTCACGCAAAAGCTTCAGGATATCTTCGTCCGAATACCGCTTCCGGGCCATGCCAATCTCCAAAACTGCTAACCAAAT
>NZGY01000028.1 GCA_002689605.1 Filomicrobium sp.
ATTGAACGTGACGGCGAGCGACTTACGCCCCGCCAATGCCTCGCCGGCGCCAGGAGTTAGAAGGGAAAACTACATCAGAGCCGAACAGAGCCTCAGCAACAGCCCCAAGGGCTTTAAACTCAGCCTTCTGCAGGCTACTTGTTCCAATAAGAATTCCAGCTACACTGGCGGATAAAATCGAAGCTAGCGTAATAACAATTGCTGCGATAGGAAGCTTGCACGAGAGTAACATCTAGGGCCTGCACAGTTTTTGATTTGAAAATAGAAGCATGCCAGGCGAATAGGGATAGGCAACTTCATGTTGCAGCAAGGCGCAATATATAAAATTTGAATAAAATTTTATTAATATTATTAAATCAACTTAAAATTAGCTGAAAATATAATTGCACAAGCAATCGCTCACTTAGCCTCCAAAATGGCTTTTGCGACCCTATAGCGATAAGCAGTGGAACTGCCATTCAACAGAGGCAATCCCGAAGATGGCGCTTTTGCAGCTCATCATTATTAGGCTCACCGCCCTCAAACTCATCGCTAGGTGCGCCCGCCGCGAACAAGCAATCGGACCGAATTGTTCTACGCTAGCCTCGATCCTGTTCAGCTATTGCTTCGAGCCTCGGCGCAAGGCCACTAATATCGAAACCTGCGTTCGCAGCTTTCGTGACAATCTCGGCTGTCGGGGTCTTACCTGCCTTCGCCAGCGACCATAGGAGCACGCAACGTACACCCGCACGACAATAAGCGAATACTGGCTTAGGAAGAGAATCCAAGTATTGCCCAAACTCCTGACCAGTCGCGTCCTCCACCATACCCGTCACAGGTTGCCAGACAGCCTTCAAGCCTTGGTCTGCAGCAGCTCTTTCGATGTCGGCAAATCTTGTCTGACCGGGGTCCTCCCCATCGTATCTGTTGCAAATGATTGATTTGAAACCAGCATCCCTTATTGCCGCCACGTCATCGACCACGATCGCGCTGGACACGGTCAGATCATCATCGACCTTTCTCGGTTGCATCATCAATCCTTCGTCCCGCTTGCACCATCACCGCTGAGCTTCTAGCATCTCAGGTGATCTATGACCATTGCCTGGCCTCACGCCCGCGTGCATCAACCAACAGTTTCGGAAATACGAATGACAGACAAAGCGCTCCTGCCCATCGCCGATATGGCGACAGGATATCAGAACGGCAGCCTAACCCCCAGCGAAGTTGTCGAAGACACTTTGAAACAGATCGAAAAGCTGGAACCGAAAATTGGCGCCTTTGAAATTGTATTGGCAGACGAGGCCTGGGAAGCCGCAGAAGCAGCAACTAAAGCAATCAAGGCTGGCCATATCATCGGACCATTTCACGGCGTTCCCTTCGCGTTGAAAGATTTGATTGATGTGACGGGTTTGATTACAACCGGCGGTACTATGGTCTATGGGCAAGAGCCGGCAACGGAATCGGCAACCATTGCAAAGCGTCTCATTGCTGGTGGCGGTATTCTTGTTGGCAAGACCAAGACTGTAGAGGTCGCTTACGGTGCCTGGGGCACCAATACAGTCCGCGGCACGCCATGGAATCCTTGGGATCCGGAAGTCGCACGCACGCCTGGCGGATCATCCAGCGGTTCCGGTGCTGCCGTCGCCGCCGGTATGGCTGGATGTGCCGTTGGTACAGATACAGGCGGATCGGTTCGCATCCCATCTGGCTTATGCGGTTTGTCGGGACTAAAAGTTACGGAAGGCCGACTGCCGCTCGATGGGATTCAACCGCTATCGCACACGCTTGATACACCGGGACCTATGGCCCGATCCGTGCGCGATGCCATAATCATGTTTGAAACGATGGATGGGCGCCATCCTACCGAAATTGGTGATGATCTCGCCCGCGATGCAGGCCTGTTCGGCGAACTAACTAAAGGGATCTCCGGCCTAAAGCTTGGCTGCCTAACCGAAGCAGAGCGCGGTAGCATCGATGCTGTTGTTCTCGAACACTACGATGCTGCACTCGATAGGCTACGGACCCTTGGCGCCGAAGTCGTGCCATTGGAACTGGACGCCAGTTCAGAAGACATGCGCGACGGTACAGGCCTCATTATTTCTTGCGAGGGCTATTATCATCACAAAGACATGTATGAAGGAATGTCGAACCAGGTTGATGAGCATGTAAAGCCGCGGATACTTGCGGGCAGGGATGTCACTAGTCGAGATTACATTGCTATGCTTCAACGTCGCCAACAAAATCAGGCCAGCGCGGTGCGTGGTATGCGCGGCTTCGCTGCATACATCACGCCAACGCTAACAACTCCACCCCAAGCACTTGATGAAGTTGATCAGTCTCGGACGCCAGCGCGCTTTACTCGCGTCGTCAATTACCTGGGCTTCTGCGCATTCGCTATCCCGATGGGTATCGCTGATGGAGCCGGGCCGACCTCATTACATATTGCTGCACGGGGACATGACGAAGCGATGGCCACTCGCATTGCCGCCGCATTCGAACAAGACCGTGGACCATTCCCAACCGCTCCTATGGCACTCTCTTAGAGCGAGCAATCAAGCACACAAAAGTCATCCTGGGAGGACTGAACAATGAAAATGTCTGGCACCCGCCAACTACCGGCACCACAAGCAGACGTTTGGGCCACGCTCAATGACGTGGAGGTTCTCAAGCGTTGCATCCCTGGCTGCCAATCACTGGAAAAGGTTGCAGATGACCAGCTCAAGGCAACAGTCGGACTGAAAATCGGCCCCATCAACGCGAAGTTCAACGGTGAGGTCACGCTCAGCGACATGAACCCGCCAAACTCGTATCGCATCAGCGGATCAGGTAAAGGTGGCGCAGCAGGCTCGGCCAGCGGAGGCGCCGATGTGAAACTTGAGGCAAAGGACGGCGGCACAGAACTGAGCTACGATGTTGACGCAAAGGTTGCCGGCAAGATTGCTCAACTTGGAGCCCGGTTAATTGATGCAACGGCCGCTAGCCTTGCCAATAAGTTCTTCGACAATCTCGCGGCCGAATTCGGCAGCACGGCCGAGGAACCAACTTCAGCAGTCGCCGAACCCGCGGCATCCACAACCACAGCACCTGCTTCATCAAAACAATCGGCCCCAAGTAGTGCAAATTCCGGCGGTTCGTCTTATATTTGGTGGATTATAGGAAGCATCATCGTTATCGGCGCCGCTTGGTACTTCACGCGATAAGCGTGAACAGACTTTGGGCAGGCTCCAGATCCGGCGATGATCGAACTCGGCAAGGATTACTGCCTGATGGACGCACAACAACCGATTCTCGATAAAGCTGGCGACTGGATCAGCTCCGGTCGCCAAGTTGCAATTGCTACCGTGATCGAAACCTGGGGCTCTGCCCCACAGCCAGTTGGTAGCCAACTGCTGATCGACTCGGAAGGCAACTTTGAAGGCTCGGTATCCGGCGGCTGTGTCGAAGGCGCAGTCATTGTCGAGGCAGCCGATGTTATCGAAAATGGCAAGTCAACGGGGATGGAGTTCGGTGTTGAGGACGAAACCGCTTGGCAAGTCGGTCTCGCCTGCGGTGGGCGGATCCGTGTTTACGTTGAACCGATTACGACTTCCTAGACTATCGATCGACTATTGCTGAATTCTTCAGAGGCTATCATCCGATGGAACGTGCACTGCTCGATCAATTGCTGAAAGCAAAATCAACACGCAAACCCGTTGCAGTGGTTACTTGGCTATCAAGCGGCACGCAGCAGCTGATTGAACGCGGACAGAGTGTTGCTGATAGTGCCCTGTCAGAGGCAGTCAATGATGGCTTCAGGACAGATCGCAGCCGCACGATGGAAATCGGCGGCGAAGAAGTCTTCATCAATATCCACAATCCGCCACTGCGGCTCGTACTCATTGGCGCAGTTCACATCGCTCAGGCGCTCATCCCGATGGCGGCTCAGCTCGGCTACGATCCGGTTGTGATAGACCCGCGTACGGCGTTTGCGAGTGAAGAGCGCTTCGCCGGTGTGCCGCGCGATGCTCGTTGGCCTGATGAAGCGTTACCTGAAGTTGGGTTAGACACGCGTACGGCATTTGTTGCACTGACGCATGACCCCAAGATCGACGATCCAGCACTTCAGATCGCAATGACTTCAGAGGTTTTTTACATCGGCGCTCTTGGTAGCAAACGCACACATGCGAAGCGCGTTGACCGCCTGACAGAAGCAGGCCTAAGTGCTGAACAAATCGCCCGCATCAATGCGCCGATTGGCCTAGACATTGGTGCTGTCGGTCCGAATGAAATCGCAATCTCGATCATGGCCGAGGTCACAGCAGAACTCAGAGGCAAACTCACGGCAACAGCATGAAGTTTGGCCCGATCGACATTGATCAGGCAGAAGGTGCGATACTGGCCCATTCTGCCAATACGCCTGACGGAAAGATCAAAAAGGGCAGGCAGCTGTCCCGCGAGGACATCACAAAACTCAAGCGTGCGAACGTATCAAGCGTCATCGCAGCGATCCTCGATCCCTCAGATGTGAGGGAAGATGATGCTGCTGCCATGATAGCAGATACAGTTGCCGGTGACGCCGTAAGAGTTGCCGAGGCCTTTACTGGTCGCGCTAACGTCTTTGCGACAAACGATGGCATATTGCGAGTTGATCGCGACGCACTGATTGCTCTCAATCGAATTGACGAGGGTCTCACTGTTGCAACCCTGCCGCCTTACGAGCGCGTCACAGCTGGGCAGATGGTGGCAACAATCAAGATCATTCCGTTTGCCATCTCGCAAGAAACTTTGGATAAAGCGCTGAAGCAATGTCAGGCCGATCATGCGCTCATCTCGATTGCAAAGTTCAAGAGCCATGGTGTCGGGTTGCTGCTAACCGATCTACCTGGTTCAAAAGCTGCGCTGATCGATAAACGGATTAAATCGATTTCCGACCGTATCGAGGCTTGCGGGAGTCATGTCCTGGATCAACAAGTCATTCCTCATGAACGGCAGGCAGTTGCCACGGCCGCGAATGAGATGCACGCAAAAGGCGCCAACCCAATCCTCATCTTCGGGGCATCTGCCATTGTAGACCGCGAAGACGTTATTCCTGGTGGCGTCGTTGATGCCGGAGGACATGTCATTCATCTCGGGATGCCGGTTGACCCGGGAAACTTGCTCTTGCTCGCTGAGCTTGAGGGACGCGACGTAATTGGTGTGCCAAGCTGCGCCAGCTCTCCAAAAATCAACGGACTGGATTGGGTGCTTGAACGTCTCTTAGCAGACATTACCGTGACACCTGACGATGTGACCGCAATGGCACCCGGCGGCCTATTGATGGAAATCCCAACCCGGCCGCAGCCGCGTGCGAAAGCAGTCGCCTCCGAACAGCCAGACAATGCTAGCCGCTATGCCGCTAACATCTCCGCGATCGTCCTTGCAAGCGGCCGGTCCACTCGCATGGGAGAGCAAAACAAGCTCTTGGAAGAATTCAGAGGCCAGCCACTCGTTCGCCATGCAGTCGAAGCAGCCCGCAACAGCCTGGCCACCAGCATAACAGTCGTAACCGGTCACGAGGAAGAGCGCGTCCGCGAAGCACTTTCGGACGTAAACGTCAATTTCACGAGCAATCCGAATTACGCAGATGGGCTCGCCACTTCCTTGGCTACGGGCATCCGCTCACTACCAGAAGATTGCGACGGTGCCATTATATTGCTCGGTGACATGCCGTTGATATCAGCTGAACTCGTCAACCAACTCATCGCTGCATTCGCACCACATGACGGGCGCAGCATTTGCGTGCCATTCAATCACGGTCGGCGGGGCAATCCGATCCTCTGGTCTTCAGCATTCTTCCTAGAATTGGGATCATTGAGTGGCGACCAGGGCGCACGCCATCTCATCTCCAAGTACGCAGAAGATCTCGTGGAAGTTGACGTCGATACTGATGCCATCTTTACTGATGTCGACACGCCAGAGGCACTTGCAGCATTACGTGCCAACGAGCAGACTTAACTTCGCATACTAAAACCTCACTAGAGCTCAGCAGCAATGGCTTTGACGAACTCAGCCGTTAGGCCTTGGCGCGGCGCATTGCTGGGCCGCACTGCGTTAGCTGAAACCGAGGGCAGTTGCCATTCGGGCAGCAGGACTGTCAGGTTGCCTGCGCGGATTTCATGTTCAACAAGAAAATGCGGTAGCACTGCTAGTCCGGCACTCCGACCAACCATCTTAAAGAGAGCATGAGCACTGTTTGCCGTCATCCTTGATGCCGGGCGAAGCGTTACGGTTTTCTCTGTCTCATGACGGAAAACATGTGCCGTTTGAACCGGCGCAAGATCAATCCAGTCCCAATCCTCCATATCACTCGGTGTCTTGGGTAATGGCCGACCGCTCAGGTATGCTCGTGAAGCAACCACAACCCGTTCGACATCGTAAAGC
This sequence comes from Filomicrobium sp., assembly GCA_002689605.1. Classification (GTDB taxonomy): domain Bacteria; phylum Pseudomonadota; class Alphaproteobacteria; order Rhizobiales; family Hyphomicrobiaceae; genus Tectiglobus. The sequence goes on from NZGY01000028.1 coordinate 6,379, forward strand.
TTGCGCGCCGTAAGCGAGCTATCGCGAAGCCAGCCAAGACGGATGGCAACATCGATCCCCTCTGCAACGATGTCTCGCGGACTGTCAGAGTAGTCGATATTGATCTTCACGTTCGGAGGCGCACGCAGAAACTGTGCGATCTTGTCGGTCAACTGTGATTGCACCAGAATGGCCGCTGCAGTAACGCGCACCTCTCCACTCAGCCCCGTGACATTGTCACGGATAGCACCGATACCGCGCTCAGCAGCAGCCAACATTTCCCGTGCAGGACCAGTAAGCTGCTCACCATCGCGCGTGAGCGATAACGACCGCGTCGAACGATAGAGTAGGGCAACACCCAGCTGCTCTTCCAGTTGCGAGATATGATGGCTGACAACCGAAGGTGATAGCTTCAGCTCTCGCGCAGCCAACCGAAACGATCCGAGTTCGACGGTTTTCGCGAAAACAGCCAGTCCACGTAGTTGATTGATCATTATTCCATTTTTTCGAACAAAGAATAATAATAATACCGTCTAATGCATTTTGCCGATCAAATCTACATTGGGTCGACATGTCAGAAAACGACATGCGTAAGTTTCACCCAAGGAGATCGAGCATGAGAAAAGTTCCCCTGTTACTGGCAACAGCCATCGTGTCTATCGCAACAATAGCTTCGTCAGCAACGGCCAGCGACAAGGCAACTGTCCAAACTTTCTATGACTTCCTCAGCAATCCTGGATCCAAGTCTCACGCTCAGACATTCCAATCGAACGTTTCAAAAGACTGGCAGAGTATCGGCAACTACTCAGGCAAGAACAAAACCGCCGGCGCTTTCATTGGTCAGCTCGGTTTTTTTGCAAAGCTGATACCGGATCTGAAATGGAAAGTTGAGGAAATGATTCAGGCTGGAGATCGCGTCATCGTTCGCGGTCGGGCGAGCGGAACCCCTAAAGAACCGCTGTTCGGTGTAGACAGCAAAGGCGAGGGCTTTACCTTTATGTCAATTGACATTCACACCATCAAAGACGGCAAGATTGCCAAAACCTACCATGTCGAAGATTGGGTTGGAGCTTTAGCCCAGCTCAAGGGAAAGTAGGCACGACTTAAACCCAGGCAGGCCCGATCAGACGAGCGGCACTGATCGGGTCACATCACTGAACGACGCACAGAAACGACGAGATAATCACAATGTCCAAGCCTTATTCATTCCTACCTCCTGGCCAAGGTCCGAACTATGATTGGGCGAACGACCACACATTCGTGAAGGTTGGAGCATCAGACACGGCAGGCGCATGCACGTTGATGGAAGATAACCTGAAGCAGAACTTCAGGCTTGGGCTCCATATGCACAAAACCCATGCAGAGACCTTCTAAATCCTTTCCGGCAATATCGATTTTTATGTTGATGGAGAATGGATGACGGCAGAGCCCGGCGCCTGCCTCCACATCCCCCCAGGGGTGCCACACGCCTGCGAACTACAAAAGGGTACGACAGACGCGAGAATGTTGATGATCTTCCAACCATCTGGTTTTGACCAGTACCTGGAAGAACTAAGCAAACTAACGGACGTAGATTTCGCCAACGAGACCACAAGGACTGCTCTCAACGAGAAGTATGACATCATCAATCTAGGCGACGTCCCATCGCGCTGAACTTAAGGCCAAGCGACACACACTTATGTGCCGGCTCCCAGCGCCTTCCGCAGCTTATCGGCTTCTTCGGGTTTCATTTTGTAAGAGTGATCATCGTCAGGGAAGGAGCCTGATCGGACATCTTCGGCATAGGCCTTGAATGCATCAACAGCAACTTCAACAACGTTGCCATAACGTTTGGCAAACTTTGGCTTGAATGTATCAAATGCGCCGATCAAGTCATAACCGTTAAGCAACTGGCATGTACCAGCCGCACCAGCACCGATTGAAAACGTAAAGATCGACACCGCCTCATCCACGGCCTTGCCAACCTCATACGGCACCGCCTCAATCTCCAGGCCTATCGCACCGGCTTCTTCAATCGCCTTGGCATTGTCGATGATCTTGAGCGCGTCTTCTGCGGTTCGCCCCTGCATCTTAAACCCGCCATAGCGATGCACATAGTGTGGCAGCAATCCAACATGGCTCATCACAGGCACACCAGCATCAGCGACGGCCTTGATGATGTCAAACATCTCCCGGCCGCCTTGCAGTTTTACAGCTTCTGCGCCGCTCTCCTTCATCAGACGCACCGCATTTCGAACAGCGATATCCTTGGTGGCGTATGAACCATAAGGCATGGAAACGAGTGAGAAGGTATTCGGCGCTCCACGTCTGACAGCACGGGTATGCTCAATCATTTGATCGACCGTCATAGCGAGCGTATTTTCATGCCCGTAAAGGGTCATGCCAAGACTGTCGCCGACGCCAACAATGTCCACGCCTGCACGCTCTGCCCACGCCGCACTCAAGACTTCGCCTACGGCAACCATCACCAGCGGTTCGCCAGCTGCTTTCTTCGCAGACAAATCCGGTATTGTGAGTTTCTTGCGTGTTTCTGACATAATTCCCTCCCAACTAACCTTCAGTGAGTTCTCGGCGGCCATTGTCATGCAATCGCTGTTATCGACACTCTAGGAGTTTGGTTGCAGTGCGTCACGGCTACGTACGTGATTTTGAGTGTTACTGGCGTGGAGACGGTCTCAAAACTACCGTCAGAGCATCAGCGTTTTGCAAGAAAGCGAGCAATCGCAGCCCTACCCTGATGCCTCACCCCTTCATGCAACTCAACTAGAGTCGTTCCCGCCTCGAGGATCTGCAATCCAGAACAGGCCTTCTCCAGGTCAGCAGTATCGTAGAGCAAATCGGAATGCTTAGGGCCTAACAGATCGTCCTCTGCGCGATCTACGGAGAACCCTTCACCAACGAACCATCCACCAGGGTTGAGATGACGACAGGCCTCCGTCGCGATACAGTTGCGAACACGAGACTCGCATTGCAAAAAAATAAGAAAGACAGCATCCCAGGAATCCTTTAGCGAGAACTTCCAGTCCGCAAGATCCCCCGTCAATCGCTGCACACTGACACCTGCCGCTTTGTCTTTGCTTAGCGCTTGCTCTGTCGCAACAGGCGAGAGATCAATAGCAGTAACGGCGAGCCCTTGTTCCGCCAACCAGCGCCCGTTGCGTCCATCTCCGTCAGCTAGACAGAGTGCCGAATTGGCTCGAAAGTCAGGCCGTGTCACCACCTCCCGAACAAAATCGGATGGCTCACCGCCGAATAGGGGCTCTGCAGCATTTCGGTACGCAGCATCCCAATCCGGCAAGCGCTTCTCCTGTCGTCAGATAAGTTCTGACTTAGTTTCCAACCGCATATTCGGCAGCTGAGGCACCTGCAATCTTACCGAACACGGCGCCATTGATGAGGCCGCTTCCGCCCGGGTAGTTGTGATAGAAGACCCCGCCAACCATTTCACCAGCCGCGGTCAGTCCCGGTATCGGTTGATAATCTGTGCTGAGCACGCGCCCTTCCGTATCGATCCGTACGCCACCGAACGTGAAGGTTACACCACAAGTCACGGCGTAAGCCTCGAACGGCCCTTCATCGATAGTGTTGGCCCAGTTGCTCTTTGGTACCGAAAGGCCGTCAGTGCAACGACCATCCTTGACGTTTGGATTGAAAGCCACGTCCTGACGTACGGCCTTATTGTAGGCTTCAATCTCCTGCGTAAGCTTGGCTGCGTTAACACCATCCAGCTGCTCCGCCAGACCTTCGATCGTATCTGACGTGACCTTAGTCACCTGTCGTATACGATATTCGTCACGCAGTAAGTGCAGGACCTTCTGATCAAAGATCTGCCAGGCGAAGCTGCCAGGCTGCTCAAGGATCACACGGCCATACTTTGCATAGGTGTAATTCCTAAAGTCCGCACCTTCATCGAGGAAACGTTCACCGTTCGCATTGACCATGATGCCGAACGGATAGGAGTGCTTCTGGAAATTATCGCCAACTGCCAGATCACCAAACTCAGGGGCATTCATTTCCCATCCAACTGCGTGACAGCCCGACCAGTTACCCGCCGTTGAAGCTCCAACATCCATTGCCATCTGAAGTCCATCGCCGGTATTGTAGCGAGAACCCCGGACCTTCGCGATATCCCAGCCAGGGCCGAGGTAGCGGGTGCGCCACTCAGGATTCGCCTGGAAGCCCCCAGCTGCCAGAACCACCGCACGCGACTTGATATCGACAATCTCGTCGGGACGCTTGACGCGTACGCCTTCGATCTTGAAGCCATCGGTCAGCAGTTCTTTGGCGCGTGCCTGATACCAGATGTCAATGCCCAGTCCCTTTGCAATGTTGGTCCAAGCTTCGACCAGACCTGGACCGCCACCCCAGGCCTCCAGCGTCAGTCCGCCCCAGAACTTGAACTTGCCATCAATCTTGAATGCCTGTCGGCCATAGATCGGCACAAAACGGACACCAGCATCCTTCATCCAGTGCATCGTATCGTTCGAATTTTTAACGAGAACTTCGACCAGATCCGGGTCCGCTCTGTATTGCGTCACCCGGAAGATATCGTCAAAGAACTGATCCTCGGTGTAGGTGCCAAAATCAGTGTTATCCAAATCATCCTGAGTAAGGTCTGGCACTAGCGCCGAAATATCGTCGGCACCGTTGTAGACGAAACGAATAGCCCCGGCCGTAAACCGCGAGTTACCGCCTGCTTCTTCTTCCGGCGCGCACTCGAGCACCAAGACCCGCGCACCCTTTTGACGAGCAGCCGCAGCCGCCGAGAACGCAGCATTACCGCCGCCTACCACCACTACATCGTAAGACTCAATCTGCCGAATATCTGCCATAGGGTCCTAACCTGACTTCGAACCTGGAAAAACCAGGCTTGGAATATTGTATGCGATTGGATACAATATGCTTCAGATGCTACGACTTGTCAAATTTGAGAGAGTCGCAGGCCGCTCCTCAATACGCATTGCGAAGTCTTGCCAAAGTCTGGCGATGGTTTTGAAGGCAAAGACATGAAGATCGACATATTCGAAACACTGCAGAACGAGATTCTTGAGGGCCAACTGCAGCCTGGTGACCGGGTAAAAGAAGCTGAGCTCGCCAATAGATTTGGCCTCAGCCGCACACCCATTAGAGAAGCGCTGCGCAGACTCGAGACACGTGGACTCCTCGTACACGAGCCCTATCGGGGCATGGTCGTTGCTCAACTCGAAGCAAGCGCAATCGGCGAACTCTATGTGATGCGCGAAATTCTAGACAGCTCCGCAGCTCGGCTTGCAGCCCAGCACGCGACCGATGCTGAAATCGCCGCAATGGAAGCGCAAATTGCCCGTGACAGAAAAATATTGGATGATCCCCTCAAGCTGGCTGCCTCCAACCGCGCCTTCCACATCGCGATCTACCGTGCCGCGCACAATCGCTTTCTAGTCAAAGCGTCTGACACTCTGACAGAGTCACTCGCACTTCTCGGTCCGACAACCTTGTCAGCAAAGGGTCGTAGCGAACGGTCGATTAAGGAGCATGAAGACATCGTAGCGGCGATCAAACAACGTGACGGCGATAGGGCCAGCGCAGCCGCTCGTGATCACATCCGGGCAGCATTCCAGGTTCGTCTTCTCCAATTGGATCAAACAATTATTGAGACCGACCCCGTCGGCAATGCATTAGACAATACGGATTGAACAATCCCCATAGCCGCAAACAGAGAGCATCACACCAGATCAACCGCCTGAGTGCTGAGACTCGTAATCAACTCGCAACTTACTCGCGATCCTGGGGTTCGCGACTAGCCTCTTTCACGAACTTTCGCAGCTGCGCCGTCGCTTGTTGTAGCTGGTCTACGCGCTCCTTCAGCATGTCCCGGATGCTAATCATACCGAGAAACTTGCCATTCTCCTCAACCGGTATATGGCGAATGGTTCTACCCATCATCGTCGATGCTACATGAGCAACATTGTCATTGGGCGAGCACGTTATAACCTTCTCGGTCATGATGTCTGAGACAGGCATATTGTGCAGGCCTTCACCGTGGACACCGATCGCATACACCACATCACGCTCAGTGATCACGCCATCGATTGACTGCCCGTCGCGACTGACGACCGCTGCACCGACCTTATTCGCGCGCAATTTTGCCGATAGAGCTGCAATCGAATCCGTTGGCAAAACGGTGAATGCCTCCTTGCCCTTCACCTGCAGAATTTCTCGAATATTCAAAACTTCGCTCCTAACTCAGCTTGACGATTAGCTTACTACGAAATTGATTAATGCNCACATTCATTAGGCAATTGTCTTTCTGATGCCCCAACTGAGTGCCCGTTAGTGATTTAGGCAAACTGCAGACTACCATTCCTACACTACAAGCCTTGCAACGATGTCTTGGTGATGATGATTGGTAGCCGGGAGATCCAATCGACAAGCTGCAGCGTTGACNAACTACGATTAAGTCGGACACTAATGAATTGGCAACCTTACGGCTGCACGACCATGTAATATCAAGAGAAATGGTGCTTGTTAGCTGACCCGAAGTGCTTGTTAGCTGGCTCGAATTAGCTGGTACGACTTAAAGGGACATTCGATGAGCAAGGGCCAAGACAACAATCTAGCCAGAGAACTGTAAAGGCTGGACGACGCTTGCTCGTTAGAAGATTTCATGGAGCAGGTACGAGCAGTTTTTGACCTTTACCAAGTCGGGCACGCCTGCCTCCAGTCCCTCAGTGATGCCGCAGCCCCCTCCGAAGCGCTCTGGAGCATTCTCCCGGCTTTGTCCTGCCTGAATGTTGTGACACCTTGCTAACAGACGGTTGGTCACCAGCGAGGATACCATGAAGGCTCAGGATTTTCAGGCACTTGTCGAGCATTTTGGGGATCTCAGCCAGGTCNAGCGCGAGGCGCTCGTCGAAGCGCTGACGGCGACGGGCTCAGGCCAGGAGGTCGTCGCCCTGATCGAGACGCGGTTCGCGGCGGCGCCGGCGTGTGGTCATTGCGGCGCGGCCGATTTCAAACCATGGGGCTCGGCCTCCGATCTCAAACGCTACATGTGCAAGGCGTGCGCGCGCACCTTCAACGCNCTGACGGGCACGCCGTTGGCAGGGCTCAGGCTGCGCGAAAAGTGGCTCGACTATGCCCGCGCACTCGTCGACGGTGTCAGCCTGCGCAAGGCGGCGGCGCGCACCGACATTCATCTGGAGACCTCGTTTCGCTGGCGTCATCGCTTCCTCGCGGCGGCCAAGGACAAGAAGGCTGTCTCAGTGACCGGCATCGTCGAGGCGGATGAGACGTTCATTCTCAAGTCGGCCAAGGGCTCGCGCAATTTGGTCGGCCGTGCGCCCAGGAAACGTGGCGGCAAGGCTAAGAAACCAGGACTTTCCACTGACGAGCACGATGCCATCTTGATCGTCCGCGATCGCCATGGCGAGACTACCGATGCGATCCTCACCGACCTCAGCGCTGCGGCGATCCGCGCGCATCTCAAGCCCGTCGTCGCCAAGGATGCCGTGCTAGTCACCGACGGCAACAAGTCTTACGAGGCCTTCGCGGCCGAGACCGGCATCACCCAGATGGTACTCGTTGCCAGCCACGGCGTGAGAACTGTCGGCTGCTATCACACCCAGAACGTCAGCGCCTACCAGAGCCGCTTCAAGGGCTGGATGGCGCGCTTCAAGGGCGTCGCTTCAAAATACCTGCCAAGCTACCTCGGCTGGCGCCGCATGATCGAGCGCGACGGTGACCGACTTACACCCCGGCACTGCCTGGCCGGTGCCATTGGCTAACGCGCAATTCTACACTGGAGCCGAACAGAGCCATTTACTCAGATTAGAATACAAGTTGAACCAGCAATTGCTTAAAACTCCGGCAGAGAATATGTTATTAGCTAACTGACAAGTTCATCTGGCAGATAGAACAAAGTATCCATGGCTCAACCCCAGTATACGCCGTCGCGGGTCCTCGAAACAGCACGCCGCGCCGAAGCCGAAGGCCAGATTGACTACGCCGATCAGGCATTCCGGCATATTTTGGAAGTCTTTCCGACAAGCCAGGAAGCCGCCATCGCTCGA
>NZGY01000029.1 GCA_002689605.1 Filomicrobium sp.
GTGAGCGTCCGAGCCTAGCTCTGCTGAGCATATCGCCAAGGCAACAACTCGTCGATCTGATTGATCTTGTGATCGGCGATGCGGCTGAGGACATCCGTCAGCCATGCCTGCGGATCAATACCATTGAGCTTCGCGGTCTCGATCAGCGTATAGGCAATAGCAGCAGACTTGCCACCCCGGTCAGAGCCCATAAAGAGAAAATTCTTGCGCCTGAGAGCTATGCTGCGCATGCCACGCTCGGCAGCATTGTTGTCAATGCTGAGACGCCCATCGTCGAGATAGGGTCGCAGTCTTTTAAGGCGGATCAGGCCATAACGGATGGCGCCGCCGAGTGCTGACTTCCTGGAGACCTGCATCATTTGCGACTGGAGCCATTGTTCCAGATCATCAAGGAGTGGCGCAGCGTACTCCTGCCTGATCAATCGACGCCTGTCGGGTGGTTCGCCACGAATGTTGGCCTCGATCTGATACAGTTCGGCGATACGCTCCAGAGCTTCTTTGGCAAGACCTGAGCCTTGGGCGACGTGAATATCGTAAAACTTCCGCCGAATGTGGGCGAGACAGGCAACTTCCTTAATCTGGCCACGCCGATAGAGGTCTTCAAAACCGGCATACCCATCGGCATGCAGCCAACCGGTGAAGTCTTTGAGATGATCTCGTGGCCAACGACCCCTGCGATCGGGCGTAAAGCGATAGAAGGCCGCCGGATGTGGATTGCCAGCCCAATCCCGTTCGTCACGGAGATAAACCCACAACCGTCCGGTCTTGGTTCTGCCAGTGCCCGGTGCAANTACATTTACCGGCGTATCATCGGCATGGATAGCAGCACCGGCCATGACGTGGCGCCCGACAGCCTCGGCAAGAACTTCTAGGAGATCCGTTGAACCGCGGACACTATCAGCCAACGTTGAACGCTCCAGATCTACGCCGTCCCGAGCAAAGATCTGTGATTGACGGTACAATGGAAGGTGGTCGGCATATTTGCTGACCAGAACATGCGCCTGCAGTCCAGGCCCAAACCGTCCACGTTCAATCGGCATCGTCGGTGCTGGAACTTGATGGATGGCCTCACAACACCGGCAGGACATCTTGGGCCGCACCGTTCGAACGACCTTGAAGCGACCGGGGATATATTCCAGGGTCTCGGTAACGTCGTCAGAGATGTGACGCAGACCGCCGCCGCAGTGATGGCAGGTTGCGCCTGGGTCCAGCACGACAGTTTCACGCGGGAGATGCTTGGGCAGAGGTTTACGTCGTGGTCTTCGCTTGGGCTCTTCAGATTGAGCCTCCGGCGGTTCCGGTCGAGGACGTACTGCTCCCCTCTCCGCATCCTCCAGTGCCAGTTCCAACTGACCGATGATCTTGTCTAGCGCCTCTGACTTCGCGCCAAACCTATGCCGTCTGAAGTTTGCGAGTTGCAGCTTAAGCTGTTCGATCAGAAGATCACGGGCCTGGAGTTCTGCAGATTGACGGGCAATCTCAGCCTCACGCAGCGCCAGGAGCCGATGAAGATCGACAATCTCATGAGGCGTATGGCTGGTAGACGTCATGGCTAAAGCCATACGTTATTCGGCCCACCTGTTGAATCCACGATATCAAAGAGCAAACAGGACTGTGGCTATCCGGCCATCAAGGGGCGCCACGTTCGAACCGGCGCACGCCAATCAATACCCTCAAGCAACATGGCCAACTGGGCCGAAGTGATTGCAACCTTCCCCTTGACCGGCGACGGCCATACAAACCGACCACGCTCCAGACGCTTGGAGAACAAACACGCGCCTTGCCCATCCCACCAAATGATCTTGATGAGATCACCACGGCGGCCACGAAACACAAACAGATGGCCTGAGAATGGATCTTGCTCCAAGGCGTCCTGCGCCAGGATGCTGAGGCCGTTGAAGCCTTTCCTCATGTCCGTCACGCNGGACGCCAACCAGACCCTCGTGTTTGCAGGAACCGGGATCATCGTGTTGATCTAAGCGTCGCGAGGATCTCTGCTACCAAATCCCTATTCGTCTCCGGCCCGCACCGCAGCGTCGTCCCACACGGCAGATTAATCTCAATCATCGTGCCGGGGCGCTGTTCCTGATCCACCGACGGGTCATTGAGGCCTGTCACGTCCACTGGCACCAAAGACGTAACGGTATCGAACTTTGCCTTCCATGTGGAGATGCGTCGTGGATCAAGATCATAGCGGTGCGCAACGTCGGCCAGCGTGGTGCCCGGCTGGCTTGCCTCTTTGACTACACGCTTCTTGAATGTCTCGCTCCAGCGGCGACGAGCAATCTTCGATCTTGATGCCATGGGTCCAGACTGTTCCTATCCAAGTAGGCATCATGGCTGGAATGCTCACGTCGTGTAAGGCGGGTCAGACCGGACGCTTACAAAAAGTCTCTGGATGAAGATCCAGCATTAGCAAATCTCAACTCGTCAACGGCGTGTCTAAGAGCCTCTCGCAGCTCGACTGTTGAGAGTTCGCCAATCGAGCGGTTCTTCCATTTCACGCTTACCATATTCTATAGGCCAACCCTGCCAAGTTCTTTTGACAGACCGAGCTGCACAGCCTGTGCCAACACCGCCGGTCGGCTTCAATAGGCTTCACAATGGCGGGTAGACGAGTGATGGCGCGTGCTGGCCAAGGTACTATGTGTCACGTCTTTTAAGACGGGCATGTTCCGCTGTNGTATAGGTCGTCAGGTTNCGCGCCGTGTGAAANACGGCGTGGGCCAGCAGTCCCACAAGACACAAGATCAGGCCGGAACNGAAAATGCNGAGACTGTAGAGNATATTGGGNACTANTAGCGGAGTGCCAGTGAGAACCNGCACAGTATTCGGATTGAGAACCGATNTTACGCCGACCAGAGCGGCGACGAGCAAGGTCAGAACCCCGANAATGATGGTCAGCGTGGCGAGAAAGCGTGCGAAGGGATAGTTGCGGTGATAGGGCAAGGCAAAGCTTGCACCTCGGCTTGTACCCTCGGTGCTTGCGACTGGTTCAAGCTGCAGACTATTGCCGTTCGTCTGCGCGGGTGCGCGATTGCTCGTGGGGCTTTCGTATTGGGTGTTCTGTGGCCTCTGCTGGCTTGTGTGCGGCAGAGGTGATGGATTGCCAGGGATCGTTGCCTGCGGTGGTGCCTGCGATTGTAATGGTGCCTGCAACGCTTCAGTTAGACTGGGTGTTCTTGTCGGGTGAAGATCTGAGCTTCCATTCGGAAGATACTGCCGCTTGGCTATGGCATCTCGAGCGATGGCGGCTTCCTGGCTTGTCGGAAAGACTTCCAAAATATGCCGGAATGCCTGATCAGCGTAGTCAATCTGGCCTTCGGCTTCGGCGCGGCGTGCTGTTTCGAGGACCTGCGACGGCGTATACTGGGGTTGAGCCATGGATACTTTGTTCTATCTGCCAGATGAACTTGTCAGTTAGCTAATAACATATTCTCTGCCGGAGTTTAAAGCAATTGCTGGTTCAACTTGTATTCTAATCTGAGTAAATTCGTTGTAACTGAGTTCACAGTTTTAAGACGATAGAATGCGGCGACCAATAATATCCTGGGCTGCTTTGAAGTCTTTGCCGTCATCGACATCATTCAACTCGTCGGCGAGACCTAAACGCAATCCGGAATATTGCCGGTTTAGGCTGTCTATTGTGTCTTTGAGAGTGAATTCAGTTGACCAGCGCACATCTTTGAAGGCCCTCGGCAGGTAGCGCTGTTTAGATATTCCCACCAACCAAAAGCCACCATCCGGAGTGGGGCCAAAAATATAGTCATGTTGTTTTAACATGTGAAATGCATTGGCAACATGATGACCTTGAACACCGGGTATATCAGTTCCGATTAAGACGACAGGTCCTGTTGGTTGAATGGTCATGGCTCGGCGCATGCGTTCACCGAGATCACCCTGGCCTTGTGTTGTGCGAAGCGCATGCCGGGGCCAGAACCGATTATGGACCTCGGTATCCGGGCTAATACTCAGGACGGTGCGCCAGAGTTTCGTGGAAGATAGTCGGGCAATTACGCTCTGGCACGTGTGGCGATAGAAGTTGGTTGCGGCAGCGCTGCCGATATCGCGTGACAGACGGGTTTTCACACGTCCGGCAACAGGTGACTTTGCCATAATGATGAGCTTGCGTTCGCAAACCATTCTGCGCTGGCCTTTGTCTTTTTTGTGCTAATTGTAGAGCTTCTCGATATGCCGGATCGGCACTCGGCAATAGTACATGAGCAGGCAGGTCCAGTTCCGCATCACGCGCTTTACGTATCCGTCGCGCTTGTAACGGATGGCGCTGGTGATGGCGCCAGATCGCAGAATTACAAGCCGTGAACGACCGATCCGTCTGTTAATGTCGACGTCTTCCAACAAGGGGATCGGACTGAAGCCACCGATCTTCTGATATAGCCGCCTTGGGATGAGCAGTCCCTGGTCGCCATAGGGCATGCGAAACAGCGTGCATCTGCAGGCGACACCTGCTTCGATCAAGCGTGGTAAGAAACCAAGATCATCCAATTCGAACTTAAAGGCGGCAGCTGTCTCAGGTCTTTGGCCTGTGTCCACCCGCTCGATGAACGTTGCAACTTCGTCCTCCCAACCTGCATCCAAGACAGTGTCAGCATGGAGAAACAGCAACCATTCGGCCTTAGCGTCCTCGGCTCCGGCCTTGAGCTGAGTACCTCGCCCCTGGCTGGTTCTTATGATTGTTGCACCGGACGCTTCAGCAATTTCAAGCGTGCGGTCCGTTGAACCACCATCGACGATGATAACCTCGCGTACGCAACCATTGACGACGCCGGGCACAAGGGCAGTTAGGCAGGCAGCCAAACCTGACGCAGCATTGTGAGTGGGAATGACGATAGAAATCATCGGATTGCAGGTGCCGTTAACGCCAGAAGAACAAACAAAAATTGGAATGAGTTCGCTTCATTTTGTTCTTGTCTTGTTCTCTTTTGTTCTCTAGTAATGGTCGCGTAAGCTGAGTGGGCCGAGGTTGCGATGAACACCGACTGCGACATTGACTTAGAGCCTGACTATAGAATTGTCGAGCATGAACGGCGTCGAGGCCGCGGTGCGCGTAGCAATGTTAGTGGACGTTACGAAGTCACAAAACGCGAAGACTTTGATGATGGGTGGGACACACTCGCGGATTTGGATGTGTTTCGCACGACCGTGCAACCGGAACAGGCAAAGTCGATTGTTGCGACGAATGACAGTCCGGACCTTTCGTTTGACCAGTCGATCAATCCTTATCGCGGCTGCGAGCATGGATGTAGTTATTGTTATGCAAGGCCATCGCATGCGCACATGGGACTGTCGCCGGGGCTTGATTTTGAGACGCGGATTTTTGCAAAGGTCAACGCTGCCGAGCTTTTAGAAGATGCATTCAGGCGAAAGCGTTACGTTCCCAAAACGATTGCGCTTGGTGCAGTCACAGATGCTTATCAACCAGCAGAGAAGCAACTTGAGATAACGAGAGCGGCGCTGTCAGTTATGGAGCACTTCAATCACCCGGTTGGTATTGTAACCAAGTCGGCGCTAGTTGTTAGAGATATCGATATTCTTGCACGTATGGCAGAGAAGCAGCTTGTCAAAGTCGCACTTTCAGTGACGTCGCTTGACCGTCAGGTGGCGCGTAAGATGGAACCGCGTGCAGCAACGCCAGATCGAAGACTTTATGCGATAGAGCAGTTGGCTAAAGCGGGTGTGCCAGCAACCGTTATGGTGGCACCAATCATCCCGGGCCTCAACGATCACGAGATTGAAGGCATTTTGAAAGCTGCACGCGAGGCGGGTGCTGAGAGTGCATCCTACGTAATGCTACGACTGCCGCTTGAACTGAAAGAGCTATTTCGAGAATGGCTGATGACCGAGTTCCCCAATCGATCCGGTCGAGTTATCAAGCTTTTGCAGGGTATGCATTATGGCCGAGACTATAACTCCGAATTTGGCCATCGTCAGCGAGGAGCTGGACCCTTCGCGGAAATGATTGGCGACCGGTTCCGAAAAGCGCTTCGACGACATCAGCTGAATCAGAGGGAATACAAGCTACGCACGGACCTTTTTGAGGTGCCGTCTGCACAAGGCGAGCAGCTCGGTCTGATCTGAGTTATTGTGTGATGCAAAAATCAGAATTTCGCTGGGAATTGAATGTGTCGCCATCCAAGGCAAAGAAGGTATCACCGAGTTTTGATTTAGAATTGGAAGAACTCGGAGCCGCCGGTGGTTTGGTGTGCGGTGTTGATGAAGCTGGACGTGGTCCATTGGCCGGTCCCGTCGTAGCGGCGGCAGTAATCATCCCATCCGAAACGATGAAGATCCCGCTCGCTGGTAGTCTTCGAAAGCTGAATGATTCAAAAGCGCTGAAGGAAGATATTCGTGCTGATCTCTATCTAGAAGTGACGCAAACGTTCGAGTACGCCATTGGAATTGCGGATGTCGCGCGCATCGATCGAGATAACATTTTACAGGCAACACTTTGGGCAATGAGAAAAGCCGTGTCTTTGCTGCCTAGAGAGCCTGACGCGGCATTGATTGATGGCAATCGGGATCCAGGGCTGCCTTGTCAAACACGGTTGGTGATCGGTGGTGATGCAAAGTGCTTATCGATTGCTGCCGCTTCAATTGTTGCGAAGGTTGCGAGAGACCGAATGATGTCGGATCTCAGTTTGAAGCATCCGGAGTACGGGTTTGAGCAACACAAAGGTTACGGAACCAAGGCTCATCTGGAAGCACTTGGACGGTTCGGCCCCACACCGCATCATCGACGTTCGTTTCGCCCGGTCCGTTTGGCTTTGGGATTTGAAGACTAATGCTTTGGCGGACTCGGTCGTGCCAAGATGTTCGATGAGAATAAAAAAAGTTCAGTTGGTGAGAGCCAACACGAGCGAATAGTTGTCAACAAGTGCTGCAATAGTATCGTGCTTGATGATGCAACTCACGAGGCGAGTCAGGCCGTCGCATGGCCTCGAAATGAGGGGGTGTTAACTATTCATTAACCTATTAGGATTCAGGGTCTGGTCAGACCCGATGCTTGTCTATGTTGTGCCTAGTGTCAGGCCTCTTCAGTGTTTGAGTAAATCAGAGTTTGAGTATCATGCGTTCGGATCGTCGCCGGAAGAAGAACTTTCTCGCAAACCGCTTGTTGGTGGGCGATTGTCTGGAACAGTTAGCATCATTGCCGGATGCCTCCGTCGATCTTGTATTTGCGGACCCGCCCTACAACCTGCAGCTCGACAAAGATTTGCTTCGGCCCAACAACACAGTTGTTGATGGTGTGCATCAAGACTGGGACAAGTTTCAGGATTTCGCGAGTTATGATGCTTTTTGTCGAGCCTGGCTCGGAGAGTGCCGTCGGCTGCTCAAGCCTGATGGTGCCATTTGGGTGATAGGTTCCTACCACAATATTTTTCGACTTGGCGCAGCGTTGCAGGATCTCGGCTTCTGGTTGCAGAATGACGTAATCTGGCGGAAGACGAATCCAATGCCGAACTTCCGTGGGCGCCGCTTTACGAATGCTCATGAGACACTGATCTGGGCAGGACGCCAACAGTCATCGCGTGTTACGTTTAACTACGATGCTCTCAAGGCCGGCAATGATGACCTGCAGATGCGCTCAGATTGGCTGTTTCCAATTTGCTCAGGCCCGGAGCGCTTAAAAGACTCAAGTGGCCGGAAGGCACATCCAACGCAAAAGCCGGAAGCAATCCTCCATCGTATTATGATTGCCTGCACCAATCCTGGTGATGTCGTTCTTGATCCTTTCTTCGGAACGGGAACGACGGGTGCCGTTGCCAAGCGTCTTGGACGGAAATGGATTGGTATCGAGCGTGATGCAGGTTACGCAAAAGACGCCGAAGCTCGCATAAAGCGAGTACAAGCGCTTTCACCGGATGAGATAGAGCCATTGCCGACCAAGCGTACAGAGCCGCGCGTTCCGTTTGGCACCATTATTGAACTAGGTATACTTGAGCCAGGTACACGACTGGTCGATGAGCGCCGTCGATATCGAGCCGAAGTGCGTGCCGATGGGACGCTGGCACTTTCTGGAGAAGCTGGTGTCCGCGGATCCATTCACCGTCTAGGGGCCGAAGTGCAAGGCAAGAGTGCCTGTAATGGTTGGACGTTCTGGCACTTCGAAGCAGAAGGCAAACTCAAGCCGATTGATGTTTTGCGTGGTGAAGCACGTCGCCAACTTGGACTTAGCAACTTGTCAGCTCCGAAGGTTATCCTGACGCAGAAGTAGCGCAAAGCAGCTGGTGGTTTACTGGCCGAAGCTATGGTTTCGAGCGTCCGTTGCTGGCGGTCGCGGTAACGAAACAGGTTGTGACGGAGTTGTCCATCAGCGCATTCCCGCGTAAATGTCTCTTCCGCCGGGAGGATACTACGTGACAATAAATAATCCTGAGACGGGTTCAAGGCTCGCGTTTGGGACGCTTATCTGTGCCCTTGCCCCTTTCTCACTTGGGTATTTCCTGTCGTATTTGTTGCGCGGCGCGAACGCGATTATTGAGCAGGACCTCGTCGCTGATATCGGATTGAGCCCTGCAGAGTTGGGATTGGTGACTGCGGCCTATCTGGGCGCGTTCGCTGTGTTTCAGCTCCCACTTGGTATTCTTCTCGACAAGTACGGTCCTAGGCGAGTTCAAATTGCATTGTTGAGCGTGGCTGCGGTCGGGACCTTGCTTTTTTCGATGAGCCAAAGTGCTGGAGCCCTGACCGCTGGCCGGGCAATGATAGGCCTTGGGTTTGCTGGCGGTTTGATGGCGAGTTTCAAGGCTGTCGTAATCTGGATCCCTGAGGAACGGCGTGCCCTCGCGAATGCCTTGGTTATGTCCTCTGGGGCCATGGGGCTTTTGCTGGCGACACAGCCTCTGGAGATTGTCACCCAGATTTATGGTTGGCGGAGCGTCTTTGTTGCCCTGGCCGCCGTCATTCTGCTGGTTGCATTGCTGATTCTCACCGTTGTGCCAGAGCGCAAAAGCAGTGCGCCAGCTCAGAGTTTTTTTGATCAATTCCGTGGTGTGGGAGCAATCTTTTCTGATCGTCGATATTGGGCGATCACGCCACTCCTTGCGACTACAGCTGGGAGCCACGTTGCGATTCAGACCCTCTGGGCCGGTCCTTGGTTGCGTGATGTTGGAGGACTCGGGCGCTCGGTTGTTGCCGAGCACTTGCTGATTATGGCGATGGCCTTTTTTGTTGGCATATTACTGACGGGCGTGGTCGCAGATTGGTTTGTCCGACGCGGGGTGAAGCTTCTTAACGTGATGATCTTCTTCACGTTGCTTTATCTGAGCTCTCAGGTCGGTATCGTTCTCGGAATTAATAACGAATTCATGCTGCCATTATGGTTCGTTTTCGGGATGCTCGGCCAGGTGGCTGTTCTCGCCTATCCTTGGCTCGCTACTCAGTTTGGAGCAGCGCAATCTGGTCGAGTTCATACGGCTGCAAACCTCGCTATATTCGGAGCTGCATTTAGTCTTCAGTACGTCATCGGTGCGATCATTGAATTGTTTCCAGCAGCGGCGTCTGGCGGTTACCCGCCGCACTCGTATCAAGTCGCTTTTGGCGTGACATTGCTCTTACAGCTACTCGCGCTGGCCTGGTACTTCTTGCACCTGAGGCTGCTGAATATCGCTAGTGCCCCTTAATCCCGTGCATGATCACTTTACGCATCAGTGATGGTAAAGCTTGGCGATCAAGATCGCCGCGCGGAACCCAGCGGCAGCGCGGTGCATCTGCCCAGAATGTCAGTGCCGCGTCAGCCGGCACAACGGCCCGGTAAATGTCTAACTCAAGCCGGAAATGAGTGAATGTGTGCACCACAGTGCCAGGCACATGCCACCAGTCAGACTTTACCGGTGCAGTGCGCAGCGCTTCGCGGTGTGGCATGAGTTCGTCCTGCCAATCGGTGCCGGGAACCTCCAACATTCGTGCAAGCAGACCGGTGTCAGGCCGTTGCCGCAATAGAAGCTGGCCACCCTCTGACAATGCGACGAAGGCTACGCCATAGCGTGTCGGACGGTCTGACTTTGCAGCTTTGAGTGGCAGCCGTTCGGCAATACCCAACGCGTGTGCTGTGCACTGTGACTGCAATGGACACATCAAACACGATGGACGCTTGGGCGTGCAGACTGTGGCACCAAGATCCATCATGGCTTGCGCAAAGTCGCCGGTCCTCTGATCGGGGGTCAGTGTGGCTGCCAAGTCCCGAAGTTGCGTCTCGGACTGTGGCAATGCTTTTTCAACTGCAAATAACCGAGAGGTGACACGCTCGACGTTGCCATCGACCGGTGTGGCGTGAAGATCGAAAGCAATCGCTGCAATGGCAGCTGCCGTATAAGGGCCGACACCGGGTAACTTTAAGAGTTCCTTTTCGTCCGCCGGAAATTGACCACCGTGCTCTGTTACGACTGCCTGAGCGCAACTGTGGAGATTTCTTGCGCGAGAATAGTAGCCGAGACCTGCCCACGCCTGCAGCACACTTTCCTCGTCGGCCAAGGCGAGGTCAGATACAGTCGGCCATTGATCCACGAATTTCTCGAAGTAGGGGATAACTGCCTTAACAGTTGTTTGCTGAAGCATCACTTCACTAAGCCAAACTTTATATGGGTCCGGCATTTCGCCAGGACGGTAGCGCCATGGGAGTATTCGGGCCTCGTTGTCATACCACTGCAGCAGGACGGGGGCTGTGTCCCGACCAGCACGGGACAGACGTTGCTTGCTTGCAACAGTGCTCATCGCGTGGATCTCCAGGCTCAGGGCGAATCATTTACAAGATGGTACGCGGCAAACGCTGTGTGGGAAATGATGGAGATGTGAGATGGCTGCGGCGCTTGGATACGGCAATGGTTCCGCCTTCGCGCGAAAAGGCTCGCTGCCGGCGAAAGCTGTCGGATCGTTCGTACCTCAGATCACCAAGAAATCATTCCAGAAGTTCGGTTTTTCAACGACTTCGCTACTCACAGAGTGGTCGAGCATTGTCGGTCAGGAAGTTGCGGACGTGACACGCCCTGAGCAGATTAAATGGCCTCGGCTTCGAAATGTGGCCGATGAAACGGGTACTTTTAGTGACCGTGGAGCAACATTGGTTCTTCGTGTTGAGGCTGCTCGTGCCCTCGATATTGAATATCGGCGCAGCCAGATTATCGGACGGATAAATTCGCATTTTGGCTACGGTGCAATCGGCGATTTGCGCATTATTCAAGGTCCGATACGGCCGCTCGACTTCGAGAATACATGCCAAGAAAGGCGATTTTCGGCCCACGCAACGGTGGGCCAGCACGAAGCAACTGGTGATCTTTCAGCTGCTTTGGAGCGCCTGAGCCAGTCGGTGCGGCAGAGGAAAGTAGCTCGCTAGGCGATTGCGACGATCTTGCAACTGATGATCTCCGCAACTGATTGTGATTATCGTTCACATAGCGTTTAGCTCGGAAATGCCGTAATCGGAGTGCAACGTCATGTTCGGGCGTTATAAGATTACACCGTTTCAGATACGAGGAGCTACGCGTGTCCAACTCAGATCATCGTTTGTCAAAAACGCTGTTTGATCGCCGGTCTGTTCTTGTCGGCACTGGTGCAACAGTTGGCGTAACGGCATTATCGGGTACTGCGTGGGCGCAAACCCGAGTCGACGAAGTTGCTATCGACAAACTGATGGCACCTGGCGATCTACCCGAGCTGTCTCAGGGACCAGACGACGCCAAAGTAACCATCGTCGAGTATGCATCTATGACATGCCCAGCATGCGCGCGTTTCCATCAGATAACGTATCCAAAGCTGAAGGAAAAATACATTGAGACGGGCAAGATCCGCTTCATCATGCGAGAATTCCCGCTGAATAATCTGGCTGCTGCTGCATCGATGCTGGCGCGCTGTGCTGACACCCCTGCAAAGTCTATCGGTTTGATTGATGTTCTGTTTGAGAAGCAGGCTGATTGGGCTGTTCGTAATCCAGTGCCACCTTTGTTGAAGATCGCCAAACAGGCTGGTTTTACTGAGAAGACGTTCAATAGTTGCCTGGAGAATAACGAGCTTTTGGGAAAGATCGCAAAAGGTCGGGACAAGGCTGACAAAGAATTTGGGGTCGACGCTACGCCTTCTTTCTTCATCAACGGTAAGCGTATGCGCACGCGAAACTATACTATCGAGGCCTTTGACAAGATCCTTGAACCACTGCTCAAGAGCTCTTGATAATCAGGCATGAGTACGGAGTGGCGATTGATTAGTGCCACTCGCTGTAGGAGGGAAGTTGTTGACCTGGGGGCTTAAACGGTTGTTTTGGCCGCTATTTGCGGCGTTGCTTCTGGCTGGCTGTTCTTCCAACCCGTCGCTACATGGGGCGGGTATTCTTGCAGCGGGTTCTACTTCGCCGACGTCAGGCAAGAAGAAGCCGTTTAATCCCTTTGCTGAAGATGAAGGCACGTTTGCCTCCGGGCGTCGCGAAGTTATCAAGAACCCGACTATAGCCGACGTGATGCAACCTGGGCCGTTGCCTGAAATGGCATTGGGGAGAGCAGATGCGCCCGTGACAATCGTGAAGTATGCCTCCTTGACCTGTCCTTTCTGCCGAAAGTTCCAGATCGAGACCTTCCCGGTGTTGAAACGCGAGTATATCGACACAGGTAAGGTGCGATATATCCTCCGGGAGTTTCCGATTGGATTTCAATCAGGTGCGGCGACCATTGCGTGGCGCTGTGCACCGGCTGACCGCTATTTTGACCTCTACGACAAGTTTATGAGGCAACAGAAGCAGTGGGTCAGCCAGACGGTCCGCCGTGATCCAATTTTCAAAATTGCCCGCCAGGTTGGCTTGACGCGTAGCAAGTTCGATGCGTGTTACGCCGATAAGTCCCTGGCTGAGAAGCTTAATGCTGTTAAAGAGCGCGGCCGAACCTTGGGCATTATCGGCACACCAAATTTCTTTGTTAACGGTAAGCTGTACAAAAGACGGCTGGGCACGTCAGACATCCACAACCTTGTCGCCCAAGCCCTTGCCAAGCCAGTAGCGGCAGCCAACAACTAAGCGCTGTAGCAGGCTGATTCACCTTGTTTTCCTGGTGGCATGATGGACGCATTCCATCGGCAGGCGGAACATTGCTAAGTTTGCCTCGGTTGATTTTCGTGTTTGGCCGCAACAGGCCAGCGCCTGTAAGGGCCACTGAATGCACATTAACAAGCTTAGGTTGATTGGCTTCAAGTCATTTGTTGAACCGACAGAACTCCTGATTGAGCCGGGGCTCACGGGTGTTGTCGGGCCAAATGGCTGTGGCAAGTCCAATCTACTCGAAGCTTTGCGATGGGTCATGGGCGAGACGTCCTACAAGTCGATGCGCGCGTCGGCGATGGACGACGTGATTTTTTCCGGAACGACCGGGCGGCCAGCTCGAAACATGGCCGAGGTAACGATTTTCTTGGATAACCAGGATCGTCTTGCTCCGGCTGAATTCAATGATAACGATCATATCGAGATCACGCGGCGAATAGAACGAGAGGCTGGGTCGGCCTATCGGGTCAATAGTCGGGATGTGAGAGCGCGGGACGTCAAGATCCTGTTTGAAGATGCGTCAACGGGTGCCCGGTCGCCCGCGTTGGTGCGACAAGGACAAATCGGCGAGATTGTCAATGCAAAGCCGGAGCAGCGCCGCCGCATACTTGAAGACGCTGCTGGCACGGCTGGTTTGCATAGCCGACGGCATGAGGCAGAGCTACGGCTCAAGGCTGCAGAAAATAACCTGACACGAATTGGTGATGTCCTGGGCCAACTTAAGGGACAGATTGAAAGCCTGAAGCGTCAGGCCCGCCAGGCAAGACGCTACGGGGAACTCTCAGAGCAAATCAGAAAGGGGGAAGCTTTGCGGCTCTACCTCGTCTGGTCTGAAGCTCAAGTTCAAGTTGATCATGACGAGGCTGCTTTGCAGGTTGCCCTCGAGGCACTGGGGGCAGCCACGGCAAAAGAAGCTAGCGCCATCAAGCTGGAAGCTGACTTTAGTGAAACGCTGCAGCCGCTTCGCGACGAAGAAGTTACGCGCGCTGCTGTTCTCGCCAGGCTTCGCCATGAGCAGACGAACCTGGACAATGACGTCCGTCGAGCAACGCAACGCAATGAAGAGCTGGCAGCACGTATCAGCGGTATTGAATCAGATATTTCGCGAGAAACCGATTTGATTGAGGAAGCTAAGACCTTGAAACAAGGTCTTAGTTCCGACCTAGAGAAGCTCGAAGCAGAGATCAAAGAGGCGTTGAATTCTGATCAGTCGTTGCGGTCGTCTCTCAAGTTGGCAATTGAAGAGCTCTCCGGATCAGAAGCAAAGCTTACAGAGCTGATGACGCGCCAATCCGAAGCGCGGGCGAAACGCAGTAGCGCAGAGGCTGAGTGTCGAGAACGTACGGCGCAGGTGAATCGTGGCAGGCAGCAGAGTGAGCAGGTCAGTCGGCAGCTTGAGGCGGCGAAGGCATCCGCACCCGATGCAGCAGCACTGGGTACTCTCAGAGAGCGATCAAATGAGCTGGTTGCAGCTTCCGAGAAAACCAACGCAGACCAACTTCGCATCGAAGAGCAGATTGCGGCTCATCGTGTAAAGCTGGAAGCTGCGCAAGCCCAGGCCGGTCAGGCGCGACTCGCACTCAAACAGGTCGAAACAGAGCGCGACACACTTGCTAAGTTGCTCCAGTCTACGGTTGCTGATGGTGCGCAACCGATTGTTGAACAAATCAAAGTCGCGAAGGGCTATGAGATTGCGCTTGGAGCAGCGCTTGGCGACGATCTTGGGCTTCCGATTGGATTAGAAGAGGCCATGCATTGGCGAGTGGCTTCAGCTGATGCAGACGACTCTTCTTGTGATGATCGAAAACTGCCAGATGGTCTAAAAAGCCTGGCGGAATTCGTTGATGCGCCGGTCGAATTACAACGGCGGTTACGGCAAATCGGTGTTGTTGAGGCTGAAAAAGGCAATGAGTTGCAGTTAGAGCTGCAAGCTGGGCAACGTCTCGTATCCAAAGATGGTGGTCTGTGGCGCTGGGATGGGCTGGTCGCGCCTGCAGATGCGCCGACACCTGCTGCGCAACGTCTTGCAGCGCGAAATCGTCTGGAAGAACTCATCAGTGAGCAGGCTGCAGGTGCCACAGCTGTCGCGGAGGCCGAACTTGTTGTTGTCACGTTGACAGCATATCTGAAAGCAACTTCAGACGAACATGTGTCGTGCAAGGCAGACCTAAAGCGCTTGCAGGGAGAGTTGACCGAGACCAACCGTCAGTTGTCTCAATTAGAGCGCGCAGCACAGGAGAGTGAAGTCAGACTGGCCGCTCTATGCGAGACCGAGTTGTCGGTTGCGCGTGAACTCAAAGCGGCGACCGAAGCTTTGTCAGCCAGCGAACAAGTGTTGCATGAACTGCCAGATGTGAGCCATCTGGATCAAGAGCTGGCTGTTTCGCGAGAAACTGTGCAGGCGGCTCGTGCCAAGTCAAATCAGTTGCAAACTGAAGTCACAGTTTTGGAGCGGGCCGGGGAGCAGCGCAACGAGCAGCAGAAAAAGCTGACGGCTGACGTCAAACGCTGGTCTGAACGTGCCGAGCAAGGTGCACGGCAGTTGACGACGCTGAATCAACGTTTGCAAGAGAACCGTGAAGAAAAAGCCGCAGTCGTTCAGGTTCCGGGGCAGCTGGAGGAAAGACGCTCCAAATTGATGAACGAGCTTACTCAAGCAGAGACTGAGCGTCGTGCCGCGGCGGACAGGCTGGCGGAAGCTGAGAACGGACTGAAGGAAGCGAACGCGACTTTGCGTTCAGCCCAGAATGATGTCAGCGAACAACGTGAAATTCGTGCACGGGCAGATGCTAAGCTTGAAGGTGCCCGGGCCCGACGCGCTGACGTGGTCCGGCAAATTCAGGAGAACTTTGAGACACAGCCGGAGGGTTGCCTTGCACTGGCCGAGTTAACCGAAGAGGACAAGTTGCCTACTCTGGCTGAGGCTGACTCGCGCTTGCTGCGGCTTAAGACGGATCGCGAGCGGCTCGGAGGTGTCAACTTGCAGGCAACTACCGAACTAGAAGAACTTAATACTCAGTTTGGCACTCTTGATGGTGAGCGTGCGGATGTTGAAGAGGCGATTGCCAAGCTGCGTGCTGGGATTGCGTCGCTCAACCGAGAGGGTCGCAAGCGACTTCGGCAAGCCTTCGAAACAGTAGATGCCCATTTCCAGTCGCTATTCACCACTCTGTTTGGCGGTGGTGAGGCCAAACTTGAAATGATCGATGATAGCGAAGACCCACTCGCAGGTGGTCTCGAAATCATCGCTAAGCCACCTGGCAAGAAGCCGACTACTCTTTCGCTTCTCTCTGGCGGTGAACAGACCCTGACTGCGCTCTCTTTGATCTTTGCTGTCTTCCTAACCAATCCGTCTCCGATTTGCGTTCTGGACGAGGTCGATGCACCTTTGGATGACGCCAACGTCGATCGCTTCTGCACATTGATGGAGAAGATGTCCTCTGATACGGACACTCGTTTTCTGGTGATCACACACCATCCTATGACAATGGCACGGGTCGATCGTTTGTTCGGGGTTACGATGGTCGAGCGAGGTGTGAGCCAGCTCGTATCGGTTGACTTGGCAGCAGCTGAGCAATTCCTGGAGGCCGGGTGATCGCTTCTGCTATCATCTGACATAGATAGTCTGAATTCTCGATGCCGCTGGCTGTATGCTATAGCGTGAGCCGCGGTACGTAAGATGGCGTGCGATAATGGTGCATTGACGTGTCTGCCTTCGAGAAACTTCAAAAGCCCGAGCGTGCTGCGTTGGATGAGTTCGATGCTGTTATAGACGTGCGTTCGCCTTCCGAGT
>NZGY01000030.1 GCA_002689605.1 Filomicrobium sp.
CAAAGGCGTCGCTTCGAAATATCTGCCCAGCTACCTCGGTTGGCGCCGCATGATTGAACGTGACGGCGAGCGACTTACGCCCCGCCAATGCCATGAGTTAGAAGGGAAAACTACATCACAGCCGAACAGAGCCAAGCTGTCTCTTGGCGTTTATCGCCGAACTTCGATTGACGTTGACCAAAATCCATAACGTTGGACCAGTTTGTAAAATTTCTTGGCGTTGCCAATCGTTAGTCGAATGCATCCATGAGATGCGGGACGTCCTAACTTGCTGGTTTGGTAGGTGCCGTGAATAGCTGTGCCGTCCTGTCCAATCATGGTCAGGTAAGGCAAACTCATGCGCCACTTGTCGGAGTAAAACTTTTTGCGCTGGGCAAATGGAGTGTAGAAACCGGGCTTTGTGCGCCAGCCGCGTTTTCCGGTTGATACTGTCCAGGAGTATTTCTTCTTGCCGTCAACGAACACATACATTCGCTGTTGGGACAAATCCACCGTCGCTTTGAGTGTAGCTGCAGAAGCGCTGGAAACTGCCATTGCGCTTAAAACGGTTACAATACACAGGACAATCCTCGAACAAAAACGGACCATGTCAGGCTCCCTCGCTCATGTTTCGAATTGCATAGCAATATTCGGAAAAAACCGAACCTAATTGTAAGTAAAAGTCCAAAAAACTGCTTAACAAATTAATGTGTGGACGGTCGGGTGTGCGGTCTGTGTGTTTTGGGTGCAACGGGTTGACAAGGTTAAAACGTCAATTCGATTTAGTATTTTATCTTTTTGAGCATAATGGTCCGGGGTGTTTATGTGACTAAATCGCATCATTCTATCGGCAAACCATTATCCGTTTGCATCCCGAGCTTGCCTTGAGCGGGTCGGGTCAGGTCAAGTAATTTCGCTATCTACGGTTGTCAAAGGAGATTAGACAATGGGTAAAAGGGGCACTCTATTCGTCGTCGCTCTGTTGTGCACAGCAGCAGCGGTAACAGCATGCCGCCGTGAAATGCCACATCCAAATGGCCTCGGCGCTTCTGACGTTCCTGCACCTGCAGTCGTCGCTGAGAAGTAATTTGTAAATATACCAGCATCAGGCGTCTGTCAGCTGCATCTAAATTAGCTGTTTCGGGTGCTTATTTAGCTGGATTTATGAGCTTGCTTGTTGCCTTCTTTGTTGCTGACGCCCATATCAGGCATCGAGGCAGTGATTTGCTAGCCATAGTCTCTCTTCTTCAAGGCTCTGAACAGGTTCGCCTGTTCGGGGCTTTTATCGTTATGGACTGCGCTCTATCCAAGCAGAATAGGTGGATGTGATGGACCCATCAGTCGTCGTTGCACTGGTGTTGGTCGTTGCAGCAGGCATCGCGCTTGAAATTGGTTTCTCAAGTGCGATTGCAGAGATCATTGCCGGTATCGCACTCGCCTATTTCTATACCGATATTGCTTCTCTGAGTTGGGTCGAGTTTCTTGGCAATCTGGGATTGCTCGGCTTGATGTTTCTTGCGGGGTTTGAGGTCGATATTCACCGACTTCGGAAGACCTGGAAAACAAGCGTCGGTATCGGAACCGCGTCGCTTGCCATGCCAATGCTTGGCGTATTTATCGTCTGCTTATTTCTGTTCAATCTGTCCTGGACTGCCGCAGGCCTGATGGCAATTGGTCTGTCTACGACTTCCCTCGCGCTGGTTTACCACGCCCTCAAGGAGCGCGGTGATCTATCGGGAGATTTCGGCCAGATCATGCTGAGCGCTGCAACGGTTGTTGACGTTCTTAGTATGATGGCTCTGGCTCTGCTTCTTGGTAACACAGGGTGGGGTACGGCAATCTTTCTTCTGGTTCTTGTGCCGTTGGTATTCGGATTGCCCCGCGTGGGGAACTGGATCTTCCGACGCTACGGTGGCTCGATCGTTGAGTTTGAGCTACGCTTCTTAATGGTCGTGCTTATTTCAATGGGCTTTATGGCTGAGCACGTTGGTGGGATTCATCCCGCGATTATTGCTTTTGCCATCGGACTGATTCTTTCAGAGGTTGTCGAAGAGCATGGCGAGGTGGAAGAGAAGCTGCGCGCGATCGTCTTTAGTCTGCTGGCTCCGATATTCTTCCTTCATGCTGGAATGCAGATCGATCTCTCTCTCGTGACAACCGATCTTGCGCTGCAGTTTGTAATCTTGGCGGTTGTCGCGATCGGATTGAAATTTGCGGGAACTGCACTGTCGACACACTGGCTGCTCGGGCATTCCAGCATTTTTGCCGGTATGTTGTTCAACTACCGTCTTGCCTTCGGGATCGTGACGGCAACTGTCGGTCTTGAATCCGGAATTATTTCTAAAGCACAGTACTCGATCATTCTTCTGGTCATTGTATCGAGCGCTCTTCTGCCAGCGCTGTTTCTACATGATACGCCGAATGAACTGGATCGACCTGATCAAAATGAACCCCCGCCGCATTGACGATGACAACTGGCGAACACATTTTGTAGGTTATTGACTGGCGACCTAAACCTGGTTTCAGCCGGGTCGAAGCTTCATTGAGACAGGCGACACATGACATCGGACACACAAGCGAATCCGCTCTTACAGGACTGGTCTACTCCGTTTGGCCTGCCTCCTTTCTCCGCCATTTCTACCGATCACTATAAGGATGCGTTTGAGCAGGCACTCACGGCCCACCGCGCTGAGATCGATGCGATAGCCAATGCGCAAGACGCGGCAACTTTTGAGAACACGATCCTGGCGCTTGAGGTTGCCGGTGAAAAACTGACCCGGGTCGGCACGACGTTCTGGGTGCTGTCCGGCGCGCATACTAATCCTTACATGCAAGGTTTGGAGCGTGAGTTTGCGCCTAAGGTCACGGCGCATATGAATACAATCACGTCTAACCAGTCGTTGTTCGCTCGGATTGATGCGGTGAATGCTGCAGCCGACACGCTAGACCTGAATGCCGAGCAGAAGCAGCTGTTAAAGCGCACCCATCGCTCTTTCGTGCGGGCCGGAGCCCAACTCGACGCGCAGAATAAGAAGAAGCTCAATGAAATCACGGAGCGACTTTCAGAGCTTGGAACCCAGTTTTCGCAGAATGTTCTGGCTGATGAGAATGACTACCAGCTTGCGTTGACGAAACCCGAAGATCTGGAGGGTCTACCCGCCTTTCTAGTGGACGCTGCTGCGGCGGCAGCCAAGGAGCGTGAGGCAGATGTTTCTCATGTCATTACGCTGTCGCGATCATTGATCGAGCCATTTTTGACGTTCTCGCCCCACCGCCATTTGCGTGAGCAAGCCTACAAGGCTTGGGCGGCTCGTGGTCAGAAGGGCGGTGACACTGACAATCGTGCGATTATCTCTGAGACATTACGATTGCGTCAGGAGCGAGCTCAGGTTCTTGGCTTCACGGACTTCGCAGCATTCAAGCTCGACAATACGATGGCCAAGACTCCGGCTGCCGTCGATGAGCTCTTGTCGACCGTTTGGAGGCCAGCTGTCTCTGCTGCCAATTCCGAGTGCCAACGCCTGACCGACGCGGCGCGTAACGAAGGCCAGAATATTGAGATTGAGCCGTGGGACTGGCGTTACTATGCGGAGAAAGTTCGGCAAGCAGACTACGCACTCGATGAAAGCGAGATCAAAGCGTATCTGCCGTTGGATCAAGTTATAGCAGCGGCGTTTGACACCGCGAGCCGCTTGTTTGGCGTTACCTTTGATGAGCAGACCAATCTCGACCTCTATCATCCCGATGTGCGCGCCTGGAAAGTCAGTAATGCTGATGGCCAGGATATTGCGCTGTTTGTTGGTGATTATTTCGCACGATCTTCGAAGCGTTCGGGTGCTTGGATGACTGCATTCCGTGGCCAGCGAAAGCATCCTGAAGCGCAGCGGCCAATCATTCTCAATATTATGAATTTCGCCAAAGCCGAGGAAGGCAAACCGACTTTGTTGTCTTTCGACGATGCTCGGACATTGTTCCATGAGTTTGGTCATGGTCTGCAGGGCTTGTTGTCAGACGTCACTTATGGTTCGTTGTCTGGCACCAGTGTTGAGCGCGACTTTGTCGAACTGCCGTCACAGCTTTACGAGCACTGGCTGGAAGCGGATGAGGTGCTGGCCAAGTTTGCAAAGCATCACGAAACCGGCGCTGCAATGCCAGGAGAGCTGATTAATAAGATCAAGGCCGCCCAGAACTTCAACCAGGGCTTTGCTACTGTTGAGTACCTTGCAAGTGCTTTGGTCGATATGGCATTCCATAGCCCGAGGTATGATAGCTCTACCGATCCAATTGCATTCCAAGACAAGGTCTTAACGGATCTTGGCCTGCCAAAGGCGATTAAGATGCGGCACCAGTCACCGCACTTCCAGCATGTGTTCTCTGGTGATGGATATTCCGCCGGATACTACAGCTACATGTGGTCAGAAGTCTTGGATGCCGATGCATTCACAGCCTTTGAGGAAACCGGCAACGTCTTTGATCCGGCAATGGCTGAGAAGCTCAAGACCTTCATCTATTCTGCTGGTGGCCAACGGGACGGTGGTGATGCCTATTTAGCTTTCCGCGGAAAGATGCCCACACCTGAAGGTCTGCTGCGGCAACGCGGTTTGATTGAGGATGCCGCTTAAAGCACGAATATAATCAACTCTCCTAGAGCCCGATCGTTTCAGATGGATGCGCCAAGCACTTCCATCTGAAACGTGAATCGGTCTCTAAAATTATTCGGTAGAACAAGATTCACGTTCAGGCCAACAAAGTAAGCAGGTCGAACGGTGATTCCATCCGGAACGATCTTGTTCTAGTCCTGGCAGACAGCCGGCTTTGAGAGTCGAACTTCCCGTCTTGAAGAGATCCAAATCTGCGCTTTAGCTTGAATTGACTAGCTTGCTGCGATCGCCTGGATCATAGCTGTGTCGTAGTATTCTGAGAATTCGACGATTTTGCCGTTCTCCAATCTGATGATGTCCACCTTTGGTGTGTCGAACGAATTATCTGTTCCTCTTTTCTTCCAACTGGTGGAACCGACAGCCACAACCCGATCATTTTGAGCGACGTAGTAATCGTTGGTGTAATGCAGCATCTCGAACATCTCATTTAGTCCAGCGAGATATTGCAGAACTTCGGCTTTGGACTTGCGCTCTTCTGTGAATGCCAGATCTTCGCGGCCGTCAGCGAGTGAGCGAAAATTGACCTGGTCTGCCATCACGTTCGTCCAGCAATCCGTGCTTCGACCTTTGCAGGCATGCCAGGCCTCGAAAGCTGTGCGTACAATTGCTGTGTTCTCGTCTTCAATCGACATAATGCAAAATCCTTTTACTGCAATGACGGCAATCAGAGCAGTATCCAGGGTGCGATGCAACTTGTTCAGACTGTCAACTTTTTTGCTGCTCTCCTGTTACAACCTTATGGCAACGGAGGCCCGCGCAATTAAACCTACAAGTCAGCTGGTGTGTCGACCAACAATGTCCCTGACCGGCTCCCAGAGACCTGCAGCGGTGATCAAAGTTATGCCGAGTATTTCGCGCGTCCCAAAAGGTTCGCCTGCCCAGATCGCAGCGGTGATGGCTCCAACGCTGATTTCGGTCATGAAGATAATGCCAAGCAGGCCCGGGCTCAGTAGCTTCGCCCCCCAAAGAACAGCGACGGACGGTGGGATGACAAGCAGAATGATAATTGGCGCGAGGACTGGCATGGTTTCGGATAACAGCTGCCAGGACGGCACGTGCTGCCCTTCTGCCCACGGCAGCTGAGTTAGCAGCAAGGCCGCAAGTGTCCCCCACAGGAAATAACCAAGTGTGTAGTCTGCGGCGTGGATGGTGTTGTCCCGTCGTATCATCACTGAGGCGACGGCCCATAAGATGCCGGCTGCAAGTCCCATCCAGTCGCCGATATTCTGTGGCCAGGGAAGGCTGAGGCCTCCACCTAACACAACCTGCATTCCGAGGAGTCCGAGGGCGATCGTGACCCAGCGGTCGCGGGTAATGAATTCACCCAAAGCAGCGCGCGCAAGCAACGTGCTCCAGATAGGCGTTAGATAATACAACAGCATCGCGTTCACGACGGTCGTGAAGAGAAACGCAACTGCATAGAGCGCGAGAGATACGCCGGCAAACATGCAAGCGATATGTAGCTTGGGTCCGCCTTCGATGAGCTGTCGCCAACGCAAGAAGTATCCGGGGAAAAGAACGCACAGTGGGAGAAGATAGAATAGAA
This sequence comes from Filomicrobium sp., assembly GCA_002689605.1. GTDB lineage: Bacteria > Pseudomonadota > Alphaproteobacteria > Rhizobiales > Hyphomicrobiaceae > Tectiglobus. The sequence goes on from NZGY01000030.1 coordinate 6,187, forward strand.
CAATTGTCCATACGGCTGAAATGCCGGCTGCTTCTGTTGCTCGGAGTGGGATCCAAAATATGCCCCATATCGCACCGGATAGCGCAACGGCAATCATCGCCCAATGCTGTTGGTTGCTGTGGCTCATTTCATCTCAACCGTACGGAACATTAGAAAGTTCTAGCGGCATTGGGGGGGCCGGTGCTGTTGCTTGCATTCCCGCAGAAACAGATACGGCAGAAAAGGTGTCCTCTTCTGCCGTCATTTAGACTTGCGCAGCACTATGGTTCTTCGACTGCCCTACTCGCACGCAGTGTTTTGGATGAATGCCTTGGACGCCCAGCCTTCGACACCTGCTGTGTTTCGGACAGGGCACCAGAAGCGCCGGATCGGGTAGGTCGTCCGCACTTTGCGACTGCGATCACTTCGCCTTGTCGCGAGGAGTTTTTCGAGCGGATGTTCAAGGACTCGGCAGTGACTTTGACACAGCCATATTTGCTTGAGATTGCATGAGCTTGGGTGGTTGAAACGAGCGAGATCATCGGAACTGCAAGAAGTGCTGCGAAGCTCAAAAATGTTGTGGAACGCAATGATGGTAGAGAAGTTAACTTGTAACGCATTGAGAATGACTTCCAGGTCAGCAGTTCAATTCAAGGTAGGATGCCTCAGAGAACGATAGCCGATCAAACGCTGACTGGTCCACCTGCTGAAACAATGCGCAAACATGATTCAGTGACCGCGTTGCTGACAGAACGCAAGGCGTGATCGGTGTACATTCGCAACGCAACAATGATGAGTTCTACGCGTGCTGAAACGGCTACTTACTTGCCTGCTTTCGTGTTTCCCTCAGCGATCAATGCCTGATGCACTAAATCCCTGATGGTGCTGATGTATTGCTTTTGAGACCAACCGCATTCGATTGTCAGTTGTTCCCAGTTTCGCACAGATAGCAGCATCCATAAGGTGTCTGTCGCCTTCCTGGTAGAGAGTTTTGGTGTCAGGTCTCCATCCTTGGCCAGCGCCTTAACGGCTGCCTCGCAGCCATGCCGTACGGCCTGCATTCGGTCATTCCAGGCTATCGCCGCTTCGGCATCCGTATCCTTCATTGCCATGATGGCTTTCAACACGCCGTAGACTTCCGGAATGTAGTTGCACCACATATCGATGAAAGCCGTTAGACGTTCGCGTCCGCTCGCTGCTGATCGGCTTGCCGCGAGCCTCCCGTCCACATCCTTGACCTCATCAATGTAGCGGGTTGTTGCGACCAAAAGCTCCGCGCGGTTCGGGAAATGGAGATAGAGCGCCTGACGGCTTATCCCCGCGTCGGCTGCAATATCTGACATCCGGACTTCGCTCACGGCATCTGCCTCGAGTAGGGCCCATGCCGAATTGAGAATGCGTTCTCGTGTGTTCATTTTTTCTCTTGACATCATGTCAATTAAACTCCACTTGACGTCATGTCAACTTTACATCGTGTCAAGTAATGGAGAATTGTGATGACGAAACGTGTGTTTGTATGGGTTGCTCACCCAAAAGCTGGCTCCTTGTGCGCTGCGATGACGGATTCTTATGGCGATGGTCTTGCGCAATCTGGCGCGGATGTTCGCCGTATGGATCTGGCAGACATGTCCTTTGATTTGAATTTCGAGGGGTATGGTCCGGATTCTCCGCCATTGGAAGCCGACTTGCTTGGCAGGAGAACATTGCCTGGGCCGATCATATCCTGATCGTTCATCCGTATTGGTGGGGTGCGATGCCGACGAAGGCAAAGGCAGTTCTCGATCGCGCGCTGACCTCGGCTTCTGCGGCATCAAGACGAAGCATGTCGTGCAGTTCGGTTCTGTCAAACTGGCTAAGCCGAACAAGATTGCAGCCTGGATCAAACGCGCCAACCGTATGGGTTTGCAGGCGGCCGCCTAACTTAATCGGCTTAATCTACTCATTAGGAGATTTTCAATGTCCGCAGAATTGGCAGCCTATGTCTGTCTTGCTCTTGGGCTGAGCAGCGCCTTGGTCGCCGGTGTGTTTCAGTCCTTCTCTGACTTTGTCATGCGTTCCCTCGTGGCGGCACGATCAGGGACTGGCATCGAAGCCATGCAACTCATCAATCGCAAAGTCTACAAAACAGTCTTTTTAGTCATGCTGATTGGTCTTGTGCCGTTGATGATCGGTTTCGCAATTGTGGCTCTCGCGACGTTGAATAGAGTTGGTCGAGATCTCATTCTGACGGCAGCAGTTATCCATCTCGTTGCGGTTTTTGGCGTGACCATGGTCGGGAATGTTCCGATGAATAACCGTTTGGATCGGATGCTCAGTTCGACGGAAGAAGCTGACAGCCACTGGCACATCTATGGCAGAGTGTGGACTAGGCTCAATCATGTCCGCACGATCGGTTCCGTCGCGACTGCAGCCTGCCTGCTTCTTGCTGCAGTCGCTTTGGACTAGATGAGAATGGATCGATGAATGGCTGCCGAGACAGGGTGAGCGTCCCGACATCGGCAGCTCTGGTGCTTATTTTACGGCCGATCTGAACTCAAAGATCTTAGTAGTCGCCCGGATCATGCCTTTCAGGACTGGTCATTGCTGCGGTTCTGTCAATGAACAGTCAATTTCTCCCATCGCAAACATGACGCTTGCAATTAGGTCAGCAATGCTGACATAATTGTAAGCTGTTCAGGATCTGCCCAAGGGTGATGTGGTGATACCGAATTATGAGCCGGAATATGCCGGCCGTGTTGAAGGCATGAAAGCCTCAGAGATCAGAGAGCTGCTCAAATTGCTGGAGCAGCCAGGCGTGATCTCGTTTGCCGGTGGCATCCCTCATCCCACACTATTCCCGATGGGCGAAGTACAGTCGACCTATGCTGAGGTGCTGGCTGACAAGACGTTAGGGCCGCAAGCGCTGCAGTATTCTGTGAGTGAAGGTTACCTGCCGCTCAGGCAATGGATCGTGTCACATATGGCGGGGCGCGGTGTCGAATGTTCTTCAGGAAACATTGTGATAACGTCCGGCTCACAACAGGGATTGGAGTTCTTAGGTCGTCTGCTCCTGTCGCCGAATGACACTGCTTTGGTCGAAGCGCCGACGTATCTTGGGGCGCTTCAGGCGTTCGCAGCATTCGAGCCGCAGTACGATGAATTGCGTCCGGAGGACGGAAATCGAACACCGGAGTCCTATTTGAGCGCTGCTGCGGCTGCAGGTGGCAGCGCAAAGTTCGCCTATGTTGTTCCGGATTTTGCCAATCCAACAGGTCTAACGCTTTCACTAGCTGCACGACAAAACGTTTTGAAGTTGGCGCGCGATCTAGATGTGCCTGTAATCGAAGACACGGCATATGCAGCTTTGCGATTTGAGGGGCAGGCCCTGCCAAGTTTGCAAGCTATGGACATGGAGCAGACAGGAAGCATTGATGCATCGCGAGTCATTTATTGCGGTACGTTTTCCAAGACTATCACGCCAGGTTTGCGGATTGGTTGGCTGTGTGCATCACAAGATATCATCCGCCGCATTGTCTTGGTGAAACAGGCAACTGATCTCAACAGCCCTCTACTTAATCAGATGGTGATGTGTCGTCTTGCAGAGCAGGTTTACGAACGCCAGGTCATGTCTGCAATTGAGCGCTATCGTGGTCGGCGTGATGCCATGCTACAGGCTCTCGAGACGTACATGCCGAAAGGTGTCACGTGGACAAAGCCAGCAGGCGGACTGTTTGTCTGGGTAATTTTGCCCTACGACATCGATCCGGCAGAACTGCTTAAGCGTGCCGTGTCCGAGGCACACGTTGCTTACGTTCCAGGTGCCGCCTTCTTTGCAGCGGGGCAGAACAGGAATTGTATGCGGCTGTCATATTCCCTGCCCAATGAGGACGATATTGTTCGGGGAGTCCGGCAACTGGCGGAGCTTCTGCCTGCGCTGAACTAATCTACTACCTTACGAGTTGACGCTCTGATCTTCGTTTTTTGGGATGACTGCGCTTACTATGATTTGCGTGGTCACCAGTCGGACGGATATTGCCGAGTCGTTGTTTGAACTCGTGCTCGCCATGAGGCAACACTTCGCCCCAGCAGTCGATTGATTGTGATCAGTTCTAATCTCGAGCGTGTTGTCCGACTGTCATTCTGACGATCGATGATGAGCCAAACAAACACTGACTGCGTAACTAAAACGAAACAGCGAATAAGAGGCAGATGACCTATGAGCCGTTACGCCTACATACCGGAACTTTACGATGTGCGATTCCAGTCGCCAGAAACAAACCGACAGTCTGACGAGTACTTTTCGGCGACTATTGAAGGTGAGCGCAAACACTTCAATATCCACGACTATGCAACGCTCTACGAAATTCCATGGCTTTACGACGTCGCCCTCTATCATGCGCTGGTTTGCCGAACGCCGACCGAGATGTCCGATGCGATTGCGCGCGTATGGTCTTCGGACAACGTTGATCCGGCAGACTTTCGTGTCCTAGAGCTTGGCGCCGGTAGCGGCGTGTTTGGCCATGAGTTGCGCCACACGCTAACGGTCGGGCATCTGGAAGCGATCGACATTTGCCCTGAAGCCCGTATGGCTGCCGAACGTGATCGGCCTGGCCTCTATGATAAATATTACGTCGATGACCTTACGAACTTACGACCGGAAACATCGGAAGCATTTCGCGACGTGAAGTTCAACGTGGTCTCTGTCGCTTCCGCCACTGGTTGGGGCAATCATATCCCCGTGGAGGGATTTCAAAAGGGCTTTGAATTATTGTCCTCCGAAGGTTGGTTCATATTCCACGTTAAGCCGAACGACCCGGACCCTGAGTGCATCGAGCTTTGCGAGTGGATTGACGAACTGATCGCGTCCGGTCGTTTGAAGCAGCATTACCGTGGCTCGCACTTTCATCGACAGAGTTCAAATGGCAGCGATATTTTCTATGACGTCATTATCGGTCAGAAGACGTAGTTCGATCGCAGGCACTCGGCATCTGGTCGGTCAATATCATTAAGCGGCGGATCTGGATCTCGTATGCTGTCCGGTTCCTCCATTCAGTGCGACTGCCAAGTCGGAAAGACTCTCAATGTTGTGGCAGCTACGCGTTTCGCTTGCGTAGGTGTCAAGTATGCGCGCGCCCGATGCGATCGGTTGGTATTTGTCATAGCGCCCCAGCGGATTAATCCAGATCAATCGTTTGCAAGATGCCGCGAGGCGTCTTGCTGCGAGTTCCATACCTTCGCCGGCATCGCGATCTAAGCCATCTGTAAAGAGCAAAACATTAGCATTCTGACCAAGGACGCGGCGCGCCCATCGTTGATTGAACTCTGTCAGGCATTGGCCGATACGCGTCCCGCCGGACCAGTCCGTCACATCGTTGCCAACTGAGGCGATGGCGACGTCAGGGTCCTTGGATTTGAGCTTGCGCGATATATCATAAAGGCGCGTCGCGAACAGGAAGCACGAAACTCTGTCATGATGGCTGGACAGGCCGTGGAGGAAATGAAGAAAAACGCGTGCATATTGCTCCATCGAACCAGATATGTCGCACAGCACAACCAATGGCGGCTGGCGGTGCCGGCGTTTGCGTCTCTTGAGCAGAAGATGATCTGAACCTTTTGATCCTGCTTCTCGCAGCATCCGACGCAAATCCACAATTGAGCCAGATGATGATGCTGAGAAGCGGCGCGTGGGTTTCGTCTCGGTTACAAACTTGATGCGCTGAACTTCGGCTAAAGCCTGCCGCAACTCGTCGGCAGTCATCTGCGCAAAGTCTTTGGTGCGATCTTGTTGTTGATTGGAGAAGGTCTCGACTGCGTCAATCTCTAGTTCATCGGGTTGTGGTTTGGGTTCATTGCTACCGAGATCACCAAGTGCGTCAGACAGGCGCCGAGCCAGGTTTTTTTGTTGCTCCGGCATAGGCGGGGCCGATGTTAGTTGGATCATCAGCGACATCATGCGTTTGAGGTAACCCGGGTCGCGCCAAAAGATCGCAAATGCCTGATTAAACAGCTCATGTTCACTGCGTCGCTTTACGAAAGCCACAGACGCTGGAACGGATGCGTGAGGAAGCAGATGCAGCCGGTGTTGAGATTGATATTGCTGAAGAGCGCAATCCGGATGGTCATGGCCCGCAGTCGGCACTGGTGATGATTAACGGTGATGCTGCGGATGAATTTGCGGCGCGTTGGACGGGATCAATTCTCTGGGTATGCAAGAGCCCGGTTCGGCCCAATCACAAGCGAAAGAATTGGTTTATTGGTTGCCAGGAGATCGACCNGCCGGAGACGCAAGGCGACAAGATCGATGGCGCTGATGTCAGCTATGAAGCGTTTNGTGCCGGNGGNCCAGGCGGGCAGCATCAAAACAAGACAGAGAGTGCGGTGCGNGCCGTGCANCGACCAACNGGNCTNACNGTGGTGGTNCGAGANAACCGCTCNCANCANCGNAANCGCGCGATTGCACTCGAGCGTCTCACTGCTCTTCTGGAGANGTCACGGGTCTTGAATGAAGCTGGAGATCGCGCACGGCTCCAGGCAGCNCATACTGAGCTGGAGCGAGGCAATCCCAAGCGAACGTTCCGTGGTGAGAAATTTCGTGAAGCCTGATGCTGCGGAGCAGTCTTGCTGCAAGAACTGAATTTGGCCTGAGCGCATTCACGCCCAGACCGCCTGTGNCCGAACGCTAGGACTCCTTATCCATTTCCTCAAGTTCGTCAATCATGCTGGAAATCATTGCAAGGCCCTTATGCCAGAACTCGGGCTTTGAGGCGTNAAGACCGAAGGGGGCAAGTAACTCACTGTGATGCTTGGAGCCGCCCGCGCTGAGCAGATCGAAGTACTTGTTGACGAAGTCCGGATGGGCCTCGTCATAAAGCGCGTAGAGTGAATTGACGAGGCAGTCACCGAAGGCATAGGCGTAGACATAAAATGGTGCCCGAATGAAGTGGCCGATATAGGCCCAGAAGACTTCATAGCCCGGCTTGAACTCAATCGCAGGACCAAGGCTTTCGGCCTGTATGCTCATCCAAAGCTCGTTGATCTTGTCGCTTGTCAGTTCACCNTCCCGACGTGCCAAGTGGATCTTGCGTTCGAACTCATAGAACGCGATCTGGCGGACAACAGTGTTGAGCATGTCCTCAACTTTACCAGCGACTAAAGCCTTGCGCTCTTTGGCATCGGTTGTGTCTTTCAGAAGTGCTTTGAATGTCAGCATCTCCCCGAAGACGGATGCTGTTTCAGCCAGGGTCAGCGGAGTTTGCGATAGGAGAACGCCCTGCTGCCCTGCCAGGACCTGATGGACGCCATGGCCGAGTTCATGTGCAAGCGTCATGACATCGCGTGACTTGCCGAGGTAGTTGAGCAGCACGTAGGGATGTGCGCTGGGCGTTACGGGATGTGCAAAGGCACCAGGTGCTTTGCCGGGGCGTGCCGGTGCATCGATCCAGCGCTTATCAAAGAAGTCGCGTGCGATGTCCGCCATCTTCGGGGAAAAGCCGGNGTAGGCATCAAGCACGATTTCTCGTGCCTCGGGCCACTTCACTGTTCGCTCAGGCTTTTCCGGCAGTGGTGCATTGCGGTCCCAGTGTGGCATCACATCTTNGCCGAGCCACTTGGCTTTCATCTTGTAATAGCGGTGGGAAAGTTTCGGATAGCTTTCACGAACAGCATCGACCAAAGCCTCAACGACGGGGCCTTCAACGCGGTTTGCCAGATGGCGGCTATCTGCGATGTCGTTGAAGCCTCGCCACCGGTCAGAAATCTCCTTGTCTTTGGCCAACGTGTTGGTAATAAGTGTGAAAACCTGGATGTTGTCCTGGAAGGTTTTGGAGAGTGCCTCAGCCCCAGCTTGTCGCTTGGCTTCATCCGAATCCAACATCAGATTGAGGGTTGGCTCGAGGCTAAGTTGCTCCCCGTTCACATCAAAGCGCAGACNAGTAATCGTATCAGAGAATAGTCGGTTGAACGCTGCGCCAGATGTCAGTGACTTCTCGTTGAAGAGGAGTTCGAGCTTCTCGTCCAACTGGTAAGGCTTTTCTTTGCGCAGGTCGTCGAACCAAGGCTTGTAACGCGCAAGTGCTGGANCTTTCAGCGCGGTGTCCAACTGCTCGTCTGGGATCTGGTTCAGTTCAAGCTCGAAGAATATGAAGGCGTTTGAGATGTCTGTCAGTTTGCCCTGTATGTCGCCGAAGAGTTTCGCCCGTTCCGGGTCTTGCTGATCGCCGGCATAATTGAGGAAGGCAAACGTCCCGATGCGTCCGANAAGATCCGAAGCTGCTTCGTAGTCTTGAATGGCGCCGGCTAGAAAGGTTCCGTCAGGGCCGTTCGCCAGTAGATTGCCTTTGTACTTACTCTCGAACGCCTTGGCGTCTTTCTCTGACTGCTCGAGCGCGGCTGTGAGTTCTGGGCTGTCTGGGCCAGGGAAGAGATCCGTNAGATCCCACTCCGGCATATCTCCAAGATCTACGCTGGTCGCTGCTGCTGCATCCGCTGGCGAAAGTTGGACCTGGGCAATTGAGCTGCCTATGCGCATCTTGTTCTCCATACTGTCCTNGACAGAATCTTTGTCACTTTGATTTGAGAGGCAANNTGGCGTGTTCGCTGGCTTGGTTCAAGGTGTCAAACGAGCCGGCTCAGGCGGTGTTCATATCAGACCTGGTTCCCCCACTTTTGAAGCAGAAATCTCATTGTGATTNTTGCGTTTGCCGAAGGAAAACCAAGTTGCGTGAAGGTTACTAGCGCTTCGCGGTCTGGTCTCATTGCGCGCTGATGAATTCTTAATTGTCCTGGATGCTCTTAGTCAAATGGCTGTGATTCAAGCACGTCGCGCTTGACTTCTACCTTCTAGTAGGTAAACAAATCCATGTTTGCTGTTGAAGGGAACTTATCATGACGACNGAACTCTATTGGTTGACACTGACTGTTCTGATNACTGCACTGTTCTGGGTGCCTTACATTCTCAACCGAATTGGTGTGCGCGGAGTCTGGACTGCAATCTCGGGGACCACGCCTGAAGCGATTGATGATCAATCGCTGTGGGCACAGCGGGCAGTCAAAGCGCATCAGAACGCGATTGAGAATCTCGCCATTATCGTGCCGGCTGTGTTGATCGCGCATGTAGCAAGTATTTCAACGCCCGTTACGCAGACCGCAATCGTGGTCTATTTCTTTGCACGTCTNGTGCACTTCCTGGTTTATACGGCTGGTATTCCTGTTATTCGAACGCTTGCTTTCGCAACAGGGTGGGCGGCGCAGATGGCGTTTNTCCTTACAATCCTTGGATGGATCTGACCGTATGACAATGACGCGGCCGAAGCTCTTGCTGGCCGGTATGAGTTAAGGTCTGAGCATGGCGTTTGCCAAGANCTTCGCCGAGAGCGGGTACGACGTTGTTGGTGTTGCGCGCAGCTCCAGAAGTGAGAGCGAAGCATCGGATACCGTAACGCGTGCTGGCGGAGCCTATGAGCATGTCGCTTGTGACTTGGGTAATCCAGATGCAGTTACAGAGCAATTGGGCCCGATCGTTGATGATGCGTCCGTCGCCATCTTCAATGCGCATCAACTGCTCATAGCGCCATTAGCTGAGACCGAACCCGAACAATACCGTCAGGTTTGGCNAAATACGTGTTTCGGTGCTTACGCTCTGGCATACACCGTTTTGCCTGCATGGGAGAAGCGCGGTCAGGGCACTTTCNTTGTGAGTGGGGCAACAGCTGGCATTCGCGGNGGTGCCAAGTTTGCAGCGTTTGCNTCAGCGAAATTTGCGTTACGTGGCCTTACNCAAGCGCTGGCGCGAGAATATGGACCGCGTGGCATTCATGTTGCTCATGTCATTCTGGATGGCCTCATTGATGAGCCGCAAACCACACGCCGGTTTGGACAGTCGGGCGATGGCGTTCGGATGTCGCCTGAGGCTATCGCGCAAAGTTATCTTTGGTTAGTTCAANAAGAGCGGTCTGCCTGGACGCACGAGCTTGATCTCCGGCCTTTCAACGAACAGTTCTAGAGGNTCAATAATCTGGATCCNNAGTCCCGTCGTANACAAGATATCCANACACAAATNAACGAGCAACATGAGCGCTAGCGGACAACGTTCCAAAACAGCTAAAGAGATCCTTGATATTGCAGAGATGCTGATTCAAACGCGTGGCTACAATGCGTTTAGTTTTCAGGACATTGCTGATCGCCTNGGCATTCGGAAAGCCTCGATCCATTATCACTTTGCCTCGAAAACGGCATTGGGAGTGGCGGTTGTTGAACGCTACAGCGCTGGCTTCACGGCAGCGCTTGAAGCAATTGAAGCCGACGATAGTCAATCAGCGATGAATATGTTCGATTGCTATACCGGTCCCTATCGTGAGTTTGCCGACACGCCGGATCGTGTCTGTTTATGTGGCGCGCTAGCAGGTGAGATCCTGGCGTTGCCTGTTGAGATGCGAGAGCGCGTCGAAGCATTCTTTAAGATGCACTTGGACTGGCTTGCGCGTATCATTGCGCGTGGGGTGAAGCGCGGCGAGTTCAAGGTCGCCATGTCAGAGGCGCAGATGGCCCGCACAATGTTCAGTGCGTTGCAGGGCGCGCTGTTGGTTAAACGGACGACCGGCGATGCCACGCAGATGGCGGATGTGATTGATGTGCTCAAGGCGCAGCTGCGCGGGTAGATAGAGAGACATTNGGATCGGCAACTCAACGCGTTGTGAAGCTTTCCCTCGAGAGCGTTCTCTANGTCGCTAATCTGTAGATGAAGATTGTACTCGGCTTCCCCTCTTTGTCGCGTTAGATTTGGAGCGCTANAAGACGGCTCCGCGTTCTTGNGAGACTATTTGCTCGTACAGGTTGTCCTTATGTCTTAGGAGCAGTGGCCATGCCACGCACAAAGAATTCTGCTCGATTCACAAAGTACCTTTGTCTCGATTGTCGCAAGACATTGAAGCGAGAGGTCGAAGGCCCAGCAACACGGACATGCGCCAACTGTGGTGGTGAAGCTGTTCGCATGGGGCACAGATTTCGGGCGCCAGCTCTTTCAAAGAAGCAAGAATGGGACGTTGTCTTGTTTCTAGTGCGCAACGGATTCTACTTCGACAGAGTGTACGTTTCGACGAGTACGCCTGGTACACAGGCCTTGCTGACTTATCCTACCTCGATGCAAGAGGCCAAGGCGTTCGTTGAACAGTGGGCGGACTATGCACAGCCGCTAGAACTATATCGCGAGCAATACATTAGCGCGAACGCCAAACGATAGGTGCCNGCTGAGATGCTCGTTTGTGGGCGCGCACATGTGATTGATTNTCGGTTTCTACTGCGGACCTGAGCCGCAGCGGGGGAACGGTCTGCCGCCGTCGGCAAATGCTAGAATGACGATGATTTCATCTGGCCGAGGAGCGTCGGGAACGGTCACGGTCATGGTGTCAAAATGATCGAAGGACCAGACGTTGTCTTTGTGGCCGAGCGGAACGTCGATGGATGTGCCGGGACCACCGATTTTGACATTCGATGGGATGACCGCTTTACCGCCACCGATGGCACCACGCATCGGCTTTCCAAGCATGGGATGAATGCAGGCGCCACCGTGTTCCATTTCACCGGCGGATCCTACGATTGCGGCTTTGCCGTATNAAACNATTGGGCGCGTAAGTTGTTTCGTGAGTTGGTCGGANAACTCCTCGCCCACGGTGCCGCCAAGTTTGAAGAGGCCCGACAAATNTTCGGTGAACTGACCGGCAAATGGATTAGTTATGACTGCTAGCCCAGCGATGCGCGTGATCGGTTCAGGTAGTTTACGGCCCTGCTCGAATTGAATGGTCTCTGTTGTCGTGGTGATTTTGCGGGCATCGATCATGTGTCACCTCCTATTTGGCGTTACCGGTGTCGTCATCGAATATCCAAATACAATGTTCGTGTTAGCCCGATTGCTCAACTTGTTTCGTTTGAGCAACGACAATGAGGTCGATTTGGGCGAGTAGCGATATCGCCATGCGGCCAAGAGTAATTCTGAGTGGCCAGCCGTTGACCAGCATCGCCATGGGGAACGGGAAGCCCTGGCTTCCCGCAATCCAGTCCAACGTGGCTCTTGTAAAGAAGAGATTGGTGAGGGGCTCGCCGATACGTGTGATCAACCGCCCGGTTGCAATAAAGCTCAGAGGTGTTGGACATGCCGGTGATCAGGCAGCCAACAGCCATGGTCGCAAGCCCGATACCGATGAACAGTTTATCACTGCAGTATCTAGCGAGCGTGCCACTCGGCAGCGAGAGTATGATACCCGGCATCTTGTTTCAGTGCGTGCCGCAACACATTGGTGACGAGGCTCTAGATTTTTCGGAGCCGAGTTTCTACCGCCAACTTACGTTGCCATGCCCTTTGGCGAGCTTGGCGTCGTATCCGAAGGCAGACGTAAAACAATGCGATTCATGCCACTGCCGCAAACGGCAGTTGAAATGCGGTCCAATCAATTTTGTCTAAGCTCATCATGGCGGCAGATTAGCTGCCGATATCCAGAGTGTCCGATTTGCCGTTTGTTAACCTCACTGAGTAGGGTTGCCGAGTAGGGTTTACCGCGAGAGATCCAGGCAATTGGAGCACTAGAAAGCGCCCAATCCCAGATACGAAAAAGGGCGCCGGGAGGGCGCCCTAGTGCTATTTGCGTCAGATCGTACTGACGAGGAGGAACTCTTAGACAGAGTAGTACATGTCGAACTCAACCGGGTGAGGCGTCATGTCTGTGCGCTCGACTTCTTCCATCTTCAGTTCGATGTAAGCGTCGATCAGGTCGTCTGAGAACACGTTGCCGGCCTTTAGAAAGGCACGGTCAGTGTCGAGGCTCTGCAACGCTTCACGCAGCGAACCAGCGACAGTCGGGATCTCTGCGAGCTCTGCCGGTGGCAGGTCGTAGAGGTTCTTGTCCATTGGATCGCCTGGGTGGATCTTGTTCTGGATGCCGTCGACGCCAGCCATCAACATCGCAGCGAACGCGAGGTATGGGTTTGCAGTCGGGTCAGGGAAGCGAACCTCGACACGCTTGGCTTTCGGCGACGTCGTGTAAGGAATGCGGCAAGACGCTGAGCGGTTGCGAGCCGAGTAGGCCAACAGAACCGGTGCTTCGTAACCCGGAACCAGACGCTTATAGGAGTTGGTTGAAGCGTTGGTGAAGGCGTTGATTGCCTTAGCGTGTTTCAAGATACCGCCAATGTAGTACAGGCAGGTTTCCGACAGGTCTGCGTACTGGTTGCCAGCGAACAATGGCTCGCCACCCTTCCAGATTGACTGGTGGCAGTGCATGCCGGAACCGTTGTCGCCGTAAACCGGCTTCGGCATGAAAGTAGCCGACTTGCCGTAAGCCTGAGCAACGTTGTGGATGGCATACTTATAGATCTGCAGGTGGTCAGCCATCTTGGTCATGGTCTGGAACTTGATGCCAAGTTCGTGCTGAGCTGAACCCACTTCGTGGTGGTGCTTTTCAGTCTCCACACCCATTTCAGCCATCACCGACAGCATTTCCGAACGGATGTCCTGGGCACTGTCGATTGGTGGAACTGGGAAATATCCGCCTTTGGTGCGAACACGGTGACCGAGGTTGCCCATCTCGTAGTCGCGATCAGAGTTTGATGGCAGTTCGGATGAGTCCAGCTTGAAGCCTGTATCGTAAGGATCGGCGCGGAACTTTACGTCGTCGAACAGGAAGAATTCTGCCTCCGGTCCGAAGAAGGTGGTGTCACCGATGCCGGTTGACTGAACGAAGGCTTCAGCTTTCTTTGCCGTGGAGCGTGGGTCGCGGTCGTAAGCTTCGCCTGTTGATGGCTCCATGATGTCACAGAAAACAGCAACGGTTTTCTGAGCGAAGAATGGATCAACGTGTGCGGAAGCGAGTTCTGCCTTGGCGAGCATGTCAGAGGCTTCGATGCCTTTCCAGCCAGCAATCGAAGAGCCGTCAAAAGCATAACCTTCTTCGAACATGCCTTCGTCGAGGCTGTTCACATCTGCAGTGACGTGCTGCATCTTTCCGCGTGTGTCTGCAAAGCGGAAGTCGACGAACTTGACGTCTTCGTCCTTCAGTTTCTGCATGAGTTCGGCAGGTGTTGTCATGGGAGCTCCCCTGTTTGATGCCGTTTTATGATAGGTGGAAAACATGCAGCAGGCCTTGAGATCTTGGCTCTTTTGGGCTTGCTGAGGTTATCCGAATGGTATTTCGTCAGACTGCTTCCGCACCTGTCTCACCGGTACGAATGCGGATGGCTTCATCTACTGTCGAGATGAAAATTTTGCCGTCGCCAATACGGCCAGTCTTCGCAGCGCTCTGGATCGCTTCCACAGCCTTATCAAGCTGGTCGTCAGCGAGGACAACTTCGACTTTGACCTTTGGCAGGAAGTCAACAACGTACTCAGCACCGCGGTAGAGTTCGGTATGTCCCTTTTGACGGCCAAACCCCTTGGCTTCGATAACTGTAATGCCTTGGAGCCCGATATCCTGCAGGGCTTCCTTTACTTCATCGAGCTTGAAAGGCTTGATGATGGCTTCGATTTTTTTCATTTCTACTTGTCCTTCCGCCCAGATTATGTCGCTCGCACTGCGTTCATCTCCGCGCTCGTTAAGGCGCATTCGGTATGGCCTTAGCAGGCGGCGTGCCAAATGGTTACCAAAGTTTGACAGCTCTGATTTCGCTTAGTAATTTCTATGTCTGCCTGGAAAACAAGCAGCCGTCTACGACCAATTATGGTTAATTAATAGGCTAATTGCCTAATTATTGATCAGTTGCGATTGAGGATATTATCGTATTGATATAGTGCCGTTGCGCTATGATAGCTGGCTTGCGAAGATCGCGGGGGAAACTGGGCATGAAGGTCGTTGGGTTAGATCATTTAGTACTCACGGTAGCCTCAATAGATCGCACAGTGGAATTCTATGGGCGTGTGCTCGGTATAGAGCGCATCCAGTTTGGTTTAGGTAATCGTACAGCGTTGCGCTTTGGTGATCAGAAAATCAATTTACATCAATCTGGTAGGGAGTTCTCGCCGCGTGCAGCGCGTCCGTGGCCTGGGTCAGCTGACCTATGCTTTCTGGTTGATGATATCGACGCGGTGGCGGCTCACCTTGACGCTTGCGATGTTCCGACTATCGAGGGACCGGGTCCTAGAAGTGGTGCCCGCGGTGAAATTCGGTCCTTCTATATTCGCGATCCGGATGGCAATTTGATTGAGCTCAGTGCCTACGTTTGATTGCTGACATAGACTTGCACCATGTCCGAGCTAATTGAACTTCTTACAACCGACGAGATGGCAGACGCCGACTGTGCAGCCGTCAGGGCTGGCGTGCCAAGTCTCACGCTCATGGAGGTTGCTGGGCGATGCGTGGCCGAGGCAGCTGAAAGAATCTTGGAACCGCGATCTGGCAGGCGTGTTCTCATTCTTTGCGGTCCTGGCAATGACGGTGGTGATGGATTTGTTGCTGCTCGAATTTTGCGCCAGCGTGGGTATCGCGTTGAGGTCTCATTGCTGGGAGATCTGTCGCGCCTCAAGGGTGACGCCAAGGTTATCGCGGAGCGTTGGGATGGCGGTCTCACAGATGTTTGTGCGCAGACCTTTGCCGATGCGGATCTCATTATTGATGCCTTGTTCGGTGCTGGTCTGTCTCGAGCGCTGACCGGCGAAGCAGCAGAACTTATCGAGCTTGCCAATGTTGCTTCGGCGCCTGTGTTGGCAGTTGATGTCCCATCCGGCCTGGACGCTGCGACGGGCCTGACGACTGGTCCCGCCATCAGTGCTTCGCACACGATGACTTTCTTTCGGCTAAAGCCCGGCCATCTGTTGTATCCAGGCCGGGCGTTGTGCGGCCAAACAGATCTTGCTGATATCGGTATTCCACAGGTCGTTCTCGATGAGATCAAGCCTGATACCTATCACAATGTACCGTCTGTTTGGTCTGATGTCCTGCCTGTTCCTCGGTCAGACGGTCATAAGTATAAGCGCGGCCATGCAGTGGTCGTTTCTGGTCCGGCACTTTCAACAGGTGCTGCACGACTTGGTGCTCGCGGTGCACTTCGTGTCGGAGCTGATCTGGTTACTGTTGCCAGTCCTGGTGATGCGGTGTTGGTGAATGCGGCGCATCTCACCGCCATTATGCTTGCGAAGCTATCGGAGCAGCGAACTCTAGACGACCTTTTTCAAGACAAGCGCTTCAACTCAGTGCTGATCGGGCCTGGTGCAGGCGTTACGGATACGACTAAGGGGCACGTGTTGGATGTGCTTCGTTCAGGTGCTGCAGCGACGCTTGATGCGGATGCTTTGAGGGTTTTTAAGGACGAGCCCCATGAGCTGTTCTTGGCCATTCAGGAGTTGCCTGATCGTCCCGTGGTGCTGACGCCTCACGAGGGCGAGTTCAGCAGACTTTTCGATGCCGACGACCGGCCAAAGTTGGAGCGTGTTAGGAGTGCAGCCCGGCAAAGCGGTGCGGTTGTTGTTTTGAAAGGTCCAGACACAGTTGTTGCCGCCCCTGAGGGTCGCGCCGCGATTAATGCAAATGCGCCGCCGTGGCTAGCGACTGCAGGCTCAGGAGATGTGTTGGGAGGGTTTATTACCGGCCTATTGGCACAAGGTATGCCGGTGTGGCAGGCGGCGAGCGCCGGTGTTTGGATGCACGGTGCTTGTGCGGCTGCCTTTGGTGCAGCGCTGATTGCCGAAGATATTCCCGAAATGGTGCCGCAGGTGCTGCGGGAACTCCTACGCGATAATCCATCTTCAACGGGTGACAAGCGCGGCGAGCGCTTCTAAGACCAACGATAACTCAATTAAGATCCAACAAAGCTGACAGAATTCCTGGGAGGGTTCACCGTGGCAGGGGCAAGTAAATCAAATGAAATGAAGATTGCAGTGATTCCCGGCGATGGGATCGGCCACGAAGTTGTTCCAGAAGGGATTAAAGTCCTCGAGGCCGCAGCCAGACGGTTTGATCTTGCCTTCAAGTTCACGGACTATGATTGGAGTTGCGAACGCTTCCATAAGACTGGCGCTATGATGCCGGTAGATGCTTTGGACCAGATTCGGGATAGCGATGCGGTTTTTCTCGGAGCCGTCGGTTTTCCGGGTGTCCCTGACCACGTTTCGCTCTGGGGTTTGTTGATACCGATCCGGCGGGAGTTCCAGCAATACATAAACTTGCGGCCGGTACGATTGTTCGAAGGCCTACCGTGTCCGCTCGCCGACCGTAAGCCGGGTGACATTGATTATTGGATCGTGCGCGAGAATAACGAGGGCGAATACTCGTCTGTTGGTGGTAGGCAGTTCGAGGGCACAGATCTGGAGTTGGCGGTGCAGCAAGCGATTTTCACGCGCAAGGGTTGCGATCGTGTGATGCGCTATGCATTTGAACTTGCAAAATCCGAAGGCAAAAAATCTGTTACGTCGGCGACCAAGTCAAACGGGATCTCGATTTCGATGCCCTATTGGGACGAGCGATTCGAAGCGATCGGCAAAGAGTTTCCTGAGTTTAAGACCGAGCAGTATCACATTGACATTCTTACCGCGCATCTCGTGCGTAACCCAGATTGGTTCGATGTGATTGTTGGTTCGAATCTGTTCGGAGACATACTATCCGATCTCGGACCGGCGACTACTGGTACGATTGCTATTGCACCTGGCGGCAACATCAACCCTGAGAAGGATTTCCCTTCAATGTTTGAGCCGGTCCACGGGAGTGCGCCAGATATTGCCGGCCAGAATATTTCGAACCCGATCGGTCAGATCTGGTCTGGAGCGATGATGCTGGAGCACCTGGGACATCCGCAGGCCGCCAAGGCGATTGTTGATGCCATTGAGCACGTTATTAAAGACCGGACCGCGTTGACTGCTGATATGGGCGGAAAAGCCAACACGCAGGAACTGGGTGACGCAATTGCAGGCCTCGTATCTGCTGGCTAGCCTCAGACCGGAAACAAGGTTGTGCGTGTGTCATAGAATGGCCACTGATCAGATGACTTAAGTGCTATATGGTAGGCCTGGGAATACCTGAGTCGAGTTGCTGAGGCAGTGTCGACCAGGTTCGCTGCTATTGGTTTTGGATATGCGCCACTTCCTCATTGCCTTGTTGTTTTGGATGCTGCCGTTGGTTTCTGCGGCGCAAGCGGCCGGCGAAATGCCTGGTCTTGTCAAGGCAACCAAGGCTGGCCTGGCCTTTAACAAGGGGCAATTCGAGGCAGCTATTGCTCTCTATACAGAGGCATTGGAAGACAAACAGCTCACCAATGACCGGAAGGGCGTCATTCTTACCGATCGCGGTGTTGTCCACATGCGGACGGGAAAAACACGCCAGGCCTTGAAGGACTTCAATGAGGGGATTCGCCTGTTTCCAGAGTATGCCGCTGCATACAACAACCGTGGCAGCCTTCTGTTATCGCTCGGGTTGTCGGATGAGGCTCTTAAAGAATTCGGTCGCGCGATCGTTTTAGCACCGGGTTATATCGCGGCCTATAACAATCGTGCCGCAGCCTTTGTCAATAAGCGCCAGTTCATCATTGCTGCCGAGGATTACACTCAGGCAGTCAAGCTAGCGCCTTCTCAGGCGCCGCAACTCGCAGGACGGGCAAGGATCAATCTGGCGCGCGGCCGACCCTATGCAGCCTTGCGCGATCTCAATAAGGCCTTGGTAAACGACTCCCGGTTTGCTCTCGGATTTCGGTTGAGAGGTCAGGCGCACGCAGACCTTGGTGACTATCAGAAGGCAGCAGAAGATCTCAGCCGTGCCATAGCATTCGATCCAACGGTCATCGGTGCTTATCTGGCGCGCGGTCGTGCATATCTTGAGACCCGAAATGTTGAAGCCTCGGTGAATGATTTCACCAAGGTGATTGAACTCAGACCGCAGTCAGCCACGGCCTATCGGGAGCGCGGTCACGCTTATGTCTTGTTGGATGCTTTTGATCTGGCCGAACAGGACCTCGCTCGTTCCTTGGAGCTTCAACCAAAGTCGGGGCTGTCATTCGCCTATCGCGCTTTGATGTACAAAAAACAAGGACAACCGAATTTAGGGGCGCAGGAAATTCGCAAAGCCATGCAGCTCAATCCAAAGAGCGCGAAGGTGCTTTGGGCGAAAGGCGAAATTGAAGAGGCATTAGCTGAAACTGAGACTGCTATAGAGAGTTTTGGTGCTGCTCTTGCGCTTGATCCGTCGCTGAAGACTGCCGAGTTTGGCTTGTCTCGCCTAGGGCAACACGTCCCTAATCAGGCACGTGTGCTTGAAGATCTGTCATTCGGTCCCTGGCGGATTATTCTGGATCGCCAGAAGTATTATGCCACACACCAAGATCTACAGGGTCTTCGCGTACCATTAGAGATGGTTGGCGAAGGGCAACCGCGCATCACCGAATGGGAAGAGCGTGGTGAGCCGCCAAGACAAATCGGTTTGTTGCGCTTTGCGGTTGGCAAGGTCAAAGGTCGGTCGGGTGAGGTTGACGTTGAATATGTTGCGCTCATCAACATGGCGCAAAATACGGTACTTGATCTCATTCCAGAGCGGCGGGGAAAACAGAAATCAACTTGGACATGGACCCCTGCCGAAGTGACAGTGGCCAGTATCGATGGCCTAACGTCGAAGCATCTTTACGGAATTCCGCCACGAGAGGAATCGCTTACAGCTGCAGGACCTCGAACACGACCGAGAAGTCGACGCCGCCGGGTCGACGCAAACGGAAATGTGTGGTGGGCACCGTGGGCGCAAAACGCAGAACGGCCAAGACCACGTCGTAAACGACGTGCGCGCCGTCGCAGAAGAAAGCCGAAAACGCTGTTTGATACCCTGTTTGGAAACTAAGGCTTGTTTTCAACGGCCAGGATGGAAATCAGGGCATCAGGGGGTGATCTGTTCGGTTGGACAATCGTACCCTCACCGAACGCTATGCAAAGGTCGTCAAATACATGGACGCTGCGCCCATTATCCTCTGGTATCGGAACGATCTTCGTCTTTCAGACCTACCGTCTCTAGCCGCTGCCGCAGCAACCGGAAAACCGGTCATTCCGTTTTACATCCTGGACACGCATACGGCTCATGCACGTTCACTTGGTGGCGCCTCACTCTGGTGGCTGCATCACAGTCTGCAGGGCTTGGCAGCGAGTTGGCAATGCTTAGGAACCAATCTGGTCTTGCGGCAAGGCGACCCTTTGCTGCTATTGCCGGAGATCGCTCAGCAGAGTGGCGCAGACATAATCTATTGCAGCAGATGTTTTGAGCCCTGGGCTGGCAAGCTGGAGGAAGATCTACACAAGGCGCTCGGCGAGCAAGGGGTCGCGTTCAAACGCTACGGTGGGACACTGCTGCACGATCCTGGTCGCGTGACAACGAAAGCAGGTCAGCCGTTTAAGGTGTACACGCCTTTTTGGCGGTCCCTCTCGCAACAGGAAATTCGGGAATGCGTGGCTGCTCCGAGCAACGTTAAGGCCGCCAAGATCAGTCTTGACAGCGATGCCTTGGATAGTTGGCAGCTTTTACCGACTGAGCCGGATTGGGCCGTCGGACTACGCGAGAGTTGGAAAGTTGGTGAAGTGGCGGCTGCTGAAAGGCTGAATGAGTTTATTAGCGCAGAGAATTTTGCATATGCGGAAGAGCGTGACCGACCAGATTTGCCTGCTACGTCGCGTCTCTCACCTCATTTGCGGTTTGGTCAAATTAGCCCTGCTATGTGCTGGCATGCCGCCGCATTGGAAGCTGGCCGCCGTCCTGGCGTTGAATCTGACTTGGAAGTGTTTCGCAAAGAACTTGTTTGGCGGGATTTCTCTTACCATCTGCTGCCCCATTGGCCCGAACTTCCAAGGTCGG
Organism: Filomicrobium sp.; assembly: GCA_002689605.1. GTDB lineage: Bacteria > Pseudomonadota > Alphaproteobacteria > Rhizobiales > Hyphomicrobiaceae > Tectiglobus. The sequence goes on from NZGY01000030.1 coordinate 26,937, forward strand.
CGTTTCGCGAAAACTTCAATGCATTTCCATGGCAGAAGAGCGCGGATGTTGTAACTGCTTGGCAGAAGGGGCAGACCGGCTATCCGATTGTGGATGCTGGTATGCGAGAACTCTGGCATACCGGGTGGATGCACAATCGCGTCCGGATGATCGTAGCGTCGTTCTTGACGAAACACTTATTGCAACCCTGGCAGGATGGTGAGGCTTGGTTCTGGGATTGCCTTGTCGATGCCGATCTCGCTCCGAATGCGGCAAGTTGGCAATGGGTGGCTGGCAGCGGCGCTGATGCAGCGCCCTATTTCCGTATCTTTAATCCGATCACACAGGGTCAAAAATTTGATCCAGATGGGACCTATGTCCGGCGATGGGTGCCCGAAATTGCATCCTTACCAGATCGCTATCTGAACGCGCCCTGGACTTGTCCAGAGCTTGGGCTGCGCAGTATGGGTGTCGTGCTTGGTGAGAACTATCCAGAGCCAATCGTCGATCATTCAACGGCCCGCCAACGCGCGCTTCAATCTTACGCGGCTATCAAAGTCTCAACGTAAGCTGACGCTCAACGAACACAGCATCCTCGAAAATCGAACCAATCTGGCACGCGACGCAACCTATGGATGACGGAGCGCTTGTCGCGTCTGCGTGATGGCGTTCATAATCATGGTTAATGAAGACGAATTGTTTGTCTCATTATCGTCGCGCCTTGGCAATTTCGGCATCGCGCTAGAAGGAGTAATTTATGTTGCGTAGAGTTTTTGTAGCGATGACCGCCATGGCATCTCTGCTCGTATTTGGAATTTCGGCGGCACAGGCTTCGCTACGCGTGAAGGTCGATATCAGCTCGCAGCGGATGCATGTTTACGTGAATGGCGGTTTGCGCCATGTCTGGAAAGTCTCGACTGGAAAACGCGGATATCGCACGCCAACAGGCTCTTTTCGCCCGACGCGATTGGAGCGCAGCTGGTATTCACGGAAGTATAATTGGTCACCGATGCCACATTCCATCTTCTTTATTGGTGGTGTGGCCATTCACGGATCGAACTACGTCCGCCAATTAGGACGACCAGCTTCCCATGGATGCGTACGGCTGGCACGCGGGAACGCTGCGCGGCTTTTCAATCTTGTTCGCCGTCACGGTGCACGTCGTACAAGAATTGTTGTGACGTACTGAATTTGATGACCGCATTATGAGAACATGCTTTGGCAGTTGCGCTTGATGTTAGTGCAACTGACCTGATGGAACTTGCTGCGCATCTCAGAAGGGGCATGAGCTCACGCTCCAGCAATCTGTCAGGCGGGGGAATCACAGTAGGCGTGGAGTGAGTAATGCGTAGACATCTGGCCAGCATAGTTCTGGCTGCTATTTTCGTTGGTATACCGGGTAAGCTCCTGGCGATGCCGGCGATCAATCCTGATAACATTTCAAAGCCAGGTAGTGAGACAATTGCTAAGTCCTCACTGAAGCCGACGGCTGCGTCCATCAAACAGCGGGCACCGAGTAGTACGTTGCGCGCNACCATCGATCTGACGCGCCAGCGCATGACTATCGTTGCCAATGGCAAGCGGCTTTATCACTGGCCNATTTCATCCGGACGCCGCGGCTACGAGACACCGCGCGGCAAGTTTCGTCCCGGCTGGATGGCCAAGCGTTGGCATTCTCGCAAGTACAACATGGCTCCGATGCCTTACTCCGTATTCTTCAATGGCGGAATTGCTACGCACGGTACNACGGCAGTGAGCCGCCTCGGNNGGCCGGCTTCACATGGCTGTATTCGCTTNCGGACCGCGAACGCCAGGACATTCTACAATCTGGTGCGCCGCCACGGTATGAAGCGCATGCGTATAGTTGTGACGGGGCATGCACGTCAGGGTTCTCGGAAAGTTGCGCGACGTGTCAATCGTCGAGTGCGCCGCTCGGTTCGTCGTCCGGTTCGCANAAACTACAGACGGAGCCGTCGAGTCGTTCGTCATTCGGCTGCTTCGTATCATCGGACACCGACGTATCGTCCGCGTCGCAGCAATCGGCTGATCTATCCTGGTGACCGCTACTGATAGCGGAACATAAAGATTGCTGACCGNAGATAAATGAGTAGAGGGCCATCGCTGATCGANGCNATGGCCNTNCTANTTGTTCAGNNGACCGCATTACCANTNNGCNGAACGCTTTTCTGCAAATGAAGCAAGGCCTTCGATCGCTTCGTCTGTTTGCCGTTTGGCGGCATGGTTCGCGATGAGGCATCGCATGTCACCGGGCGAGACGTCGCCAAATGCGTATGACAGAGCGACCTCCTTTGTCTCGGCTATGCCATTCGGAGCATTTTCAAGTAGGGCGGATATAATGCGCTCACCTTCACTCTCCAATTGATCGTCGCTGACGACCTGATGGACGAGGCCGATACGGCAAGCTTCAGCTGCATCGAACCTTTCNCCCGTCAATCCGTAACGGCGTAGCTGACGGACACCAATTGCATCATTCAGTTGTGGGAAAATGATCGAAGCGGTGAGACCCCAACGAACCTCAGAGATTGCGAACTTTGCGCTCTCAGCTGCAATGACAACATCGCACGCTGCGATCAAGCCTGTCCCGCCGCCGACGCAAAATCCGTGAACCAAGGCAACCGTTGGCAATGACAGACGGTTCAGTCGATCGATAGCATGGGCGGTTGCAGCTGAAGCTTCAAAGTTTTCCTGAGTTGAGCCAACACGAACCTGGTTAATCCATATGAGATCGGCGCCGGCTTGGAAGTGGCGGCCATTACCCTTAATGACGACAGCTCTGGCGCGACTTCGCGTACCAAGATCATCCATCGCCCCATGAAGTCCTGCAATAAGGTCCGCATTATAGGCATTGTTTCGTTCGGGACGATTGAGTGTCACAGTTGCAACACCTCGGTTGTCAACATCCCACAGCACGGGTTTTTCGCTCATTTGACGGTTTCTTTCTNCCAAGAAATCAGTGTTTTTAGTGGAAATAGAATTCTAACGACATCATCGGGATGCCACAAACTTGCCGTTGCTATGTGCTTGTCAGGTGCGGGAANATACAGGCTCACGGGCTGTTGACTGGCAATCGGTTGGTTTGGGTTAGCAAGTGGCTATAACACTCGCCATATCGGCAAAAGGTGCCAGNAATGTCCGTCGATTGCTTGGCGCGGTGCGGCGTTGTAAAGACGAGTTGCGAGAGAAAGCTATTCAGGCTGTCTGAGGGACGCGATAAGCAAATGTCGAAGCGAACTGATAAATTGAACGGCAAATCACGAGCTAGATCTCAGCATACGCTGTTGAGCCGCCGCAAGGCCTTGGGCGTTCTTTCGGGTTCAGTCGCTGGGGCTCTTGCGTCCGAAGCTGCATATGCCGGTGATAGTTTTTGGGAAGAAGTTTTCAACAAAAACAAGAAGAATCGTAATGCGGCGCGCCGAGCTGGCAGCAATCCCAAAAAGCTAGATGATTTGAGAACGGGCCCAGTTCCTCTTCGTTCCGACGAAATGTTGGAGCGCATAGATACGGCGATTGCGCAGTATAGGAAGATTGTCCAGAAAGGCGGCTGGCCTAAGACCAAGACAATTCGTTTGATCCGACCGGGTGACGACAACGAGGCCATTCCAGCCATTCGCCGTCAACTTGTGACGACAGGCGATATTCCAGCAAAGGGTGCCGGATACTATGTCGGCAGATTCAACTTTGACGAATGGTTGGAGTTCGGTGTGAAGCGCTTCCAGAAGCGTCATGGTTTGCGTGTATCTGGGCGTCTTGATCGACCAACACGAGCGCAGCTAGCCGTGACTGCCGAAGCCCGACTGAGGCAGCTGATGCTCAATCGTCGCCGGATCGCGGCCTTAATGGANGGCGGCAACCAGGAAAGATATGTGCTCGTCAACGTACCGGGCTATCAGCTCGAANCGGTCGAGCAATTCGAGGTGCGAAAACGCCATCGTGTAATTGTTGGCAAACCTGATCGCCAGACACCGTCGATTGAAGCCACAATCAAGGGCGTNAACTTCTTTCCTTTCTGGCATGTGCCCGATAGCGTTGCACACTTGGACTTGATNCCCAGGTTGGTTCGTGAGCCNGAATATCTGCAAAAAGANCATATACGTGTGGCGAAGGGATACTATGGAGGCCCGGAAATNGATCCNCAGTCAGTCGACTGGCGAACNGCCGATGCAAAAGANNTAAAGTTNCGCCAGGATCCAGGTCCTTGGAACGCGCTTGGTCTTGTGCGCATCAATATGCCGAACAAAGATATCGTCTACATGCACGACACGCCACTCAAGCCGCTGTTTAAGCAGCGCCATCGTGCGTTCAGCGCAGGCTGCGTCCGGGTTGAGAACGTCATGGACCTAGTGTCGTGGATTACGCGGTATGAGCCAGGTCTCAATGATCCGTCTGCAATAAGCCAGATTGTGGATACCACCGATCCCCTAGAACTGCGCGAGAAGCGACCGAAAGAGTTTGACGTCAAGCTTACCCGACCGATGGCAGTGCATTTCTCTTATATTACAGCATGGGTCGAAGATGATGGTCGGATTGAGTTTCGCCCGGACATTTATGGTCTTGACGGGGCATCAGAGCTTATCGGCGACTCGGATCCCGACGCTCCTCCACCGCCCGCAACGCTATCACCCTAAAATCGCGAGTTGACCGCGCTGTAGCATGAGCACCTATGGCCTTTAGTCAGGTCTCTAACCTTGGTCTTTGCTGCGCTTATTCAACCTGGCCGCTGGCTTTGATGCGGGCGATTAGCTTTTCGACGTCTGGCAGAATTCTCTCGACGATTGCCTGCACACCCTTTGTGTTTGGATGCAGCGCATCTGACAGTTTGAGTTCCGGATTGTCGATGACACCTTCCATGAAGAAGGGATACAAAATCGCGTCGTAGGACTTTGCCAGGTCAGGATAGATGACGTTGAACTTCCTCGCGTAATCTTCGCCCCAGTTCGCCAGTGAACGCATGCCGGCCAGTAAGACGGGGATTTTTTTGGCTTTGAGTTTGTCGAGAATGCCGCTGAGGTTCTGTTTGGTTACTTCTGGCGAAATGCCTCTCAGCGCGTCGTTTGCACCCAACTCCAGAATAACTGCATCAACGCCTTGAGGCACGGCCCAGTCAAAGCGCTCGAGCCCGCCGCGGGTGGTATCACCTGAAACACCGGCATTGGACACTTTGACGTTATGTCCGCGTCCCCGAAGTGCGCGTTCGAGCTGCGCCGGGAAGGAGTCTTTCGGAGGCAACTGGTAGCCGGCAGTGAGGCTGTCGCCAAATGCTACAATATGCATGGTCTTTGCCTCAGATGCGACGGATGTAGCGGCTAACATCGTTAGGTGGATAAGGGAAACGAATATTGCTAGCGCAGCTTGCCGAATCTTACTGGTCTGAATGGATTTAATGGGCGTAACAAACATCATGGTTATCTCGGTGTTTCTCGACGTGATTCGACAGTTTGGTTTTGTTTGCTGGTCTTGGTCGTACGACGAACCGTTCTATATCGTTAGATCACTGGTGGCGTTCTGCACACTACGTGTCAACTCTCTTGCTGAGGCGTTCTAATGGATCAAAGGGTCACCACTGAGCCTCCTGCCGTTGAACTTGGGAGCCTAGAGCTGACACTGCCAAGCAAGGCCGGGCCAGTCGACATTTTGCGCGGCATTGACCTTGTTGTGCCGAGTGGCCGCTCCGTTGCCATGGTCGGACCTTCCGGATCGGGTAAGACCTCATTGTTAATGATCATTGGTGGGCTTGAGAGGGCAACGCGCGGTGAGGTGCAAGTTGCAGGGCATGATTTCACGTCACTAACGGAAGACCAGCTAGCTGATGTACGCGGGCGCAATATTGGGATCGTATTTCAGTCGTTCCATTTAATCCCAACGATGACGGCATTTGAAAATGTTGCGCTGCCACTGGAATTAACAGGGCGCACAGACGGAAGTGCCAAGTCGCGTGAACTCTTGAGCGACGTGGGACTAGGAGATCGCTTACACCACTATCCCGCACAACTATCTGGTGGTGAACAGCAGCGTGTCGCTCTTGCCAGAGCGCTGGCGCCTCGACCAGGGCTGTTGTTGGCTGACGAGCCTACCGGAAATCTGGATAATGCTACCGGGTCTAATGTTGTGGAACTGCTGTTCCGGCTCCAGAAACGTGAGGGTTCTACGCTTATTCTGGTAACCCATGACGAAGGATTGGCGGCGCAATGCGATGACGTGATCCGGATGGCGGATGGCCGTATTGCCGAGCAACAGTTGGTCGGGGCTAAACAATGAGCTCTGCTGAAACCATCTCAATACAATCCTCAAATCCGCCAAGCGCTACACCGAGTGGATTGCGTCTCGTTTTTACATTCGCCCTGCGCGAGCTGCGCGCAGGTGTCGGTGGGTTTGGCGTGTTCATAGCCTGCATTGCACTTGGCGTTGCTGTAATCACCGGCGTAGGCGCGCTGACAGATGCATTGTTGAACGGCTTTGCTAATCAAGGCCGTACTCTCCTGGGTGGAGATATTACGCTTCGACGTGTCCACAAGCGTGCGAGTGGTCCCGAGCTTGCTCAAATCAAAGAGCTTGGAAAAGTTGCTGAAACGGCGACCATGCGCTCGATGGCAAGGCTTCCGGATGGCTCTGATCAGTCGCTTGTCGAGATCAAGGCCGTTGGCCCGGCCTATCCGCTGCTTGGGGACATGACACTTGTTAGTGGCAAAAGCTTTGAAAAGGCTATANGCGCAGACAAAGGTGCTGTTGTCGCTCAGAGCTTANTTGATCGGCTCAGTCTCAAGGTCGGTGNCAAGATAAAACTTGGGAGCGGTTTGGTTCCGATCACCGGNATTATTGACAACGAACCTGACAAGATTAGCGCCCGCCTCGCGTTTGGTCCTCGAATAATCTTATCGCATNAAGCGCTGGCCGCGACGCAACTGGTCAAACCTGGAACCCTGATTAACTGGCGCTATGCGGTGTTGGCACCTGATGGTGACGGACAACCGTTGGCAACTGTTCTGCGTTTGCGTGATCTGGTGAAGAAGAAACTGCCAGAGGGCGGCTTCATCATNAGGGACCGGCGTGATCCATCTCCATCTATNACGCGGGTGCTGACCAGACTGCGCGAGTTTCTGACTTTGTTGGGGCTGGCAGCTCTTCTGATCGGCGGTGTGGGGGTCGCCAGTGCGGTTCAGACTTTCATCGAACGTCGCCGCAAGGTTGTTGCGACGTACAAGAGTGTCGGGGCTGCCGGTAATCTCGTNTTCGGAATCTATCTGATTCAAGTCATGATTATCGCGCTCCTTGGAACGCTTGTTGGTGTGGCTATCGGCAGTCTTGTGCCCTGGTTATTGGGGCAAACACTGGGTGAAGCACTGCCGATTTCTGTCTCCGGCATGGTGTCCTGGAGCAATGTGGGCATTGGCATGCTCTATGGCTTGCTGGTGGCTCTGTTCTTTGTGCTTTGGCCACTCGGGCNAACAGAGCGCATTCGACCAGCAGCGTTGTTTCGTGATGAGGTCGGCTCTGCGGAACTTTTTCCTTCCCGCAAGGTGTTGGTGCTGACAATCTTGGCTGCTGCAATGCTCATCGGGTTCACGATCTGGGCATCCGGCAATATGCGTCTGTCGCTTGGGTTCCTGGGAGGGGCTGCTGCGATCCTCGGTCTGTTCTGGTTGATTGGCTGGGGCGTGACACTGGCCGCACGACGCTTGCCAAGGCCGCGTCGACCTGANCTTGCATTGGCGATGGTTGGTCTGGCTGCACCGGGTGGCCTCACTCGTTCTGTCGTTCTGTCGCTTGGAGCAGGACTATCCTTGCTCGTAGCTGTCGCTTTGGTCGATGCCTCCCTGATTGATGAACTGCGCGNTCGCATGCCGCAAAACAGTCCGNACTACTTTGNCGTTGATATCGCNAAACAGGACCGTGCGACGTTTGAGAAAAATGTGCTGGGTAATGTGCCGAACACGAAAATCGACACTGCACCAATGCTACGCGGCCGCATCNTCAGGCTGAAGGGTATCCCGGCTGATGATGCCCAGGTTAAACCGCAAGCCAAGTGGGTGTTGAATGGTGATCGAGGCCTGACTTATTCCGAGGACATTCCCAAAGGCTCGAAGGTTGTTGCAGGCAAATGGTGGGACAAGGATTACGCAGGCGNACCTCAGGTCTCATTCGTTGCGGATCTGGCCGAAGAGATGGGCCTCAAGGTTGGAGATACGATTACGGTCAATATCCTTGGTCGAAACATTACGGCGCGGATCGCGAGCTTGCGCGAGATCGAATGGGAAAGTCTGGCGATCAACTTCGTTATGATCTTTTCTCCGAATACNCTGCGGGCGGCACCGCATAATCTTCTCGCGACTGTGAAGCTACCGGCAGGCACATCGTCGGAGAACGAGGCGAAGNTNGCACGAGCAGTCGGTAAGGCGTTGCCCAACGTGTCTATGATCCGCGTCAAGGACGCAATCAATGCCTTCGCCGATGTTTTCGGCCGCGTGATGATCGCAGTTCGGGTTGCGGCAAGCATCACGTTGCTTGCCGGTGCCCTGGTGCTAGCGGGTGCGTTAGCAACGGCACAGCGGCGACGTATCCTGCAAGCTGTTGTCCTGAAATGCATTGGAGCGACCCGACGGAAGTTACTTTTCNCGCACCTGGCGGANTACGGCCTGCTCGCCTTTCTTACCGCTGCGGTAGCATTGCTCGTTGGATCACTGGCAGCTTGGCTTGTCGTGACGNTTGTTCTTGAGGGCACATTTGTGTTTTCATGGCTGGCTGTAGCTGGCGCGCTTGGAGTGTCCGTGTTCTTGATACTTGCGTTTGGAATGTTTGGGACGTGGCGTGTGTTGGCAGCAAAGCCGGTGCCGGTCTTGCGTGGTCTCTAGAACAAGATCGTTCCGGATGGNATCACTGTTCGACTTGCTCATTTTGTTGGCCGGAACGTGAATCTCGTTCTACTCAATAAGTTTAGGGACCGATTCACGTTTCAGCTGGATGCGCCAAGCGCTTCCACATGAAACGACCGGGCTCTAGTGAGAATGCGCTGTCACTTGCCGGGTTGGCGAAGCAGCTCGATAAGGCCTGTATAAATTCCGCTGAGCTTTGCAATGCCTCGCCGGCGCCATGAGTTAGCAGGGAAAACTACATCGGAGCCGCACAGAGCCACGTGCATGGCTCTGTCATAAATCCGAAACACTCAGATCATATTTTAATAGATGGAAATAGAGTTTTCGCTAACGCATACGAGAGGTTCTGACATGGCTTATACAGTACTTACAATGTTTAAAACCGCTGCCGATTATCGCGATGATGCGATTTCAGCGTTAAAGCAGATGAAGGAAATTTCTTTAGCTAACGGATCGCAGGGCGTTCGGATCGGCATGATGCAGTCTGGCAGCAATGTCGGAAATTTCGTGGCAATCCAGGCTTACGAGAACATGGGGAAGATGGAGGCAGTGTATGATGCACTGCATGAGGCGCCTATCGTGAAAAAAGCGCAAGGTAGTGGAAAATTTTCGGTTGTTCGTAGGGGCGTCATGAAGGTTTTGACGTCTTTTGGGGTAGCTTCAGCAGACGATGCAAAATACGTCACATTAACATTTGGCATCGCAGACGACCCCGCGATCGAACCCATAACAAAGTTTGCTGATGTCTTGACAAAAAATGGTGCGTTAGGCGGGCGATATGGTCCCCTTACCATCGGAGACTATGCGAATGGCAAAACCTATCTATTCGGTGCAACGTACCCATCTACGAGCGCTATCGAAAGTGCTTACGACGCTGTGGCGGCTGATGGCACAGCCGAAGAACTATATAAGCAGGTATCCGTTCAAAGGAGACAGGTGATCCGCATTATCGGATGATACCATAATCGTCGATACCGCAAGACTATTTAAATTACACCAGATATCAAACGAACCTATGATTGGAGCTAACTTTGATTTTTATGTGTACCTACCAAGTCGATCGGGACAAGCAAGCCGAAACCCAAGCATTATTTGCGAACATGACCGAGGAGCAAATTGCTGGGGAATATCCCGATGGAGTAACCCAAATTACCAGATGGCATGACGTGCCGAATGGTAACGGTTGGGTAGTGGTCGAGACCGACAATCAAGAAGCGTTAACATCATGGATTATGAGTTGGTCAGACTCAGTCATTTTCCCGGTCGTAACACCAGTTGTAGATGACGACACTGCCAGAAAGTTGGTGAAAGCAAAGCTTGCATCGCAGACAAGCTGAACAGAATTTCTGTAATAAAACCCGATGACAGACACACGAGATATAGATGGTAGAGTTATCGGGCAACACAACATATGGTGTAAATCTTTACCGTTGAGGTAATCTCAACGATTAGCCCTCTCCTTTGTGTTTCCCAACTTCACTCGGTCTCTTTCCAGAGGCCGGGTTTTCTTGTGGAGGTGACCAAAGTGCCGTCAATTATACTAACGCCAAAGCAGCATAAATTTTGTCTAAAGTACGTTGAAAGCGGTAATGCATCGCTGGCTTACCGTGAAGTTTATGACTGCAGTGGATCAAAACCGTCGACTGTAAGTCGAAAAGCCAAAGAGCTGCTCGATGGCTGGCATAGGATGCAGATGTAAATGGGCGAACAAGCAGTAAGAAACGCAATAGATCATTATTTTTCCTCGCTAAACGCGAAAGATCTGCATGGTGTGTCCGTGGCGTGCCATTTTCCACATTTCAGGGTGATGGGAAATAATACCATCTATGAATGGAAAACAGCGGATGACCTTTTTAGGTGGTTTCAGAGCCATGTCTCCGACGACGGCTGGGGCTATTCGGAATTAGACGAACTGACTTTGGAAAAGTTTAACGACCATAAATACCACGCATCGCTCCAATTTGGACGTTACCAAGCAGACGGCACACTTATTGGTAATTATAAATCGCTTTACATCATAATTTTTAAAGATGGCAGGTGGGGTATTACAGGCGGCTCAGGGAGCGGGTAGAAATAAACGCGTTCCCTTGAAGGCCCGACTTGATTGCTATGTCAGGCTTCGAAGAATAGCTTAAAGAAGAAGTCAGAGAATTTGTGGAGATATGACAATGGATTTCAGCGGGGAGGTTGCCGAATGGCAGCGAAATGTATCAGAAGGTAAAGCAGGAAATAGCCGCCGGCATGCGGTTATGGAAGCATTAGAAGTTCGCGTTGGAAAATCGTACTTGGATGTTGGTTGCGGTGGGGGACATCTTGTCCGAGAACTCGGGAATGCCGCCGGTACTGAAGGGCGCGTAGTTGGTATCGATAGCAGCCCCCAAATGTTGGAAAATGCGAGAGCCGTCTGCCAAGGGCTCACTTGTGTTAAAATTATTGAAGGTAACGCAGCCCAAATACCGTCTGACGATGCCGAATTTGATGGGCTAGCTGTGATCCAAGTGTATGAATATGTGGAAGATGTAAGCGCGGCTTTAGAAGAAGCTCGACGCGTTTTGAAACCCGGATGCCCCATAGCGATTGTTTCAATACTTTGGGAACACTGTCGTTTTTATGGCGCCGAAAGAAAGCTTAATGAACAAATAAATGAAGCTTGGCGAGCTCATTGCTTCCATCAAATGCTACCGTTGGAGCTACCTCCACTGTTGGAGAAAAATGGTTTCGGTAGTTTAACGCGAACAAATATATCATTTCTTGATACCGCACTTCATGCAGGATCGACGGCATACTACTTGTCGAAGTTAATCGCCAAGTTTGCGGCAAGCCAAGGTGTTTCTGAAGAAGATGCAAATCTCTGGCTTTCGCAACTGAGTGATGCAGATAAAGAAGATCGCTTTGGTTTTGTTAATTTCCCTGTTTTGTGTGTTGCAACGGCGATTTGAGAACGTTCAATCTTCTCGGGTAAAAGTGGAAAATAATTCAATCTGATTTAGTAGCCGGTGAAGAAAATATCTATGATTTTCGAAATGCGAACGTACTCCTTTTTACCAGCAGATCTGCCTAAGTACCTGAAGCATGCGGGGGAAGTTGGACGTTCAGTGCGCGGTAACGATTACGGGGTGAACTGCGGGTATTGGACCAGTGAGTTTGGACGCTTAAACCAGGTTTGGCATCTCTGGCGATATGAAAGTTACGCTCAGCGCGAGGAGCTGCGCACCAAACTATCTCAAAACAGAGATTGGGTTGATGGCTATCTCCCCGTGGTCCAGGGGTGGGTGCGCCGAATGGATATTCGAATTATGAATCCGCATGCCCCGTTCGTTCCCCCACAAGATGCTGGGAATGTCTACGAGTACCGCTATTACCGATGTGCGGTTGGAAAAGTGGGTAATTGGATCGGGCACTTCAAGGAAGCTCTCCCAAATCGGCAAAAGTACTCGAAAATTGTTGGACTGTGGCAAACCGAAATTGGTCAGCCCAACGAGGTTTCGCACCTTTGGGTTTACCCGGATTTAAATGCAAGGACTGAAGCGCGTGCTAGGTTAGGCGAAGATGAAAGCTGGCGAGAATTTCAGCGCACAGGCAGACCGTACTTACGCGAGTTGAATAATGTTTTGCTTCAACCCACCAATTTTTCTCCGCTTAAATAAATAAGCTTCCGATTGACGAATGTAGTGAATCTCCCCGCGCGCAGCTTAAAATATTGCTCTGGTTGAAAGGTTAATTCGTCCGAGAACGCTGGTGACTAGATCAAAGCGATCACACTATGAGGGTTGTCGTGGCCGGCATGCTCATGTGCTCCGCTGTGACATCTATCGATATTTTCCGGCAATCGACCACGAGATTCTAAAGCAGGAGTTTCGGCGGCGGATCGCTTGCGAGCGGACGCTGTCTATATTGGATTTGATCGTTGACGGTTCCAACTGGCAGGAAGCAGTCAATCTTTATTTTTACGGTGATGATCTCTTCTCTCCGTTCGACCGTTGCCGCGGCTTGCCAATCGGCAATCTCACCAGCCAGTTTTTCGCCAATCTCTACCTCAATCGATTTGACCATTGGGTGACAGAGGTTTTGCGAGCGCCTTATGTCCGTTACGTCGATGATTTTGCGCTCTTTAGCGATGACCCTCGCGTCCTTGAGGAGTGGCGTATGAAGATTGCGGATTATCTTGTTGGCCGGCGACTGAGGCTGCATCCAGTCAAAACTAGGATTTTATCCACCAAGGTGGAGCAGATATTTCTCGGTTTCGTGCTATCGCCAAATGGTGAAAGACGATTGCCGGAGGAAAACGTCCGACGATTTCGCAACCGATTGCGAGGTTTGACGGACCGCAGCCGCATGAAATCCATCTCACTTTCTGAGCGTGACGCCAGAATAGCGTCGTGGATTGCTCATGCGGAGCATGCAGATACGTGGCGCTTGCGCCATGCGATCTTCCGGGATGGCCCATATGATCCGGCCAACAATATCCCGAGGAGCCTGGACGGCCCCCTGTCGCCGTGTTCTGCGCGGCGGTTCGTGGAACAACAAACCACAGAACCTCCGATCGGCAAATCGGAACAGGAACAACAACGACAACCGCAACTACAAAAAACGGTTTTCGTTTCGTGAGTATGCTTTTCGCCAGAACTCAGATGATCAAGATCGTCTGGGACGTGCACTAAGCATCCAGGGCCGTCCATGATGAGCATGGTCGAGGGTCTGAACGGNCTTAGGAGCCCGTTTAGAGGCGANGTGGGCCGCTCGATACCGCAGTGGCGTCTGTCTTGCGAGACGCATGTGCCCGGACAGGCGTCATTGGCCTCGGCCTAAAAACAGCCCACAAGATTAAAANATGAGGCCTGCGCCACAACCGACACAACTGACGANACTCCAGTACTGTCAGTTTTGTCGGTTGTGGCAGGGGGAAGTACACCGGTCAGGCTAACGGAGACAAGCTCAGTCTGAGTGATGCGCTAAGGCGAAAGATGTTAGCGCGATGTTGGTCGTTTGGCCGGATGAGTTGCCGGCGTCGATTAGGAGCATATTCGCCGATGAGCCCTGCAAAGGACGCGTTCTGGCAAGGCACGGACATGAATGGCCCGGCGGTCCATATGCGGCACATCGAACAATGACAGGCCTGCATCGACGGCATCGGCTCAGCCTCGAACGTGACTTCGCTGCAAAGACAACTGCCGGTACGTTTCATCAGCTGTTTCCTACTCTATCTTGTACGGCTATCAGCGCGCATGCCACCATCGATCATCGATGCCAAAGCGTTTCCACTCATCGCGGGGTACAACGCTATTGTGCCCCAGCATCTGCAGCGCCGGATCCTCTTCCGGGATCAAGCGATCACGCAGCGCCAGGAACAGTTTTGCACCTGATGTTTCCTCCCAGAACCAATCAGCCAGTTGCCTGGCGCCGATCGCATCGCCTTGGGGCTGGCCGGCTGCGGCTTCGAAATAAAACGCCCTGAGATCCTCGACGGCGAGTTTCAGCATAGCGGCTGGTGTTTGACCGTTGACGGTTTCTGTGGGTGGCGTGTCCGTCAGCCAGCTTGAAAGCGTGCGCGCGACCTCTTCGATGCCTAGCCCGGTGACGCCAACCGTCGTGCGCTTGCGACGCTCGAACGCCAAATCATACCAGGGTTGCAGTTCCTGAATTTCCCGGAACACCGCTTGTTCCAGCGTCTCATCTGCAGAGACTGGCGCATCAAACCGCATTGGGCAGGCAAGCCCGTCCATCCCGTCCGGGCCACTGCCAGGTGCCTCCTCCGGGTAGTCGACCAGTACCGGGCCCTCAGGTGCTTCGAACAGGTCGAGCATGGCCTGGAGAACGCGCGACTGAAATGCCACGTCGTGCGGAACACCGAATGGGCGACCGAGATTGAACGGCACCCATAGCGCCCGCGGCGGGCGGATCTTCTCTGTATGCAATCGTATCAAACTGATGCTGGCAGTCGCGAATCCAGCGCGTTCGAGATAATGGCCAAGCCCGCCCACGGCGCGCGTGCAGGCCGGTCAGATCGGCACCAACAAGATCGAGTCGACCTTATCCTGCTTGAGGACGCCGGCGAGCTGTGATGCCGCCCGCTCAAGTTTGTCCGGGTGGGTCGCGCCCATAAACGAATAGTGGACCGACGCTACCGAACCGACTTTGCCCTCGGCAGCAAATTCGTTCAACCGGTCGATCGGCAGCGCAATATTGTGGTCCTGTTGAAAGCCGCTTCTGTCGAAATTAATCGAGACATGGCTCATTTCCAGTTCGGCCGCCGGCGTGTCGCTTGGCAGCAAACGGTAATCTGCTGAGTTTACGGAAAACGGTCGATCGCCACGACGTTGTAGGCCCGCAGTGGAGATAATCGCGATGCGTGCCTCGGAGGTTAGCTTCGGGGTGATCCAAGGCGTTTCCGAAAATTCCGGCATCGGCATGGATTTGTAATAATCCTGCCCAATCTCATCAAAATCACTCAGCCGTGCCATGTGTCTCTCTTGTCTGGTCCGACATTCCCCAAGTGGCATGCCGGTTGACGTGAAGATCGCCTGAATCCGACCGCTGGACAAGTATTTTCCGTCCTGAGCGGCGTTGTCGGGCGCGCAAGGCGCTGGAACAGGGCAGATCGGCCCGCGAAGCCGCCGTGTTGTGTCCGGGCGACGGCGTTTTTCAGCGCNGCGGACAGACNTGTCCTGCCGCTTTCGTTCAGTTTGGGCGTGGATCGCCGTCACGCGCATGACGGTGGCGCCCGAAGACGGCGGATCGCGGCGAGGATGGCGCGGACCATCGGGCCGGTGACGGCCACCTCGGCCAGCTGGAAGGTGATAGCGCGGGCGTGACGCACAACGCGGGCGCCGATCTTGATCAGCTTCAGTTGCAGGCTGGTCAATGACCAGTCGGCCATCGCCTCGGGCAGCTCGGTGCAGCGCAAGATGGTGGCCAGGTTGTAGGCCAGAGCGTGCAGTTGCAGTCGCACCTCGTTATCGCGGAACTTCCGGCATGACAGCCGTGTCCAGCGAAAGGCGTATTTGCCTTCCTTGATATGCTGCTCAGCCGTGCCGCGCTGGTTGTAGAACCGCTTCACCTTGGTCTGCGAAGGCCGCCCCACGGGCCGCGTCAGCCGATGCGCGATCTTCTCGCGCAGGACGGTGTTGGCAGGCAGCCGGATGGCGTAGAAGAACCGGGCTTCTTCCAGCCGCTCATAGATCGCCGGGATCGCGTAGGCGGCATCGGCCCGGAAGAACCGGCCGCCAAGGTCGCGGCCAGCGTACCGGGCGATGACGGGGTCTAGAACGTCCCGCCAGCCGTCGGCGCTGTGGACATTGCCATGGCGCAGGGCGCAACGCTCCAGCATGCCGAACTGATTGAACAGGAGGTTCGGGTGGTAGCAGGTGCAGTCGAAATGGCCATTCCAAGCGGACCCTTCCTGATCGCCATGGGTCGGGCTGACCGAGCTGTCCATGTCCATTCGCCGACAAGCAAGGGCGCAGCCATCGCATCAATTCGAACTTCGTCATCAAGCCAGAGTAAAACGGGGTCAGCATCGACTAACCAGTCCCGTTCAGCGTCGAGAGAACTTTCTGGAGTCGAAAAACCACCCTGACGAATGAGCCGACTTGCGCCTTGCACAAGGTAGTCAAGGAGAAGATCTGGTTCCTTACGGCAAATCCGGGCGCCAATGCCATGAATCCGTTCTCCAACTGGCACGGTCCGGTTGAATGAAATCACGCGCAGCCGCCTGCGTACCCCTCGGTCCATACCGCCCTGGAATGCTGGGAGGACGTTCGTGGCAAAGACATGCTGTGCGCTTGCTCGAAACTGCACAACGGAACGATACACATCACGAGCTGATGTCGGATCACCAGTTACGATTATTTTGAAGGTATCTGATCCGATGGATTTGCCTGACGCTAGCTCGTCGCTTGCGTTCAGGTTCTTTCCTGCGAGTTGAATTACATATTTATCATCGGCAAACCGGTGTGGTGGAAGGGAACTGACCGCCTCGTCAGGAAGCACTCCACGCATCAGGTCGAGAATTTGCGATTTGCCATTCTCTGCTGTCCGGCCGAGCAAGACAACGGCACGCGGCTGCCTGATCTGTGTCCCGATCCCTAATGCGGCCGATGCAGCTACTTCTGCGACCAGATCAATCTTGTCTTCGGCGTCCGGGTCGCCAAGGAATGAACCCCGCAGCAGCTTGACCAGAAGCGAACGAGCGGTTTGATCCTCCTCGCAAATGGTTGGCCATCTGCCTTGCACAGCGTATCGCGATCTATGATCGGGGCTATGCGGAATGAGCGTGGCATCGCCGGCATCATTAAAATTGATAAAGCCCGAAGTGCAATTGATGCCAGTCTTGGAGTTGCGGAAGAAATTATCGTGCGCACTAACTACAGAGAATTCATGGAGAATGCTGTTTATCTGTGTTTTGTTGAGTTTTACGTGAGCCGATCGGGGCCCATAAGTTCCCCCGTCGTAGCGATGCACAGCAAGTCGTAATTCCGTGTCTGCAATCGGGACCCAGCAAATTCCATCGAATTTCCATGGTCGCCCTTCATCAAAAATGACGTCACCATGCTTGCAGCGGAGGTCATCATACAAGCGGTTGGCAATCTCCACATCGGAGCCATGCTTGAGCATGCCCGGCGATTGTAAAGCACCGTCATCTTGCTTCTGTGATCTACTGGATGATGTGGAAAGACCAAGCCATTCTGATGCGCGTTGGGCAACCTTTTCGCCAAACAATTCACAGAACGCTGTCCACCCTTGAATGGCCTGTCCATCCGACCATCGACGGGCTGCATCTTGAGCCGTGGCCAGCCGCTTTGCATAATCAGCATCTCCGCCAGCAGCGGCTACGACACCAGCAACAAACGCTGCTATTCGTTCAGTGGACCAACCGGAGCGTACGAAGAAGGCACACACGGTTAGTTGCGCATCGTGCCGACCACCTTGGGCCGGCCAATGCCGAGCAAGCAGGCTCGCAGCAGCTAGTTTGCTAACCGCTGGCAAAAGTGCAGAGGATTCGACTTTTGCGATTGGGCCATCCTCATACCATTCGACGTTTTCTCCGGAAGGATGGATGCTTCCTGGAAAAATTGTCTGGTGCCCCGTCGATCGAATTTCGAGGAGCATTTCTCCTGTCTCAGGATCTTTGAAGTGCTGGGAGCTGGTCTCGCAATAGTAAAGGTAGTGCGACGTCGGCTTTGATGCTCTGCCGAAAATAGAATTTGTGGGGGAGAGGATGCCGGAAGCGAGGTCACAGGCTTCCTGGCAATCGAGGTCAATGTCCACCAACTCGCAGGAAGCCTCACCTAAGAGTATGCCAATATTGCTCAAAGCTTCGCTGAAGTATGAACCTAACTCTTGCTCGGAAATCTTAAGCTCCGGCCAGCCCGGCTGCACTGGACGCTTTTTGCCATGAGGGACTGGAATTATGCACCAACCTCGCCGTACATAGTCAGCGGCAATTTCCCGAGGCCCACTCATTGGCCATCCCACCCAAAGGTGCGATGTCGAGCAGATTCAAGCTGCGAGACGAGTTTGCGAATATCATCGTCTGACATTGCGGCGATACGGGCGGAGTTCAGGGCCTCAACCTCACTCTCCGGCCAACCAACAGCTCTAGCGCCTATCTTGACTGGTTTCGGCCAAAGCCGCTGCTCAATCCGCAAATATATTGTTGACCGGCTGTTGGCTGTCCGCCCTTGAACAGCAGGCAAGCGAAGTATGGTTTCTGACATGTCTGCACATCCCCGTGCGTTGATGAACATGTTGAGACGATAGCTTCGTTATCGGCTGCCAGAATAGCCGGGTGGGTTGCAGAAAACTCACCGGGAATTGCAGCTAAGGGGTGAGAGGGTTCTTAGAGTGAATTGGCTCTCTTCGAGTTGCGATTCCAAAAAAGAACTCTATTTCAATGCACTAAACGGGTGGGTGGGTTTCGCTAAAAGATTGAGAACAGAATATGCAGACCTCGACTGCTGAACAAACAGCGACTGCCTTTGGCTCATATGAACACTGGTGTTGACAAAAGGATGTTTGAACTCCACG
>NZGY01000031.1 GCA_002689605.1 Filomicrobium sp.
TGATTGAACGTGACGGCGAGCGACTTACGCCCCGCCAATGCCTCGCCGGCGCCAGGAGTTAGAAGGGAAAACTACATCAGAGCCGAACAGAGCCAATGCAACAGCCAACACATCGAATGCGGCTATGAAGTAATAAACATAATGTATACGCGGGCGAGTTGAGCTGAGTGCTGCAGAAATTCTGTCCATTAGTTGCCATAGGCCGCTAATGACATTCAGCCTTTCGAATACCGGGAATACTCCAGAGAATTGAAAACTTGGCAAGCGCATTGAGAGGTAACTCCAGAATGCAGCAAACCCAACGCTTCTGCTGGGCAAGAAACGATCGCAGCGCAATCGATGAATCTTGGCTTCATTCCGGAGTAAGGCCGGATCAACCCGAGCAGCATCATGCTACAGGCAGATAGTATAATTTAGGCAGGTCGCCTGACGAATTGATTTTCAATAATATAACCCTCTCAGCGTTACAAATATGTTAGCCGCTTCCGCATAATTCTTCGGTTTTTTCTTTAAAGCTCCCTCCTATTTGAATGTCCGCGCTCACAGCTAAAGCTAACCGGCATCATTTCACTTGAAACAGTCGCTGATTTATGACAGATGGATGACAGCCTACAATCACTCCAAATAATAGCACCGATATGATCAGCACCACCGACATGCACGTGTCAAAGTAGGTCCGGGAACTAAGAGAACTTGCAGGTTTGAGCATTGAGATGGCTGCTGCTGTATGCGGGCTGGACGCACGGATATACCAGGCCACGGAAGATGGCAAGCGTCGTTTCCAGTCACATGAGTTGCTCAAGCTTATAAAGGCGCTCAACGTACCGATTGCAGACTTATACCGAGATCTGCCGCAACCGGATTAAGAAAACCCTTGGCACAGCGCCAAAGAGCCGAGGCCCAAAGTGGCTGTTCCACAATAGCTGCGGTTAGGTGGAAGTTTGAGAGTGCTTACTGGCCATTCGTTGATTGATGCGGCGTCTGGTTAGACTTTCTGGGAGCGTTAGCGCCAGCAGTCGCAGTGTGCGACGGCTCTACCGACAGCAAAATAAATTAGGCTCTGACCTTTAATTGCTCAGCGACTGCTTTCTAACAGCAAGTTTGACTGGATCACGAACTTGGCCATCGCGCGCATTCGAGGTGAGCTGGAGATCGTCCTTTTGCTTCGAGGCATTCATGGAACGGTGCAGGATCATGTGGCTCAGCATTTTCAATTCCTTCTTCTAAACACTAACAGCTTAGTCGTTAGCTCGGCTCACAAGGTTCAAATTGAAGGGTTTGTGACTGGTCGTCTGTTCCCTGCGACACACCTTGGAAACTTTCAGGTGCGCGTCGAAATGGCCGCTCATGGAGCGGCGCGAAACCGGCGCGACTGAGTATTACCCGTTGGCGTCAAACAGCGGACGTGCGGGTGGGGCAATCCACCAGACTTCCAATACTCGGGCCAATCTGATCGAATTGGGGGTCTGACCATTTATCACTTTTTGATCGAGCTGAGAGGAAGCGATGCAGAAAACCGTCGCGTCGACGAGTTCTGAGTCTGCCGCTGCCGCTGCCGCATCTGCAACGGCCATGCCGGTTTTGCTGGCGTTGAGCGCTGCGCATTTGCTCAACGACATGATGCAGAGCCTGGTGCCGGCGATCTATCCCATCATCAAGGATCTACATGGACTGAGTTTCAGCCAGATTGGCTTGATTACACTTGTCTTCCAACTGACAGCCTCACTGTTCCAGCCGGCCGTCGGCTTCATCACCGACAAGAAGCCACAACCCTACTCGCTGGCGACCGGCATGATTTTCACGCTGATCGGCCTTGTGGTTCTCGGCACGGCCGCCAGCTTCGAGACTTTGCTCATCGGTGCCGCATTGGTCGGAACCGGCTCTGCGATCTTTCACCCCGAAGCGACGCGCGTTGCGCGGATGGCATCCGGTGGTAAGCAGGGGTTCGCCCAGGCCGTTTTCCAGCTTGGCGGACAGGGTGGCGGTGCACTCGGACCGGTGCTCGCGGCATTTATCGTTGTGCCGAACGGCCAGGCGAGCCTTGCCTCGTTTGCCGTCACAGCTCTGCTCGCCATGCTTGTGCTCAGCTACGTCGGGCGCTGGTATTCCCAGCAATTGGTTCATCTCAGCCGACCAAAAAAGGGCGGCCCTGCAGGTGCGACCAGCCCCTACTCAACGAGCTACATCTGGTTTGCCGTCTTCATCCTGATCGTATTGATGTTCTCGAAGAGCGCGTACACGGCAAGCTTCACGTCGTACTATACGTTCTTCGTAATCGATCGCTTTAACGTCTCGATTGAAACTGCGCAGCTGATGCTGTTCGCCTATCTCGCGTCCGGTGCGCTCGGCGTGCTGGTCGGTGGGCCTTTGGGCGACAAGATTGGCCGGCGACGCATCATCTGGTTCTCGATCCTCGGTGCGCTGCCGTTCTCGCTAATCCTTCCACACACGGACTTCTATGGCACATTGGCGTTGACGATCCTTGTCGCGTTCATCATGGCCAGTGCGTTCGCGGCGATCCTTGTCTTCGCCATGGAGCTTCTACCGGGCCGCATCGGGCTGATTGGCGGTCTATTCTATGGCCTCGTCTTCGGGCTCGGTGGTGTCAGCGCTGCACTCCTGGGCGAAGTCGCTGACTTGACGAGCATCGCGACAGTATTCAAGATCTGCGCGTTCCTGCCGGCCATCGGCTTGCTGACCTGGTTCCTACCGGACATCCGCTCTTAGAGCGCGAGGATCTACGCTTGGTTTCTGACCAAGTGCCTGTTCGATGTCGGCAATGAGATCCTGCTCGCCTTCGATGCCGACTGACAGTCGTAGCAGGTTGTCAGGCACCGCGCTGTCCGGGCCCTCAACGGTCTTGCGATGCTCAATCAGACTTTCGACGCCACCAAGCGACGTCGCCGGCATGAAGACACGGCAGGCTGCTGCTGTCGCTCGGGCTTCAGCTTCATCGCCTTTGATAAGAAGCGACATCATCCCACCGAAACCATTGGTCATCTGCCTGGCTGCAATCTCATGACCGGGGTAGTTTTCGAGACCGGGATAGAGCGCGCGCTCTACTTTCGGGTGGTTCTCAAAATGGCGGGCGAGTGCCATCGCATTCTGCGAGGCGCGCTCAAACCGCACAAACAACGTCCGGATACCTCGGATGAGTAGCCAGGCTTCGAATGGCTGTAAAATACCGCCCAGATGCTTGCGCACATACTGAATCTCCTGCCATCGATCATCGTTCTTGGCTGTCGTCAGGACGCCGCCTGTAAGATCGCTGTGACCTCCCAGATACTTAGTGGCTGACTGAAAAACGATGTCGGCACCCAGCGCAAAAGCATCGGTTGTACAAGGCGGGGCCACCGTCGTGTCCAGCCCTAGTGTCGCCCCGGCCTCATGTGCAAGATCAGCTGCTTCAGCAATATCGATCACGTCCCACGTTGGATTGACGGGGGACTCAATCCAGACCAGTTCGGTCTTGCCGGGCTTAATTGCTTCTTTTAGGGCACCCTGCTTGGTCTGATCGAACAGCGTCAGCTCTATTCCGCGGGTCTTTTCGAGATGCTGCAGCCAATGTTGGGCGCCGTGGTACATGATGATGGGCGCCACAACGTGCTGACCTGGTCGCAGCGTTTCGTAGACCGTGGAAATGGCAGACATACCAGAGTTGAAGACTAGTGCATCTTCTGCACCAGACAGTGCCTTGATGATCTTTTCCGCGTTGCGCGTTGTCGGATTGGAATCGCGGGAGTAGCCGAACTCCGAGCGAAACTCGTAGCTGTCGTCGCGGGCAAACGTGGTGGCCAGCTCGATACCAGGAACGACACCACCAGTCTCTTCATTGATGATGTGCAATGCCTGGGCTGCAATCGTCGCAGCTGATCGACTATGCTGTTCGCTCATGTCCCGCCGAGCTCCTGTGCTTGAATGAATTGCAAAGGAGCTTAGCAGGAACAGTTAGTTATGACCTGCCTCAATGCGTCGCCAGAGAAGACTAAGCCTGGGCAAGTCCAAGAGCGACGCGGAAACGACGCGCGATTGCTGCACCATCTTTCTCGGGCAGCATCCATGGATCTTCACTGAGTGCAATCTTTGCGACCGCAAATGTTGGTCCAGGAGTCTTGAAGACCAGCTCGGCGAGATCGTCGACTGCGCTATGCTCGGTCACCAACATAGTCTTGGTAATCCCGAAGCCCTCGGCAACTTTGCATAGATCTGCCTGATTGGACGTGAGACCGGTTTGTTTACCTGTTTCACCAAAGTGCTCGTTGTCGAGCACCAGGATTCCAAGGTTGCTTGGTGCATGGTTGGCGACAACACCCAGCGAGCCAATCCCCATCATCATTTCACCGTCACCGGTCAGCGCCAGAATATGTTTGTCCGGTTGCGCGAGTGCCAGACCGAGGGCTGTCGGAACAGCCATACCCATGCCGCCCCAAGAGTAGAGATACTCAGGGCTGTCACCTGCCGCAAAAGTATCCCACGTCGGTGATCCCAATCCGGGTACAACGAGTGCACCGTCGCGCTTAGCCAGGAGATCGGCCACGAACTGCCGACGCTGAATCTTGTTTGATCCTGTCTTTGCCATGTTGCCTTTTCCCAATCCTGTTCTAATCCTGGCCGAAGCCCTTGGCGCCCATCACGCGCTGGCTGATCAAAACCGCGCAGGACATTCCGCCGTGAAAGGCGATGTCAGCAGCAGCGGCAAACGTTTCGCCAACTTCTGTCGGGTTTTCGACCGGTAAGCATCTGACGCCGACGGCTTCCAGAGCCGGCTTGGTGCCCATGCCCATTTGAACCTGCCAAGGATTAAACTCACCCCACATTCCGCGCATGGTTACCAGCATCAGGCAGGGCGCTTTAAGAATACTCGGATAACCCAGTGCGTTTATGCAATTGCCGACACCGGAAGACTGCATGGCAATCATCGCCTTCTTGCCGCCGAGCCACTGCCCTGTGACGATGCCCATGCCCTCTTCTTCAGTGGTCATGGTGACTAACCTCATCGCCTGATCATCGTTGATCATGTTGAGAAGTTTGGTCAGGCCGCCGTCTGGTACCGTGCAGACGGTTTCGATGTCGCGCTTTTTGATCTCAGCATAGACGTCGTCTGACCAATGCTGGCCGTTGCTCATGCGATCTGTCTCCAAGGAATATCGTTCTATAGAAGTTTAATGATTGCAGTCGGTTGACCACGATTGTTCAGATCTGTGGACTAAACCTAGATCGACTTAACCGGCTTGAGAGCCAAGGCAAAGCCGCAGGTCAGCAACGGTGCCGGAGAATCGAGGATGTGATCAACTTATGTGTGCTCGCTGCGCGATGGATTCGGCAAATGGGTATGCGCGCGCTTTTTGAAATCAGGCTGTCAAACCATTGCTAAGATAATAGATGCTGGCTGATTTCACGTATCAGCTTCTTGCGAATGGCCTCGGCATAATCTTCGTAACGGTTTGCCTTAATGACGAAGGCGTTCGGACCACCAATGACCCGGTGATGNTAGTACTCAAGCAAACGTGGCGTTTCGTTGAGTATGGCGAGGCCATTAATGGTGACACCCGACTTAAGCGCACGGTTTCGGGCAAAATCCGGGGCGTACCCAACATTATCCNTGCCATCGCCNNAAATATCGATGACATAGCGTGCCGCGGCTGTAGGGGCGCGAAGTACCGTCTTCGTCGCAAATTCGATAATGCCCGAAATATGAGTTTCCCCGTTGANAAATATTCGGGGCATCGCCTTGATGTCATNGCTGAAGGCCCATGCCGACTCTCGATCACCAACAATCTTCCAAGGTACGGTTATCAGCTGCTTCCCAACGCCAGCCCACTGGACCACAACAACCGCTATCCGTCTTCGCTGGCCCAAATTNATAGCGGCCAGCACCTCAGGATCACGAAAAGCCGCCGAAAGCCCATCACATTGCAGGGCATATTCGTAAGCGTTCACACTGCCAGAAACATCCAGTGCGAGAACGAGTGCAATGTCGACGGTATCAGTCGATCTGACCGTTGTTGCTGCAGGCGCCAGCAGAAGCACGAATGAGAATATGCCAGCTAAAATCAAACCAGCTCGATAAGCAATTGCCTGAACGACAAACCGTTCCGCCATGAATAAGCACCGCCTTTATGTTGAGAGGCGAGTTATTCATCATGCCGAAGAAAACAGTATTGGCAATTCATTCAGCGATTTATTGGACAGCAATTTGTGAATGGGCAGCAAGTGCTAAGTGCCNTCCCGCATTGCAGCAATCTGTCACCAAAGCTTAAGCCCTGGTGGGATTGGCAATCCACCAGTCATCGCCTTCATTTTTTCCTGACTAGCAGCATCGACTTTCACTTTGGCGTCAGATGTNGCCGCGACGATCAAGTCTTCAACGATCTCCGTCTCATCGGGCTTCATGAGTGATGGATCAATCTTGACACCGCGCATCTCACCTTTGCCGTTGAGCGTGACAGTGACCATGCCAGCTCCCGACTGGCCGATGACCTCCATGTNCGCAAGCTCCTGCTGCATTTCCTGCATCTTGGCCTGCATCTGCTGGACCTGTTTCATCATGCCCATGAGGTCTTTCATATCTTATTCTCCAGTGCCTGATTTTTTGTGGCGCTATTCATGTTCTGTGGTTTCGTCATCGAGGGGCCGGATGTCTTTNATCTCAGCATCCGGAAAGGCTTTCAACACAGCAGCTACGGCCGGCTCCTGCTTGATGGCGGCAATTTCAGATTCACGGCGCGCACGCTTAACATCGCCAATCGTCTGGTCGCCACGTTCGCGCCCAACAACGACAACCCAGCGTGTGCCGGTCCATTTCGTGAGCTTCTCACCAAGTTCACCAGCCAGACCTTTCGGTGCACCATCAAGCGGATAGAACTCAATGCGTCCAGGCTCGAACGCTATAAGGCTCATGTGTTCTTCTATATGAACTCGGAGCATAGCGTCGCGCTTCTCGCCAACGANGGTCGCAACTTCTTCTAGCGATTGCGGCAATAGGGCGGTCGTCGGGGTAGGATCACTTGCCGGGACAGCGTCTGTCGCCGGAGCCAAATTACCCATCGAACGTTCTGCGGCGTGTGCAGTTGATCCACCATTGCTGGCGGCGCCGTCTCCGCTGTTCTGACCGGAAACTGCACGCGACTGGGAAGCACCACCATCCCCAAGAGCTTTGATCAGCTCATCCGGCGTTGGCAGGTCGGCAGTGTGCGCAATACGAATAGTAACCATCTCGGCCGCTGTTACCGGGCTGGGGGCTCCACCAACCTCGTCGATACCCTTGAGCAACATCTGCCATATCCGCGATAGCAGCGGGATCGACAGGTTTGAGGCAAGCTCGATGGTTCTCGAAGCCTCCTCGGCGGATACCGTTTCACCCGACGCATCTGCGCCTGCAATCTTNGCCTTAGTTGTGAGATGNACGACCTCGGCGAGATCATTCAACACTTGCAGAGGGTCAGCACCATCTGCATGCAAAGCTTCGAATCCAGCTAGCGCTTGAGCCGTATCACCCCGAAGGATCGTCTCAAGTAGATCAAAGACGCGGCCACGGTCAGCCAGCCCCAGCATTGCGCGGACGTTTTCAACACTGACATGGCCAGAGCCCATCGCGATTGCCTGATCAAGGATCGAGAGGCCATCGCGGACAGAACCTTCCGCTGCACGCGCTATCAGACGTAGTCCATCCTCGTCAGCCTTCGCGCCCTCATTCTCGACAATACCGGCAAAATGCTTTGTCAGATCAGGCACACCAACGCGGCGCAGATCAAAGCGCTGGCAGCGAGACAATACCGTCACGGGAACCTTGCGCACTTCGGTCGTGGCGAAGATGAACTTCACATGTTCCGGCGGCTCTTCCAATGTTTTCAAAAGCGCATTGAACGCNCCCTTCGAGAGCATNTGCACTTCGTCGATGATAAAGACTTTGTAGCGCGCCGTTAGCGGCCGGTATTTCGCGCTTTCGATAATCTCGCGGATATTGTCGATGCCGGTGTTGGAAGCTGCGTCCATTTCGAGCACGTCCGGATGACGTGACTGGATGATTTCCTGGCAGTGCTCGCCATAACCCACCAGATCGACGGTTGGTTTGTCTTCAACATCCGGGCCGGAATAATTTAATGCGCGAGCCAAGATCCGAGCGGTTGTCGTTTTGCCAACGCCTCGGACGCCGGTCAACATGTAGCCTTGAGCGATGCGCTCCGAGGCAAATGCATTGCGCAGAGTCGTGACCATGGCCTCTTGGCCAATTAGATCCTCGAAGCTTTCTGGTCGGTACTTTCGGGCGAGCACCACATAAGGCTTTGACTGGTCGTCATCACCCAACATAGAAGACTGATTGTCGTCAGTGGTTTCTGCCATGGCCGATCGCGGTCCTGCTCCGTATTCAAAATGTGCAGACCNGTGCGGCCAACTCAAGAAANCGGCGGACTATCCAGTTCCGCCATGTGCAAGGATGCGAAGTGGGAGGCTGATCAACGACCCATGTCGGGCTCGTTAGGGCTGCTTCCTTCCGGATCTGACCCGGTTGGCGAGGGACACGTCCGCGCCAACCTCCCGAGCGGAATATGGCGGTTTCGCTACGGGAGAGCAAGGGGGTTGTGACCCGCAGCTCGCGGCCTGCGCATCTACATGACAATGCGCTAACAGATTACTCGCTGCACATACCTGATTTTGCGGGGAAAATGGGAGTTTTGGCGATGTCCACGTTGCACGCGAGGAGTACGTGTGCTGTTGTCGCGGCGCTGGAGGGACCCAATGTTTATACCNACAATTCGCGAGTCTTCGCTGCTCGACCGCCAAAGTGTTAAACGCTCGGATCATAGCTATATCGAAGCCCAGCTCGACGATCCCGAGACGCGCATTCTCGTGCTGCTGGGTGATAAGCCTGTGATTATGTCCGATGAGGAACGGTCCGAGGCCAGCGCGAAGTGGTTNACNAAGCAGGATCTTGCGCAATATGGGCTNCCTGTAGANAACAGCTATTTCCTCGGTANCCACCCGAATGGCGGAGCCCGGTTCGCTNTAGCGCTCNGTGAAGTCGAAGTGCNGCATGCTCCGGACGCAATGCAGATCTTGTTNCCGATGGTGGATCTCAGATCATTGGCGATGCAGGGGATCATGGGGCACGAAGACCTGTCGATGTTCGGCATGGCCAAGTCGCTCGACCATTGGCACCAGAAGACCAGGTTCTGCGGTGCTTGCGGTAGCGAAACACGGGTCGCCGACGGCGGATGGCGGCGCAAGTGCACCGGTTGCGGTATGGATCATTTCCCCCGAACGGATCCCGTCGTGATCATGCTTATTGTTGATCCGGCCAATGACCGCTGTCTTTTGGGTCATGAAGCGCGCTTCGNGCAGAATATGTGGTCAACGCTTGCCGGGTTCCTGGAGCCNGGCGAAGACATTGCCCACGCCGTCAAGCGTGAGACCTTCGAAGAAGCCGGAATCGTGGTCGAAGATGTCCGTTTTCATATGACACAGCCATGGCCGTTCCCGCACTCACTGATGATCGGCTGCCATGCCATCGCCAAGACGACCGAGATCAACATTGATCCTAACGAGATCCAGGAAGCACGCTGGTTTTCACGTCACGAGATCCTGCTGATGCTTGATGACTCGCACCCAGAAGGACTTTGGGTCCCAGGCAAGCAGGCGATTGCACGGTCGTTGATCCAGGCATTTGCGGATGGCGAAGTGCAGTAGGTAATGGCTTTCCGACCTGCTATTTGCCGCCAGTATAAATAGGTGGCTTAGCGATTGTGCGGCCAACTTCCGGTGGCACCTCGATTTCGCCCTGCATTTCCTGCAACTCGGTCAGCCGCGAGNTCAAGGGTTCGCGCATTGGACAGACGCGGCGGGCAGTCAGGTCAACGTGGAGTGATAGCGCTTCCTGGAGGGCGACTTCTGATCCGTCATCTGCACGGAACATCTGGCTCATGTAGCGGATGCGCTTATCATCAAAGCCTAGCAAGGTGCTTTTTACCGTAAAGGCATCGCCTTCTCGGATTTCGCGTTTGTAGTAGATGTGCAGATCACCGGTGAAAGTCGAACAACCGGTCGTGTCCCGGTAATTCTGGTTCAATCCAAAGTGGCCGAAAAAATCATACAGGCTCTCGTCGATCGCCAATACATAGTAAGCGACATTCATATGGCCGTTGTGGTCGATCCATTCGGGCAGGACNCGNCCTTCGTAGGGCTTGGGTAGGGACATGNTGCGGGCTCTCGCAGTTCAGCTNNAGGACATGCAATNGCCGTAACATAAATGTCAGGCCAGAGCTGCAGATATTTGCCCAATATTTGCTGCTTTTAACTCCAAGTTAACCGTGATCGGTTGCCNTGTTTATTCACACCNCATGGTCTTGCTTGAGAGGTCAATTATGGNTTGGGAAGTTGTATTGGCGACTATTGTCGCANTNGCTTTTGCCCGTTGGATTGCACCNCGCGTNCGGCAATTGCTGAACTATTGAATATTGATGNGGNGTCACAGCCGCTGATCACAACAATAAATTGACATTTGGCGCCGTCTGAACGATTGTGCGGCGCAAATCCGGCCCGCCTAGACCAGGCCGCTCCGACGTTCCGCCTGTTTCACTTAAAATTGGCCGTTCGACGGGGTCAACACCCGCCAGCGAGTTTCGCCCGCGGGTGCTTTTGTGTTTGGGCGGTTTCGTATTCATATTTGGTCTTTGGCAAAAGGGATTGGCCCAGCGGCCCAAAGATCAGTTCGAGGACACATGTTCGAGTCATTATCAGACCGTCTTTCCGGGATTTTCGATGCGCTGACACGGCGTGGCGCGCTGACGGATAGTGACGTTTCAACAGCAATGCGCGAGGTTCGCCGCGCACTGTTGGAAGCCGATGTTGCGCTCGATGTTGTTCGGGAATTCACCGGAAAGGTAAGAGAAAAGGCGGTTGGCCAAGAGGTCGTCAAGTCTGTGACGCCCGGCCAAATGGTCGTCAAAATCGTCCATGACGAGCTGATTAACGTTCTTGGCTCTGATGCCGATCCGGTTGATCTCACGGCTGCACCGCCTGTGCCGATCCTGATGGTCGGACTTCAAGGCTCCGGTAAGACGACGACGACCGCCAAGATCGCCAAGCGCCTGACGGACCGCGAGCACAAAAAAGTTCTGATGGCGTCGCTGGACACGCGTCGCCCGGCTGCGCAGGAACAGTTGCGTGTTCTTGGCGAGCAAACCGAAGTCGCGACCCTCCCGATCGTTGCTGGCCAGTCTCCGCTTCAGATTGCCAGCCGGGCAATGGATGCAGCGCGCCTAGGAAGCTACGATGTCGTCCTGCTCGACACAGCTGGACGCATTACGCTTGACCAGGAGCTGATGAGCGAAGTGGCTCAAGTCAAAGCGTCAACCGGCCCGCACGAAACGCTTCTTGTTGCTGACAGCCTCACCGGTCAGGACGCAGTCAACACCGCCAAGGCCTTCGAGGAACAAGTCGGCATCACCGGCATTGTGCTCACCCGGGTTGATGGTGATGGCCGCGGTGGTGCTGCACTTTCCATGCGTGCTGTCACCGGCAAGCCGATCAAGTTGCTCGGCACTGGCGAGAAGTGGGACGCGCTGGAAGACTTCCATCCGGAGCGCATTGCCGGACGCATCCTCGGCATGGGCGACGTGGTTAGCCTAGTCGAACGCGCCGCTGAGACGATCGACGCCGAAAAAGCGCAGAAGATCGCCGACAAGATGAAGAAGGGGTCGTTCGACCTTGACGATCTTGGCGAGCAGATCAAGCAGATGCAGCGGCTCGGCGGAATGGGCGGTGTGCTCAACATGCTGCCCGGCATGGGCAAGATGAAGAACCAGCTGGCGGAAGCCAATCTGGATGACAAGGTTCTGAAGCGTCAGCATGCGATCATCACGTCGATGACAAAAAAGGAGCGCTCCAGCCCCAAAATCATCAACGGCAAGCGCCGAAAGCGTATTGCTGCAGGTTCAGGAACGTCAGTGCAAGACGTCAACCAACTTCTAAAAATGCATCGCCAGATGGCGGACATGATGAAGAAGATGGGCAAGAACAAGGGCCTGATGGGCAAGATGATGGGTGGTCTCGGCATGGGCGGCGGCATGCCTGAACCAACACCGGAGATGATCGAACAGGCAAAAGCGCTGCAACAGTCTGGGCAAATGCCAAAGGGGCTGCCTGGAATGGGCGGCGGCGGTGCGATGCCAAAAGGGCTTCCTGGTCTAGGTGGCGGTGCAGGTCTTCCGGGTCTCGGCGGTGGGGCGTTGCCCGGCCTCGGCGGTCCTGCGGCCGGCATTGGCAAAAAGAAGAAGAAGAAGCGGTAGGCGTGACGACCATTCCGACCATAGAGACCGAGCGGCTCCGTTTNCGCCCCTTCCGCGACGAAGATCATGGCATGTACGCCGCATTCCTCGCCGATGAAGAGGCAACGCAGTTCATCNGCGGGGTTCGCGATGCCNGTTCTGCTTGGCGCGTGATGGCCGGTTTCTGCGGTCACTGGCAATTGCGCGGTTACGGGCCGTTCGCTGTCGCGGAAAAACAATCCGATCAACTNGTTGGCTACTGCGGCCCATGGTTTCCGTACAACAAGCCAGAGCAAGAGATTATGTGGGGTATCGTGCCGGCGGCGCAGCGCCAGGGCTATGCCAGTGAGGCCGCTTTGGCAGCCCGGACATGGGCCTACAAGGAGGCCGGTTGGCCCACTGCCGTCAGCTATATCGCACCGNAGAACATTGCATCGCAAGGCGTCGCAAAGCGCCTCGGCGCGATGGCGCACGAGACCATTCCTTACGATGAAAAGTATATCGTACAGGTCTGGCGCCATCCGAGCGCTGAAGCGTTACGTCAAGCGAAGGGNGCGGCATGATCCAGCTTCACACAGATCGCCTGCTGCTCCGGCAGTGGCACCGCGAAGATTTCGAACCGCTTTCGCAGTTCCTGCAGGATCCCGTGCAAACCCGCCATCTTGGTGGTGGACCCCAGACGTTCGTAGGGGCCTGGGATTGGTTTTGCGGCGCAGTTGGCGAGTGGCAGCTTCTCGGCCGCGGTATGTTTGCAGTCGAAGCCANAGACAAACAGACGCTGGCTGGATGGTGCGGCCTGTGGCAACCGATCGACCTCGACGAACCCGAGCTGGCCTGGAGCCTTTTTCCATCAGCGCAGGGCAAAGGCTATGCCACGGAAGCTGCTCAATGCGTTCAACACTGGGCGGCGGTTGATCTGAAACTGCCACCGCTCTTCAGTTTCGTCCA
Organism: Filomicrobium sp.; assembly: GCA_002689605.1. Classification (GTDB taxonomy): domain Bacteria; phylum Pseudomonadota; class Alphaproteobacteria; order Rhizobiales; family Hyphomicrobiaceae; genus Tectiglobus. The sequence continues at coordinate 13,215 of NZGY01000031.1, forward strand.
TCCGGACAACAAGCCTTCGCGTGCCGTGGCTGANCGCCTTGGTGCCGAAATCGAAAGCGAGACAACGTTCCGCGGACGCCCGCGCCTCGTCTATCGCCATCGTCAACTTTCGTAATTGCAACTCAAGACAAGACTAACCGGAGAACTCAAAACTATGTCAGTNGTTAAACTTCGTCTTACTCGCGCCGGTGCCAAGAAGCGCCCNTACTACCANATCGTTGCTGCGTCCAACACAGCTCCGCGCGATGGCCGTTACATCGAGCGCATCGGTTCCTATAACCCGATGCTGCCAAAGGATAGCGGAGAGCGCGTGAAGCTGAAGGAAGATCGTTGCAAGCACTGGCTNTCTGTTGGNGCNCANCCGACNGACCGCGTNGCACGNTTCTTTGATGCTGCCGGCCTACTCACACGCGAAGCCCGCAACAACCCGAAGAAGGGTCTTCCAGGCAAGAAGCGCCGCGAGCGCGAAGAAGCTGAAGCCGCTGCTGCAGCAGAAGCTGCCGAAGCTGCAAAGGCTGAAGCGGAAGCACCAGCAGAAGAAGCTGCCGGCGAGTAAGGGCTGTACGGTTATCGCAGCCCCGTACCGTTAGCGATGATTATCAGGCGCAAAGCCATCCCGGCGCNGATTGCCGGGATGATCCTTCGGGTTAGCCTAAAATGCGCATTCTCCTCGGCCATATCTCAACNGCTCACGGCATTCGTGGTGAGGTGGTGATTAAATCTCATACCGATGATCCGCTGGACATCGGTGCCTATGGTGCGCTGTCCAACGAAGATGGTTCGAAGACATACACCATCAAACCATTACGGGTCGCCAAGAAGGGCGTTGTTGCGCGCATCGAGGGTGTGACTGACCGCAATGCCGCTGAAGCCTTGCGCGGCACCGAACTCTACGTCGAACGTGATAAGCTTCCCGAACCAGACGACGACGAAGTCTACCATGCCGATATCATCGGCATGGCTGCGCAGCGCAGTGACGGATCAGATGTTGGCGAGGTGATTGCCCTCCAGAACTTTGGCGCCGGNGATCTGCTCGAGATTCGCCTTGCGGGCAANAAGCGCACTGAGTTTGTGCCATTTGACGACCAGTTCGTACCTGAAATTGATTTCGATACACGGCGCGTGGCTGTCGTTATGCCGGACGACACGGCACCGTCAGAAGACGAATAGAACTCCAGCTTTTCTAGTTTCCCTTGATTGCCAACTTGCCTGCCATCACATGCAGTGCTCGGATCCAAGTTGTTGTGCGCCATCGATTACAGTTGTTTGGAGCGACCCATGCTACGATTTCTCCTCCTGTTTGTTGCCTCAGTCGCTGTCTCATCAGCAGCATTCGCTGACAGCAAGAGTTATGGCCATCTGCNCCTCAAGGACCGCTTGGACCGGCCGGTTGACGGGTACTGTCTGGATATTCTGGGCGTGGGGCAGGCACTGCGCCTGGANGTGCCGATCTTTGCGCACAACTGCAAAGGCGGACTGACCAATGACAGCGCCATGGAGCTACGCAACGATGGTAAGATCGCTTTCCCGGCNGTGAATCTCTGCATCACNGCGGCTGGTGTCAATGGACGAGCGTTGCCAGGCGCCGCTATTCTACTCAGNCCTTGCGGACATCGCGCACCCTTNTTCGAGAGTGGCGCGCTGCAAACGTTCGAATTCAAGGACGACGGCCAAGTNGTACTGAAGGGATCGAACCTATGTCTGGCCGTTGGCGNTGTATCCGACACGACCTATTCCAGCGCTGATCGCTGGCGTGTTTTATNGGTCGAGGATTGTACCAAGACGCCCGCTAAACTGGCGCGTTGGGAATTCAACACAGGCCCGTTCCCGACGAACTAGATCGGTTGCGCTGCTAACGTCCAACACCCTTGTCTTTGCNTAACGCCTCGTTCAACTGCGCNATCGATTGCTGCAGCTCATCCAACCGCCGATGCAATGACGCNACCTCATCGTGGGTGAACTCCTTGATATCTTCGCGGTCATCTTCGCGAGGCCCCTCGTGTGATGTCTGCATTGCATCGACGATAATACCGATGAAAAGGTTCAACACCGCGAAGCTGGTGACGATAATAAACGGCACGAAGAAGATCCAGGAGTAGGGGAAGAGCTCCATTGTTGGCCGCACAATGCCCATGGACCAACTCTCCAGCGTCATGATCTGGAATAACGTGTAGGCAGAAGCGGCAATTGAACCAAACCACTCCTGCATGTTTGGGTCAGGATGTTGNCCGAAAATCTTGGTCGACAATACGGCGGACACGTAGAAGATGATGCTCAAAACACCGATTACTGAGATCATGCCCGGGATCGAATGTCCTATTGCGCTGATGACCCGGCGCAATTGCGGCACGACCGATAGCAGTCGCAAGATACGCAGTATCCGAAGGGCACGCAGGATGGCGAATGGACCGCTGCTTGGCATCCAGGAGATGACCACGATCAGCAAGTCAAAGATGTTCCAGCCGGATTTAAAGAAGTCCAAGCGATAGGCGTAAAACTTGGCAGCAAGCTCAATCGTGAAGACGATGAGTATCCCATAATCCAATGCGATTAGCAGACTGCTAAACGAGGCCATGACGGACTTGTCTGTCTCGAGCCCTAACGTGACGGCGTTGAGAAGGATGAGACCAGTGATAATTCCAACGCAGGTCGGTCCCTCTACAAGATCAGCAACCCACTTCCGATTGCCCGTCAGATTGGTCATGTGTTCCGGTTTGGCCACGTCTTTCCCCTATTCGCGCGCATGGAACCGCCAAGCAACGGTCCAAGCACCCATTCTCATCGCGTCACAATCTGCGGCGCAGATATAATCTTGCTGCACGAGAATNCCAGCACAATGCTACCGCCCGCGCGCAGATGCGACGAATTTCAGCGGGATCACATCTCCGGCACGAGCTCTTGACCTCTACGTTGCCGCACAGCAGGCTTTTGTCTTGCTGCGATGGCGCCGCGCACGCCGNGATTCCAGACGTTTGGCCAATTGCTGGGCAAATGGTTTNTCTCGTCGGTNAATACACCTAATTGGAGCGATTATTCAATCGGTNCCCGCATCAGGCGGAAGGTTTGCTCAATGTCGAGAATAGCGTGGCTTGTTGCCGGCGGCCTGATCGCACTCTACACAGCAAATGTTGCTGCCAATGCACTGTACAAAGCGGCAACGAACGANCGCATTGAATTGCTGCAAGAGCGGATAGTCACNCTCTCGCGGATCAGCCCGAAGCATCAAAGCATTGGNGAGATCCGGCAGTTAATCGCGCAATCCGGGTTCTCCAACTTTGCGACCGTCATCTTCACTGCCATTGCGAGGCGGGCAGCGCTTGCTGACTATCTCAGCCGCCATCCGCATGTCGTTATCGGGCTGGCAATCGATGGCGAAAGCCCAGCAAATGCTTCGATCAAAACCATTCTCAATCAGGTCAATCAACAATTTCTGCCGCATGGCGTGTCGATTGGGCTGGGGCAGCCTATCGTGCGGTTGGCTTTGCCTCTCCATGCGACGCGAGAAGACATGCTNCGCGGCACAACATCGGCCTTCNGTCATCAACCCGATAGCTATATCGCTCTAACATCTCGGCACTGCCGCTATGCGGACGCTCAACGGCCGTCCGAACAACCCAAGAGCAATCGCATATATTCGTTTGGCTTGAGGAGAATGGCATTCATTGATAGCACGGTAACAGATGACCAGCTAAGTCAGCGCCTTCTCACCAAACTCTCAAACCTGCTTGCCGGCAATTTCGAAGAACGGCGCTGGCGCAAAGCCGACTATGAGCAGCGGTTTGAAGATATTCTGAAGCGGCAAAAGATCATTGGCCGCGTTGTAAGTGAACCGCCCAGACGGCAAACGCAAAATCAGAACACACGCTCAGTACCGGTGATCATCGGCCTGGATAATGTGAGCCAACTAAGTGCGCGGTCTTATATTGAAGACATCAATGCCAAGTTTGCAGAGTTTCGCATCCAGTTTGAGATCAAGCGGATCTATCAGCATCGATTGCAAGACCGCTGGAAATGGCCGCTGGAGATTCAAAGGATGCAGCAACACAGCGAGGGCGAACTGTTCGTACTGCTCACGTCAGATGAATGGATTTCACCAAAGAGTGGCCATGTGCGCGGATTAGGTAGCGGCTTCTTCGGCTCGGTGATGGTGCAAGTTGGATCGCGCAGACAAACGACGCTGAGGCTCATGCATGAGATNGGTCACCAATTNCAACTGCCACATTCGCTGCAGGCNGGNTCGGTGATGTATCCGAATGANACGTTCATCGGCTTCAATTGGTCTNCGGGNAGTCGCNAGCGNCTCAAAGAAAACAGGCTGAGCGCGTCGTGGCATTCGTCCANGACTTACAAAGACCGTTTTGACATCGCGATACGCCTAGCACCCGAGATGGTTCGCTCAGGCACCAGTCAGACTCGTGCGCAGNCGGAGGGATTTGGACCTAGCCAGGATGCCTGGGTCGCTTGCCAATGAAGACTTCACGACAGCACATCCTGCTCAGCCGGTTTAGAACTTCAATGGTAGCTGGCGTGGTCCACGAATCGATCCGAGGGACCATGTCGTTTCGCCAGCCGGTTCGAAGTTCGGGATGCGTTTGAGAAGTTCTTCCAGTGCCACGCGAATTTCCATCCGCGCCAGGTGCATCCCGACGCAGCGGTGAATGCCCATCCCAAACGCCACGTGTTTGTTGTTCTCGCGATCCAAGATCATTTCATCAGGTCGGTCAAACTTTGCGGGATCACGGTTAGCGGCCGGGAATGGCAGCAGAAGCATCTCACCGGCTTTCATCGGGCAACCGTTGACCTCAGTATCTTTGGCAACCAACCGCGCCATCGTCACCGGAGCGTAAGCGCGCAAGAACTCCTCGACTGCAGACTTCATCAGTTCCGGCTCGGCAACGAGCCGTTCGCGATCGTGAGGATTGTTGGCCAAGTGCCAGATCGAGGCACCAATCGCACTCCATGTTGTGTCGATACCAGCAACCAGGATCAAACGCAGCGATCCAAGTACGTGGTTCTCCTTGAGCAGCTCGCCATCATCATAGGTCTGCTGCAACAAGAAACTGATGATATCGTCGCCGGGGTTAGCCCGCCGTTCCGGCAGTCGTTNAAGGAAATAGTTGGTCAATTCATAGAGGCCGNTATGCATGGCCTCATCATCAATGACCCCATCAATAACAATTAATCTAATCCATTTGCGAAACTGGTCGGCGTCCGCCTCGGGTATTGCGAGCATATGCGCAATAACATGCACTGGAATGTTCTGGGCNTAGTCCTCGGCGCCGTCGAACGCTCCCTTATCGGCAAACTGGTCGATCAAATGGTTGCAGATTTCCCGGGTCCGCGGAATCAGTTTCTTGATCTCATGGCCAGAGAATGGAGGCNTGATTTTCATNCGCGCCAAACGATGCCGNGGCGGATCGGACGTGATTGGCGGCGCACCGCCCTGCGCCTCAGGCTGGGTTTCGCGTACCACCACCTGACGTGACGAAAACGTCTCAGTATCAGCGGTAATGTCCTNCATNTCCTGGAAGCGCGTCGGCATGTAAACGCCGCCATANCGATCNGTNNGCGCGATCGGGCATTCCGAGGTCCNNACTTCATCCCAGATCGGAAACGGATCCNTGCTCCACTNCGGATCCANGTGNTCCCAATNGGTCAACCAATCTTTGACGGGCTCGCGCTCGCTCATTTCCACCCTCCGAGTTTGGCNGCCATTTTACGCNGGCAAATGCTTCGCGCAATCATCTCTTGTNGGNTATTTACAGNCTACTGCGCGTTNGCNNTNGCNGCGNNTGCNGAANCGCTNTCTGGCCGGCTCGCCGGTAGCATGTAGGCTGCAACCGTGGCGAGAATCGCGGCNGNTCCAAACAACGTAAAGAGCGTGNCAAAGCTCCCGTCATTGTCGAACAGCTGACCAGCAAGATGGACGGTCAANCCACCAACACCCAGCGACAANACAAACTTTGCACCATAGGCCATCGCGCGCCAACGAAATGGCGTGTATCGCGCTACGAGCATGTTCTCGGCGGCTGCGAACGCCAGCATAAAGCACATCACAAGAAGAACAGCGAGCAGCAACGGCGTGTTCGCCAGCGAGACCACAACAAACAAGAGCGGTACCTGCAGCAGCCAAAACACGATGTAGATCGAGCGTGCCGAGTAGCGATCCGCCATCCAGCCACCTATGACGCTGCTGAACGAAGCGAGGCCGGAAATCAAACCGACGTAGACACCAATCTCGGTGTAGCTGGTCGCAATTTCCTCATCCAATCCCATCTCAAATAGTTTCGGCATGGTGTTGGTCAGGCCGGTGTAGACAAACCCGGTGCAGGCCATGGTTATTGTAAGAATGACGAACACGCGCATGAAGTCTCGCGTTTCCGGTGCACCGGAAGAGACACGGTCTCGCGTCACGTCCTGTATCCATCCCATCCGCCATACAATCAGCAGCGCGAAACCCACAATCATGGATAACACCGCAGGGATAATGAATGCCGCGCGCCAGCTGACGAAGTCGATCATAGCTCCAACGAAGACAGGTGACAGTGCACTTCCGACGTTTCCGAATAACCCATTGATACCGAGCGTCATGCCCTGCTTTTTCGCCCATGATACGAGCCAGGCAATGCCGACCGGGTGATAGATGGATGCGAACAGGCCAATCAGCGTTAAGCCAATGAACAGGTCTTGGCGGCTGTCAGCCATGCCGACAACCAGCGCTCCGACACCAATGCCGAGAAAGAACACGACCATCATGCCGATCTGGCTCCAGCGATCACCGAGCCAGCCTGCCGGCAGAGCAGCCACTCCAAACAGCACGAGGCCAAGACTGGAAAGGCCGAGCAGCTCGCCGTAAGGCATGTTGAACACCTGCGGCAGATAAAGCACGGCGGTCGCATACAGTATTGTGAACATATGCGAGAAGCTGTGGCCGACGTTGGAAAATAACATCGCCGTCATGGCCTGGCTTTGTTCTGATGGTTGCGACATGCGATATAGAGCCTTTCGGTGGCACTGAGCCACGATGCGGTAGAAAGGGCGAACTTAACTTATGCAAGGTTGAGGCGCTATCGTCCCGAGTGTGATAAATTACAAGCTGCCCGCTGGATCTGGTGAATTGCGTTTCTTTAGCCTAGATTTGAGCCAATAAGCTGGCGCAACGGCCAGACTTATTGATCCCAGATCGTCGCTCGGAGATATCTGATGGAATTCCGTCACCGCGTCGGAAATACCAACTATGTTTTCCCTTCTCTCGGCGATTTGCTGGCCAAGGCATCGCCACCGAGATCTGGGGACAAGCTGGCCGTTATCGCGGCGGAATCAGCCGAACAAAACATTGCCGCGAAGTATGCACTGGCTGACGTTACGCTGGACACGATCGTTAGCGAACCGCCGATTGCCTACGAGGACGATGAGGTCACACGGCTGATCCTTGATAGTCATGATACCGCTGCCTTTTCACCGATCGCCAATATGTCCGTGGGCGCATTTCGCGAGCATCTTCTTTCCGACACGACTGATAGCCACGAGCTCAGAGAGTTGGCTCCGGCCATTACCCCTGAGATTGCTGCTGCCATCTCAAAACTGATGCGCAACCAGGATCTCATTCTGGCGGCCAAAAAATGTCGCGTAACGACAGCCTTCCGGAATACCATCGGGCTGCCCGGTACGATGGCAGTACGATTGCAGCCTAATCACCCGACTGACGATCCTGAAGGAATCCTGGCATCGATTGTCGATGGTCTGCTTTATGGGGCCGGTGACGCTGTGATTGGCATCAATCCGGCAGCAGACTCGCCCGCACGTGTCAAGCAACTGACACGTCTGATTGATGAACTGATTGGGAAGTTCGAGATCCCAACGCAAGGATGCGTGCTCACCCACGTAACCATGACGCTCGAACTGATGGAAAAAGGTGTTCCTACCCACCTTGTCTTTCAGTTCATCGGCGGGACCGAGGCAACCAACAAGAGTTTCGGTATTTCGCTATCAATGCTGAAGGAGGCCAATGAAGCTGCGCGTGCACTTGGCCGTGGCACGGTCGGCAACAATGTTATGTACTTCGAGACCGGTCAGGGTTCGGCGCTTTCGGCGGAAGCACATCATGGGCTTGACCAGCAAACATGCGAAGCACGGGCATATGCTGTGGCTCGTGCTTACGAACCGCTACTCGTGAACTCTGTCGTCGGATTTATCGGGCCCGAGTATCTCTATGACGGAAAAGAGATCCTACGTGCCGGATTGAAGGACCAGTTCTGCGGCAAGCTGATGGGACTGCCGATGGGCGTAGACGTCTGCTACACCAATCATGCCGAAGCGGACCAAGACGATATGGACTCGACACTGACCGCCCTCGCAGCAGCTGGTGTGACGTACACTATGGGTGTGCCGGGTGCGGATGATGTCATGCTGGGGTATCAGTCGACCTCCTTCCATGATGCGCTCTATGTCCGCGATGTCTTCGGCCTTAAACGAGCACCTGAATTTGAAGCATGGCTTGCGAGAATGAGCGTCACCGATGATGCCGGTCGACTGCTTCCNAGCNAGGCCAACCACAAGCTTCTGGCCCAGGCCGTCTAGCGGGGGACTTGAGATGACATCAGCACCTNGCGATCCGTGGATTGGCCTGGCTTCTCGGACGCCCGCTCGCATAGCGATTGGACGGGCCGGTGGCTCATTGCCGACTCGGGAGGTGCTTGAGTTCTCAATGGCGCACGCGCGGGCACGCGATGCGGTGCACGCTGCATTTGATCGTGATGGTCTTGCCGCGCAGTTGATCCGTGCTGGGGTTGAAACGATTAGTGTAGACAGCCAGGCGACCGACCGAGCGGTCTATCTGAGGCGCCCAGACCTCGGGCGGCGTTTGTCCGCCAATTCGCGGACGGAACTTTCGAAAAGCTTCGTAAATATTAGACCCGATCTCACAATTGTCGTCGCTGATGGTCTGTCGGCGGCGGCCGTGAACACTGGTGCATTCGATCTTGTCAAATCCTTCCTGCCGCACGCGACCAAGCTCAATATCGAGACAGGACCAGTCGNTCTCGCAACCGGTGCAAGAGTGGCGCTCGGTGACGAGATTGGCGCGCTGACCAAGGCTGAANTGGTTGCGGTGATCATTGGCGAGCGCCCCGGCNTGTCAGCCGCGGACAACCTCAGTATCTACCTTACCTACAATCCATCCATCGGTCGCAACGATGCAGAACGCAATTGCATCTCCAATATTGGTGANGGACGTCTCTCCCCGATGACTGCCGCAGCTAATCTTGCATGGTTGATCAATGCCGCACGCGAAAGGAAACTCACCGGCGTTGCACTCAAAGACGAGAGCAATGCGCTGCTTGCCATTGGGACCGACGACGGTGGTTAGCCTGCCCGGGTCAATCCGGACTGGCTAATACTACGTAGCCGCCCGTGCGATCGTATCGCGCGTAATCGGCATTTCCACTATCCGAACCCCAAGGGCCTGTTTGACTGCGTTCCCAATCGCAGCAGCCGTCGGTGACACTGAGGTTTCTCCGGCGCCAAGCGGTTGCTGATCCGGTCGATCTATTAGATCAACTTCAATCTCCGGCACCTCGGAAAACTTCAGGATCGGGTAGCTTTGCCAGCTGTCGCTGACGACCCGGTCACCTTCAAACTGAACCGCCTCTTTTAGCGTCCAGCTGGCGCCCTGGATAATGCCGCCCTCGATCTGGTTCATCAGACCATCCGGATTGACGATTTCACCNGCATCGGCGGCGGCCCAGATCTTTNCCAANCTAACTTCGTTTTCCAACTTAACTTNGGCAANCACTGCACAATATGCGCTCTTGTTCTTGTATTGNGCGAAGCCGATGCCAAAGCCTTNGTTCTCAGACGGNGTACCCGGCCAGCCTGCCATTTCCGCTGCACGCGCGATCACGGCTTTGGCGCGCTCGTCCTCCAAATGCTCAAGGCGAAACTGCACAGGATCAGTGCCAGCAAGTTCTGCCGCGTCGTCCATCAATGCTTCGACTGCAAAGACATTGANGATGGCACCAAGCCCGCGCAGAGCAGAGGTGCGGACGGGAATGTCCTTAACAATCTTCTTGGCCACCCGAAGATTNGGTATNTTGTAGAGNGGAGTAGCGTTTCGNTCGGCGCCGCCGCCGCGCACCGGTGGTACATCATCATTCGACACCCACGGGAAAGGTGGATCGATCAGCTCGGCCGAGGTAAGGCCAGCAACGCCGCCTCGACCCGGCCTTTGTGCGTGCGGCTGACTGTGCNATGTGATGGAAATNCTTTTCAAACGNCCNTCATCACCAAGTGTGGCTTCGCCATCNACAACCATGCCAGGGCCTAACGGCGAGGCGACGAAGTCATCCGATCGTGACCAAATCACCCGGACTGGCGTTCCTGGCACCTCTCTAGCCAGCAGCGCTGCATCACATGCCACATCGTCCTGCCCGCTATGACCGTAAGTCCCAGCGCCNGGCGTATGAATGACTGTNACATGGGCGAGTGGCTCGACGNTGAACACGATGCCGAGCGCGTCGCGCAATCCATGCGGGCCTTGCGAGTGGGAGTAGACTTCGAGGTGCCCGTCTTGCCATGTTGCCACTGCGCAGGATGGAGCGATTGAGCCGTGTGCAAAGAACGCCTTGCGTGCTGAGATCGTAACCTTGGGATCACTGCTGGCAGACGCGTCTCCGACGTTGGCGATCTCGATCAATTCACCCTCGGCGCTNTGGACCGCCTCGACGATATCGGCTGGCACACTTGCACCATCGTCCCATTGGGCTAGCTGTCCGGCCGCCTCGATTGCCTTAATCGCGGTTTCCTCTCGCTCAGCAATTACTCCAATGAATGAGCCGCTGCGGATAATCTTCACATCAGGAAACTTGGCGGCTAACGCATCACTGTCAAAGCTTGCCACACGGCTCATTTGGGAGGGCGGCTGCAGTACGCGGCCGTGTTTCATNCCATCGAGAACCAGATCCTGGATGAACGGCGCACCTGTTGCCTTGGCGGGCAGATCACGGCGCGGCAGCGATGTCCCTATAACTCGGCGCGCGGCGGCGGGCTTTGGCGCTGCGTGTTCCATAACTGAAACATTGAGATCAACTGTCTGCGCCAGGGTCCATGATGTCAGCGGAGTCTCGCGCTCACCAACCTTGACGGCGCCATCTTCAAACGCGATCTCCTCGGGCTTGGCCTGAAGTAACGTTGCAGCTTCGTCCGCAAGTCGCTTGCGCGTAGCGGAAGCCGCCAACCGAATCGCTCGTCCCGAGACTTCCAGCGACAACGAGCTGGATGTTTGTCCTTCCAAAGGACCGAGCCGGGTATGACCCGACAGCACTTCGAAGCGATCCGGACTGATATCGAGTTCATCAGCTGCAATCTGGACCAGAGCCGTCAAAATTCCCTGACCGATCTCGACCTTACCCGTTCTGAGNAGAACCTTGCCGTCTTGGGAGAGATCGAGCCAGTCNGCGCAGTTTGGATTGTCGTCGATACTGGGTGAAGCCTTGATATCGATCATNACTGCGCCTCCTTGGCCAAGGTTGCCCCTGCCCTTTCGATGGCNCGCATGATGCGATTGTGGGCGCCGCACCGGCAAAGATTGTCGTCCAGGGCAGCGGCGATTGTCGCNCGGTCCGGATTGGCAGTTTCGGCCAGTAGCGCCTTNGCGCGCATTAGAATACCCGGCAGACAGTAACCNCACTGGCCTGCCTGCTCTTCAAGGACTGCCGTGACAAGTGGATGTTGAGTTGCATCTGCCGTCAACTGCTCGACAGTTTCGATGTCTCGGCCCTGCGCCGCTTCAATCGGTGTATTGCACGATGTTATGGGCCGGCCATCGAGCAGAATGGTGCAAGCGCCACAGTCGCCCTCGCCGCAGCCATGTCGGGTGCCTCTCAGGTTCAGGTCATTGCGCAAGGCGAGAAGGAGGGGGGTATTGGCAGCCATATTCACCGCCACTTCTTTGCCGTTCACCCAAAACGATATTCTTTCGGCCATGTTCCGATGCCTCCTTGACTTGCTCTGACGGCAGTTTGACAGAGCTTGCCGACAGTTGAAAGCCGCAAAGGCTGACCACACATTTCCCTTATCGCCCGAACTCATGTAAAAGGCGGCCAAATCTCACTAATAACTGGACATTGACCGATGCCGGTGCCTTACGACCGCCGCCGTACGTTCGCGATTATTTCCCACCCGGACGCCGGTAAAACGACCTTGACCGAGAAGCTGCTGTTTACCGGTGGTGCGATTCACCTGGCCGGCACCGTGAAAGCACGCGGTGAGGCGCGACGAGCGCGTTCTGACTGGATGAAGATCGAGCAGGAGCGGGGAATCTCAGTGACGTCGTCCGTGATGACATTTGAGCACCGCGGGCTGCTCTATAATCTGCTAGATACCCCGGGTCACGAGGATTTCTCGGAAGATACCTATCGTACACTGACAGCCGTTGACTCCGCCGTCATGGTGATTGACGCGGCGCGCGGCATTGAGAGCCAGACGCGCAAACTGTTTGAGGTCTGCCGCCTGCGCGACATTCCTATTATTACCTTCGTCAACAAGGTTGACCGTGAGGGCCGTGATCCATTCGAGACCCTTGACCAGATCCAGGATGAACTCCAGCTCGACATCTGCCCACGGGTTTGGCCGATCGGAATGGGAGGACGGTTCCACGGCTGCTTTGACCTACAAACCAATCAGTTTGCGACATCGACCAAAAGCGCAGCTGGCGCCTTCGACACTGTAGTTGATTGCACCGGACTGGATGATGAAAAACTCGATGCCATGGTGGACGATGAAGTTCTCGAACAAGCGAAAGAGAGTGCCGAACTAGCAGTGGGTGGTTACTCCGAGTTCGACCGGGACTCCTACCGAGAGGGCCATTTGACACCAGTCGTGTTCGGCAGTGCGCTGCGCGACTATGGTATCCTGAGCCTGCTTGACATCATTGCCGATCACGCACCGGAGCCGCGTCCAAGCCCAACCAACGTGCGCACAGTCGAACCCCAGGAAAAGCCGGTCAGTGGTTTCGTCTTCAAAGTCCAGGCCAACATGGACAAGAACCACCGCGACCGCATCGCATTCCTGAGACTGTGCTCTGGCGATTTCAAGCGCGGCATGAAACTGCGCCAGGTCCGAACTGGCAAGGACGTGCTGGTGCACAGTCCAATCATATTCATGGCTCAAGATCGTGAGATCGCCGAGGAGGCTGGCGCCGGAGATGTGATCGGGATCCCGAACCACGGCAGCATCCGCGTCGGTGATACGTTCACCGAAGGCGAGGACATGCGCTTTACTGGCATTCCGGTGTTTGCGCCGGAGATCCTGCGCCGCGTACATCTCGCCGATACCACACGGATCAAGCAGCTGCGGCAAGCGTTGCAGGACCTTTCCGAAGAGGGCCTGATTCAGGTGTTCAAGCCTGATATCGGAACACAATGGATTGTCGGTGCGATAGGACCTTTGCAGCTCGATGTTGTCTCTGACCGTGCGAAGAATGAGTACAAGGTCGATCTGTCCTTTGAGGCGACGCCCTACGCGACCGCGCGCTGGCTCAAGTCCGATGATGAAAAGGCACTCGCAACCTTTATCAAGCTGAACAAGAATGCGGTGATGGCTGACCGCGACGGTGACCCAGTGTACATGTGCCAGGGCCCCTGGGAGTTGAAGTACAAAGAAGACGCCAACGAAGAGATCAAATTCCTGAAGACAAAAGAGTTGGATTAGGCGACAGTACGAGAGGTTCGCACCGATCTGAGCGACATTGTACTGCAGCTCGGAACGGAGAAGGTAGCTCCCAATCTGAGAAGCTTATCAGTAAGGATGTATAAATGCGGCTGAGTTCAGTCTTCCTTGCAATCCATGTCCTACTTGTCAATTTCGCATCTGCCCGTGCTGAAGACTTCTCGCTGACCATCCTGCACATCAACGATGTTCACTCGCGCATACAGGCCATTAACAAATACAATTCAACTTGTAAGCCGAAAGAGATCTCCGCGGGCAAGTGCTTCGGCGGAATGGCGAGAGTAAAATCCGCCATCGATGCGCGGCGTACGGCTCTCAAAAATGCTGGAAAGCACGTCATTACTCTCGATGCTGGCGACCAATTCCAAGGCTCGCTTTTCTATACGACTTATAAAGGCAGCGTTGCGGTCGAAGTCATGAACCGGATCGGCTTCGACGCAATGGCTGTGGGAAATCATGAATTCGATGATGGTCCAGAAGCGCTGGCTGCATTCGCTCGCGCGGCCAACTTTCCGATCCTATTTGCTAACTCGGACTTAGAAAAAGAGCCACAGCTTGCCGCTCTCATAAAGTCACATATCGTCAAGACGATTGCCGGAGAGCGCATCGCAATCATTAGCGTTCTCGCTGAGGATACCGACGTGACCTCATCACCTGGACCCAATGTTAAATTTCTGCAGTCGGAGACTGTACTGACCTCATTGATCCAGAAACTGGAAGCCACCGGCGTAAACAAGATCATTCTTCTCTCGCATGTCGGCCTAAAACGTGACCAGGAACTTGCAGCTAAGGTTAGTGGAATTGATGTGATTGTTGGTGGTCACAGTCATACGCATCTCAAGACGTATCCAAAGCGCATCGACGGTCCTGATGGTGAGTCCGTTCCTATCGTCCAAGCTTTTGCGTATTCTAAGTTTCTTGGCGAGCTTGAAGTTACATGGAACAAGGATGGCGATGTTGTCAGCGCCAAGGGTAAGGCACATCTGCTTGACGCCAATATCAAAGAAGATGTCGAACTCGCCTCATTCATCAAGTCAAAGGCTGAGCCATTTGAAGCGCTACGCAAGAGGGTCGTGGGCCATGTTGCCGAGGAGATCGACGGCTCATCCAGGCGTTGTCGAACCGGTGACTGCCCGATGGGCAAACTCATCGCGGAAGCCATGCTGGACCGCGTAAGGTCCCAAGGTATTGCCATCGCGTTTCAGCATGGTGGTGGAATTCGCGCTTCTTTTAGCGCTGGGAAAGTTACTATGGGCGATGTTTTGGCGGCGCTCCCATTCCAAAACACAATTGCAACGTTCCAGCTCCAAGGAAGTGATATTAGAGCAGCGTTGGAAAATGGTGTTAGCCAGCGCGAAAGTAGAGCAGGCCGCTTCCCCCAGCTTGCTGGAATGAAGTTTTCTTTTTTGCCGACTGCTGAGGTTGGCAATCGCGTGAAAGACGTCATGGTCCAGACCATCGATGGGAGTTTTGCGCCATTGGAAGCCGATAAGGTCTACGGAGTTGTGTCCAACAACTATCTTCGCGCGGGCGGCGATGGTTACGCTGTCTTTCGAGATAAGGCGCGCAATGTCTATGATTTTGGACCCAATCTCGGTGAGGTTCTTGCCGTTTATCTAGGAAAAACTTCGCCCGTCGAACCTTTTTCTGACCAGCGGATAACGGCGATCAAATAGAGTTGGAACCGCAAGCCCGAAATTTGCTCGGGTCGGTGCGGAGCAAGCTAGAAAAGGCTCCGCACGCGGAATCACCGGAAATGTTTGAATGTCGTCGCTCATCAGCACCTAAACGTAGGTGAAAATTACTTTCTCGGTTTACGCAGAGCGTTAGTCACTTGTGCCGCCACACAAAATGTTAATCTTTGAGTCAACTGATTCGTGCAGACATCTGTGTATCTGCAACAACTGTTCTTAAGCGTTGTGCCCTGCGTCCTGACAACAGGAGAATTTCATGGCCAACGTTGCCACCGCCGAATTGATGCGCGAGGCCGATCGCGCCGCTGATGATGCCGCCTACGAAGCTCGTGCCGAAGTTTTAGAGCGCGAGGCTCAAACCGGCGACGATATCGTCGCTCCGAAACAGTCGAAACGTCGCCAGAAGCGGCTAGCCAAGCAGTCAACCTCGAAAGATGGCTACAAGCACTTCATTGTTGATGTCTGGCTAATCGACCTCAACCCGACTGAATTCGGCATTTTCAAGCGATCCAGGAACCGGGCGAAATCGCGCCAGTTCACGCAGGACATGGACATCTATGCCGAGGTGATTGAGGACGGCAAACGAACTGGATTGATCGGGTACCGCAAAGATCTATGGAAGAAGGAAGAGAAGAAGACCCGCCGTCTTGTCTTCAAGATGTTCTCTGACAAACTCAACTGGCGCGCGACGATGGATCTTATGCTTGCGCGATCCGTGCAGCAGACGATGGGAGCACGGCTACTACCCGTCATGACCTACTCCTTGAACTCTGCAGATGAGGATCAGGTCGTCAACATCGAACGATCGGCCAACAAATGGCCGTTGATGCCTGAGAACTTCTCGTTCTTCCTGCTCGAAAATGGCAAATTGGAGTTCTATCGAATTCGCCAGGACTTTTTCCGCTTCGGGGATGACTACTCCATCTATAATAGTCACAATGAGAAGATTGGTCGTCTGGACGGCGCATTCTTCTCGATTTCTGGCAAATGGCGATGCCGCCTGAAGGAAGAATATGCCAGCAAGCAGCTCCTCAACACATTGAAAATGTTCACCGGTATGTTGATCTTCAATGACCGCTGCCGCAGCCATATCAAACGGCTTGCCAAAGAAGTCATGCAGGGCAAGGTCACACCGAAACTTGAGAAGCAGGAAGTTGACCTTTACATGAACCCGCGCCGGGTTCGGTAGACGAGCAGATTTAGTTGATCAGCGTCAAACTTACTTCCGTCTGACATAATTAAACACGATATGATGCCGAAACACCCTTAATCGGAGTTTCGGGATCATGCGTTTTGTGAGCGCTCTTTTCTCTGCCACTTTCCTTTCGGCGATCCCTACAGCCGCCATCCAGACCAAAGCGCCAAAGCCTGCGCAACCGACCGGCGCCAAGACAGAGGTTATAGCAAAAGGCCTGGTGCACCCTTGGGGTATGCAATTTCTGCCTGATGGCCGCGTCATCGTGACTGAGCGCCCTGGAGCCATTCGCATCATCGATAAATCTGGCCGTGTTTCAAAGCCACTGCCCGGCGCACCCAAGGTGGTTGCCCAGGGTCAGGGTGGCATGCTGGATATCGCTCTGGCGCCAGATTTTGAAACGTCAAAGAGAATTTTTGTTTCGTATTCACAACCACGCGGCCGCGGTCGCAATGGTACAAGTGTCGCCAGTTTGCGATTGGTGAGCGATGGAAACGGCGATCGTCTTGAGGATCTGAAAGTTATATTCAAACAATTGCCAGCAAATGGCGGCGGCCTGCANTTTGGCTCACGCCTGGCATTCGCACCGGATGGCAAGTTGTTTGTCACNTTGGGAGAGCGCTANNAGAAGTATCAGGCGCAGGACCCAAAGACCCACTACGGGAAAGTCGTTCGCATCAATGNNGANGGTTCTGTTCCGACCGACAATCCATTTGTTGGCNATCAATTCAAGGCGCAGCCGCACGTCTGGTCGATAGGACACCGCAATCCCCAGTCTGCAGCGATCNACCCAGAGAGCGGAAAGCTTTGGACTGTCGAGCATGGTGNCCGCGGCGGTGATGAGATCAATATTCCGCAGGCAGGCAAAAACTACGGATGGCCTGTCATTACNTACGGCCGTGATTACTCAGGTGCGAAGATTGGTGTTGGCACGCAAAAGGCTGGCATGGNGCAGCCAATCTACTACTGGGACCCTTCGATAGCGCCTTCAGGGATGGCGTTTTCTTGGTCTGATGCNTATCCACAATGGAAGGGAAATCTNTTCGTAGGCGCTTTGCGTGGCCGCCACNTGACGCGCTTGGTACTTGATNGTGAAAAGGTCGTGGCTGAAGAAAAACTTCTAGTAAGTATGCGTTCTAGGATTAGAGATGTCCGGCAAGGGCCGNATGGTGCGATCTACGTTCTTGCTGACAGCCGCAATGGTCAGCTTGTGAGAGTGACACCAGGCCGCTAGAAGCCACGGCCGCTCTGAGACGATAGCCTCATGCTTCGCCCGAGCAGAACTCGTGATGATCTGCTCGGNCAAGCTATCNTTATGTCATCAATATTTGACGCNTGAGCCTGATGAGTTGCTCAAGCTCCTGCGCATTGATTTGCGCTGAACGTTCCANTTCTTTTTGCTGATCTCGGACTCGTCCTTACTGTATTGCTCTTCCAAACGATCTAAGCGCGAAGATGCTTTGNNCTTGAATTTGGAGCGCAACGCGCGCTGGCCAGAGATAATNTCGCGACCCTGCCTGAGGGCTGCTTGCGCCGCCTGAACGCGGCCCTGATCACGAAGTTTAATGGCCTGTCGACTTTTTTCGCGCGCCTGAAGTTCGACAACANGATCCATCACGACAGGGTCCATACTGCGTGTGACCCTGTCTTCATCGGCCGTGAAGGATGCACGAACAGATGATCTTCGAACTTCTTTTGTCGTTCCNCCGTGTGGCTTGTAACGAACAATGACGTCGGCCAACTCCTGATCGCCAGACGCAAAAGAGCTGTCAACTTCTAGTTCAAGNTGGAGACTATGCGTGGATGTCGAGTAGGCTTGCGCGACCTTGAAAATTGCTTTGCGACCATCAATTTTGGCCNNCCGACCAAGCGATCTCATTGGACGTACANCATTTCGCGTTTCAATTATNATTTCGATGTCTTGCGCAATCACTGATAANACGTCATCGAACTCGCGATTGAAGATGCGCCGCAAATCTCTTGCGGTTTGGGCAAACTCATGATTGCCATCGCTTGCACCTGCGAGACGCGCCATGAGGTCTTCATTGTACCCACGACCAAGGCCGATNGTGGTCACAGAAATGCCTTTGCTGCCAAGCTGNGCNCCAAGCTCTTCGAAATCAAATGGGTCGCGAGGACCGACATTGGCCAGACCGTCCGATAGGAGGATGATCCGATCAAGTCTGCGACCGTTGCTGAATTCAGAGAGNTCTTCNGATCCNGTTTTTACAGCTGCATAGATTGCCGTGCTTCCGCCCGATCGAATCCGCTCGATCAATCTGGAATAACGCCGATGACTGTTCACGCGACCAGCGGGCACGATCACTTCGACAGCGTTGCTGAACGCGACGACAGACGCAACATCTCTGCGGCTCAATCGCTCCACAGCCATAATGGCGGCCTCACGGGCCTTCGCCATTTTTTCGCCGCGCATCGAACCGGAGCGGTCAATTACGAGGGCAACATTGACCGGAGCCCTTTCAATTTCGTCCGATGGATTGTGAATGCCCTTAAGACCAATACGAAGAAAAACTCTTTGTTTTGTTGANTGCCTTAGGACTTTGTAACCAAGCCGCGTATCGACTTCGAGTGAGCCTCTTGGCGACTGCGCTGCCATTGCCATACTACCCAACGGCACACTCACTGCCAGGGTCGCGAGCATGGCAATTGTTGTTCGCAACATAATTTTGCCTTTCTGGAGAACGGTTTAATTAATACCTGTTCGTCAAAACACGGGACCTATCAGGCTCCAGGAAGGCGAGTTTGGTGCAATTCTGTGACGGTTGAGGTGAGTGGTAAATCTGCAACGACATAGTTTGTGGACTACNAGGACCGCGAAGAGCNANCTGACCGACTTTGGATGTACGTCCTAACAGACACCGACTAACATGTGTTTCAGCGGGCGCAATCATTCCGACCAATCGGGAGGCTGCTTCATCCGGTTGTCTCCCATTGCCATCCAGAGGCTGGCAGCAGTACGCTCGGCGGTGGTAACCACTATCGGCTGGGCCTCTAGTGTGAAGATCTCGGCCACTGTCTCACGAAACAGCCTCAACCAGAATCGAAAGTCATCGGTCTCGACCTCTGTCAGGCGCGCATGCACCGGGACTGGTCTGCCATTGTACTCGCCGGTCCGTAGCAGCACCGAGGCCCAAAAGAGCTTCATCTTTGCGAGATGCGAAGACCAGTTGCCCTGCACGCGAGCTTCGAAGATTGGGCCCAGGCGGCTATTTGATCTTACTTTGCCATAGAAGCCGTCGACCAACCTTGAAATCTGGTCCCGAGTAATTGATGGATGAGCCGGCTCGCGACGTATGGGTGCGGCGCGAACGCTCAGTTCGTCCGTCATATGATCGGCCTGTTAATCATGGTTGCCAAAAGGTTAAGCGGACATGTTTCTGGCAGCTTAAACTGTGAGAAGAAATTGTCAGCCGTTGCTGGGAGAATACCATGAACCGCAAACTCTTACTTAGCTTAGCACCAGCACTGTTGCTGGCTACTCCTTCTTTTGCCCAGGATGGCTCATTGGTACGGGTGGAACCTCGCCCGTACTACGGTGCAACGATAACGATTGAGGAAGGTGTCCGCGTATTTCGGCCATTGCCGAAGACCAAAACAATGATCATCAATCCCGGTCAGAAAACACCACTTCACATTAATGTCGACGGTCACAGCGACGTAAGCCAGAACATGACCCACAACGTGCGCGTCAAAAACCAATTCTTCCGTCGTCGCCGGTAAATACAGCCCTACCGGAAGACAACTCTGTGTAGAGTTACTTCGGCTCAAAAACGAGTTCGGCATCGTAATCCACCGGACTAGATAACCAGCCGTCGCGTCGCCTAGACCAATAGAGGTCGTCGATGCGGCGCGTTACCGGGCCAGCAGATGCGTTTCCGATAGCTTGACCATCAACCTTTGATATCGCAATTACGCCGCCGCCCGTCGTGGAAATGAAGACTTCATCGGCCTTGCGAAGATCGTCAGCTGGCAGCGCCTCAGCCATTATTTCGAGATTGGTTTCTTTCGCAAGCTTGAACACGGTGTTACGGGTCATGCCATCAAGGCAGACATCCTCTGGTGGGGTGGTTATCCGACCGTCCTTTACTGCAAAGATGTTGAAGCCTGGCCCTTCCGAAATGTTTCCATCGCGATCAACAACAGCACAGGTGTCAGAACCGCGATCGTACCCTTCCATGAGCGCCATCTGGAGATCGAGCCAGTGATAGTGCTTGATGGTTGGATCGACGGACTCCTTTGGCACACGTTGAATGTCCGACACGTGCATGGATAGGCCTTGTTCCTTCTGGTCGGGCTTTGCGATCCAGACGTAGGGTATGCAGAACATCCAGAATTGATTGTTGGCTAAGCGAACGTCGCGGCTCCCAATTGGTGCTCTCCCGCGCGTCATCAACATCTGAGCATAGGCTTCCCTAAACCCTGTTCGACGGACAGCCTCCATAAGGATGGATCGCACTGTGTCACGATCGTATGGGTTCGTCATCCGGAGCCGCGACCAATTTCTCTCAAAGCGAACGAGATGGTCTTCGAGTCGGAAGAAGGCGCCATGGAATACTGATACTGTGTCCTGGACGGCATCTGAGCGTAGAAAGCCCCAATCCAACATGGGTATCCGTGCCTCAGCAACCGGTACAAACTCACCCTCGCAAAATGCGATACCATCTTTATAGGGGTTCTCGACGCTCATATCTCGCTGCACTCCAAGCTGATGCTATTCTTCAAGCAATCACGATCAGGATGAAGGCATGTTTGTCAATCCAGATACTTGCAGCCTGGAGTAGCCAGACACACGATTGATGCGAGTTATGCGGAGTCCAATTCTCTATGTCAGCGACGCCTNATCTTTTCGACCCTGTCCAAATCGGCCCCAAGCGTGCCAAGAACCGCATTATGCGAGTTGCGACGACAGCAAACCTAGCGGATGGGAATCGNGCTGGGCCGCGTGTGTTNGCGTTTTATAAGACGCTCGCCAAAGGCGGTGTTGGTACNNTAGTGACTGAGGCNCTTCGCACGCAGCCGGATGACCCCTTTGGTCCGGGAGCCTTGGTCATTTTTGATCGTTCTGCCCTCNATAGCCTTCGAGCGTTGTCAGATGTCTGCCATGCTGAAGGCGCACTACTGATTGGTCAACTCAACATGGGTGGGCGTCAGCACCTCGCGTCGCGAATCATACCGTTCTCGATAGCTCCCTCAGCGATTGCCTGTCCGCGCAGTGGAGGCGTTCCACACGAACTATCTCCTATGGAAGTCGAAGACATTATCGAGACTTACGTGATGTGTGCCGTACATTGTATCGAAGCCGGCATGGATGGTGTCGAGATCCATGGTGCCCAGGGGCATCTGATTCANCAGTTCATTTCACCCTTCTCCAATCGTCGCGAAGATGACTGGGGCGGNAGCTTTGAGAAGCGATTGCGGTTCCCGCAGGAGATTATTCGCAGAGTGCGAACGCGCATCGGATCGCGTGCGATTGTCGGTTATCGGATGGGTGTTGAAGAGTTCACTGACGGCGGGCTGTCAATTGATGACACAGTAGAGGTTGCCCGTGAGCTATGTNGCGAAGGTACCATCGATTATCTTTCACTCGCGCAGGGCAACTTCAATTCCATTGAGACCCACCTACCCGATCGGCATTCGCCGATCCTGGCCTATCGCCGCCTGCACNCGCGTTTCAAGGACGTGTCAAACGGTGCTCCGGTCGTGGCNTCAACCAGGATTCAGCATCCCGAACAAGTCGCTGACATGATTGCTGACGGTGAAGCCGATATGATTGGCCTCTGTCGTGCGCTACTCGCAGATCCGGACTGGCCAAACAAAGCAAAGCATGGTCAGGCAGANCAGATCCGCCGATGCATTGCCTGCAATCAGTGCTGGGCCTGGATTGCCGGNGGNGAGCCCATCGCATGTGCCACCAATCCAGTGACGGGTCGGGAGTACCGCTGGAAGCGACTAGCAGCAGACCGGGCGGAAACATCAAAATCAATTGCGATCGTCGGAGGTGGACCGGGTGGGCTTGAGGCAGCTCGCGTTGCAGCAACACGCGGTCACGACGTTGTCTTGTATGAGGCCGAGGAGCAGCTCGGTGGACGGCTCAAGCGTATCCATGAAATTCCGTATTTCGAAGAGATGCNAAACTTATTGGATTACCTAATCCCTCAGGCTCAGGCGAGTGGCGCNAAGATTGAGATGGCTACAAGAGTAACTGCGGAAGAATTGCTGAAAGGGAACCGCGACGAAATCATTGTGGCGACAGGNGCGGAGCCTCGTGTACCGATCGTCGAGGGTGACGGCAGCGTTCCTGTGGTNACGACTGATGACCATATTAGGCTGGGCGGCGGCACCGATGGCCTTTCGGGTCGCAATGTCATTGTGATGGATGAGGATGGCTATTACTGGACGTCAGCTGTCACTGAGAGCGTCATTGCAACGGGCGCAACGCCAATTGTCATCTCGCGCGTGTTTGAAGTATGCCGCGAGTTGCCGATGGTTTCCCGAATTGAGTACTTGCGCCAGCTCGATAAGAACGCGGGACAAGCCATTCCCAATTCCTACATTGCGCGGATTGAAAAGGGGAACGTCATCATTCGCCACTACCTCACGGAACGGGAAACCAAGATCGATGATGTNGCTGCGGTCGTCTGGGTGGGGGCGGCNCGCCCAAACTCTAACCTTGCCGTTGAATTGCGAGATGCCGGCATCCAAAAACNCCGCATCCATTTGATNGGTGACGCATTCGCACCNCGCCGTCTCTCGCATGCACTANCCGAGGCACACNCCGTTGCGCGACAGATCGGAAGCCCGTCACGCCTGTAAATCGCATTCAATANCAGAAGAAGTACTGAAGGAACCAACATGTCGAGCTTCGAGAAGAANAGCATCACGTCGGAAACTGCATTGGTTGCCATACAGGGCGCTATCGCTAAAGCGAAGCAACTCGGNCACCAGATGAGCGTGGTCGTTTGTGACGAAGGNGGTGCTGAAAAACTGGCCTACAGNATGGATGGTGCNTCATCCTCGACGCTCAAGATCGCTCACGACAAGGCCTATACNTCCGCCAGTCATTCAATGGCGACACACGCACTNTGGGATTTCATCAAGAATGATCCACCACTTCAGCATGGCTTCCCATCCATGCCCAACATAGTCGTCTTNGGNGGCGGCTACCCAATATTAGAAGATGGTCAGGTCATAGGTGCAATTGGCGTTTCGGGCGCGCATTACAGCGATGATATGGAGGTTGCGAGAGCNGGACTTTCCGCGATCGGTGCGCCAGTGAGCTAGCTGCTCCGCAAAAAAGAACCAGAAATTTGAGAAATGTGATCTAGATCACAGCTGTTCCCGAGGGAACATTCTATACATCAAATCGTTGCAGGAGATGGGGTCTGTCTCCCGCAATTCTCGGGTCACTCCCGTGTCATTCATCAACTCAATGCCCGTTGCCCTATGGCCGCGGGCATTTTTTTACTCGGCAGCCGGATAATCTACCCTCGTCAGATACAAACCATGAGCTGGTGCAACTGCCGCACATCGTTTGCGATCACGAGCATCCCTTGCTGATTTAAAATCCGAAATCGTCCAACGTCCTTCACCGACGGCTTTGAGGCAGCCAACCATCGATCGAACCTGATTATGTAGAAAAGCGCGAGCCGTTGCAGAGATCAGGATTTCGTCTCCATCGGCCTCAACAACAAGTCGATCGAGTGTGCGTATCGGTGACTTTGCCTGGCAGTGAGCAGCCCTATAGGTGGTGAAGTCATAGTGACCAACGAGCTCGCTTGCAGCCTCATTCATATCGTCTACATTCAACTCGACTGGCACCTGCCACACGCGGTCTCTGTCTAAGACCGGCGGTGCCCGTCGACGTAAGATTCTATAGAGGTAGTGTCGGGCCATTGCGCTGAAGCGCGCATCAAAATCATCCGCGACCAACTTGCACTCTGTGACAGCAACTGGATTGGGCCGTAGATGGTAGTTTGTTGCATCGCGGATCTTGTCCGGAGCCCAATTCTTCTGGAGATCAAAATGGCCGACCTGGCCCAAAGCATGCACCCCTGCATCGGTTCGCCCCGCGCCCTGGACGCGAACAGTCTCGCCTGAGAACCTAGCAATTGCTTCGACAAGACTGCCTTGAACGGACGGCCCATTAGCCTGGATTTGCCAACCGACAAATGGGCTTCCATCGTATTCTATAGTGATTGCGTAACGGGGCATGCGTCGGAACTAACCCATGTTGTTTGATCAGACAATCGGGTTGAGCCGCATTTGCAAACGAAAAAGGGAGGCTTGGAGCCTCCCTTTCTTGTCGTCTCAGGTTATTGCAGCGAGTTAGCGGGAAACGAGACAGCGCCCGATGCGCTTGCAGTCTAACTGCTCACCGTATTCATTGTATGTGAAGCGAACCCGATTTCGGCCGCGGCAACCTTCAATATGGATTGTCGCCTTGGTCACACCGTTGGCATTGAGCTTATCAATGATCTGTTCGATTCGCGGTGACACGCACGAACCGAGGCGCTTTTGATCTATGACCTCGCCATAGCGCGAGAAGCGTACGCTCATGCGATCATTCTTTTGGCAAGCGATGACCGAGTACTCGTTCGTATTGGTCGAGACGAGCTGTATCTTGGAGAAGCCATTGCGTGTCATGAGGCGACGGAGCCCACGTTCGTCGATTGGCGGTGGGCAACGGCCAACACGTGTCTCGCGCCGGACTTTGCCGTAACGGCCAACCACAAGTTCAAATCGTGTTGTCCCGCGACAGGCATCGGCCTGATAACGAGGCAGTTGACGATCGCTTACGTCCACCCGGTCATAACCTAGCCCCTCCAGGTGGGCGGTAAGGTCACGGGGTGCAATTGGTTTTGCGCACCGGCCAATTCTCTTCTCGTCGACGATTCGACCACGACGGTTCAGGACCAGTTCGAACCNACCGCCTTTCCTGCATGCTGCGGCAAGTGTGCGGCGTCCAGTTCGGTCAACCAGAAATTCAATCCGGTCATAGCCTTCTTGCCGCAAACGAACTCGCATGTCGTCCTGACTAAGACGGCGCCCACAAGAACCTAGCTTTTTGCCTACGTTTACATCACCTTATCGATTGACGTTAATGGCGTAGCGGCTACCTCGACGGCAACCCGTGGCAACGAACGGCACGTCTCCGCGCTCTTCGANTTNAATCCGCCGGTATCCGCGATCCCGGATTCGCTCGCGCGCGTCACCAATCGTGATCNGTGGACGACAATCACCAATTTTGTTCGCGCTGCGANTACGGCCGCTTGGTCTGATCTCAACACGGTAACGGGCGCCNTTCTTACAACNGTCNGCTAACGCTTTTGTCAGACCGCGGTGTTTAATGTCTACTTCTGTGTATCCATTATCTCGCATCGTACGTCGTATGCGTTTGTCCGATGTGCCGAGNATCAATTTGAACTGAGCAAGCTGAACGCCACTGCCATTTCCTTCNAAACTGGCTGGACCACGTAGCNTTGAATGNGCAAATGCGACACTTGTNGTTGCTAAGATGGGTATCGCATAAGTCGCTAACCNTNTGACTAATCTCATTTTATTCCTCCCAGAAAGTACGCATGGCACTTCGTTTTTCTGCCACNTGCTGTCCAATNGATCCAATAGATGCCGACTTGCCCGGTGTTCCNCCTGCAGCCACTAAACCTGGAAGATGTCACTTTCGTCGTCGCTTCAACNATCAGCAACTCCGAAATGGCGAAACTCTTTCAACTTCTGCCAATAATGAGAATAAGTTGGTTCCAAAGCAGATGCCTCAATGACTGAAATCAGCAGCGCTTGCGATCAATGGGTCGACTAGCCATCAGCCGTGAGCTTTTCGCGAAGCTCTGTTTTTAGCACTTTTCCGTAATTATTCTTCGGCAGTTCTTCGACGAACCTGTAACCCTTGGGGCGCTTGAAGCGGGCGATATTGTCGAGACAAAGCTGATCGAGTTGCGTCTCATCGATGTTGGAACCTTCATGACGGACGACAAATGCGACGACTTCCTCGCCCCAGTCTTCATGCGGCTTTCCAACTACCGCGCACTCTGCGACGGCATCGCTGGTGAGTAAGACTTCTTCGATCTCGCGCGGATAGATGTTTGTACCGCCAGAAATGATCATGTCCTTCGAACGGTCCTTNATCGTCAAGAAGCCATCCTCATCGACAGTCCCCATGTCGCCGGTCCAGAGCCAGCCGTCACGGAGCGCCGACGCGTTTGCTTCGGGGTTCTCCCAGTAACCCTTCATGACGATATCGCCTGTGGTGATGATCTCGCCAATCTCGCCAGGCGAAACTGCAGTACCGTTCGGATCAACAACACGGAATGTGCAACCCGTTCTCGCAACACCCGTACTCCCGAGACGCTCCTCATACCGCGGATGATCGCGGTCAGCATGAAGTGCCTGTGACAGCCCGGAGATCGTCATGGGCGACTCTCCCTGACCGAATACTTGATAGAAGCGGGGGCCGAGCATCTCAATACCTNGCTTGATGTCCGCGACGTACATNGGCGCACCACCATAGGCGATCGTCTTGAGACCNCTTGTGTCAGATGCTCCTAGCCGCGGGTCGGAAAGCANGCGGGTGACCATTGTTGGCGCCGCAAACATTGAAACGTTATCAAAACGGGTGAAGCTNTTGATGATTTCGCCGGTATCAAAGCCAGTATAGATGACGTTATTGGAGCCGCGTGCCAGGTGCGCCAGGCCATAGAGACCTGCTCCGTGTGAAAGGGGTGCGGCGTGCACCATCGTGTCGGTCGGCCCAATGAAGTCGATATCCGCATAGTAGGTGAACATCATGTACTGTAGATTGCGGTGAGTGAGCTGGGCTCCCTTTGGCCGCCCAGTCGTACCGCTGGTATAAAAAAGCCAAGCCACATCTTCCGGACCACTCAGGATCTCTTTGACCGGCTCACCGTTCAGCAATGCCCGGTAGTCAGCACTGCCAGTGGAAATCGTTTCTGGCCAGTCTTCGCCTGGATACTCCGACATCTTGTCGAATAGATCCGGCGTCGCAATTGTCAGCTTGGCGCGGCAGTTTCCGAGTATCCAGGCCAGCTCGCGCGCATGCAGCTTTGAGTTCATCGGAACCGCCGTCAAACCTGCTCGCCAAATACCGTTCAAGACTGGAAAGAACTCTGGGCAGTTGGTCATTGCGAGACCAACTCGATCACCTGTCCGCAGCCCGTGCCTTGCGCGTAATGCTCCGGCGATTGAAGCAGCCTGTTTCTCCAACTCTGCGTAATCGATCGTGCCCTCCGCCCAAGTCACTGACGGCCGGTCACCTAGGCATTGCGCAACCGTCTTGAGGTTCATAGAGAGGTTCATGAATCGGGCCCTACCACATAATGTTCCTGTCTGGTCAGATTGGACATTGGCATCAACTTCACAACTGGAGCAATGTCGAGGAACAATTATTCTCCTTTTTGATGACGGCTGAGAATAACGTCCTTTCTACAATTCGTGCTGGCAACAGCGCCTTGATGAAGATCCGTGCGGGGTCTATNTCTCCGGCNAACTTCCAAAATCCATGATTGCTCANACACTCTTGTCGAGTGCGAACACGAAAGGGCTTANAATGGCGCTACGCATNGGATCTTCCGCGCCGGATTTCAAGGCAGCAACAACCGAAGGCGAATTGAGCTTTCACGCCTGGCTCGGTGACTCCTGGGGAATCATCTTCTCACATCCAAAGAACTTCACGCCAGTTTGCACAACAGAGCTTGGACAAATNGCTGCGCTCAAGTCCGAGTTTGATCAACGCGGAGTCAAAGTTATTGGCCTAAGCGTAGATCCGGTCGACAGCCATGAGAAATGGTCCCAGGATATTGCGGACGCGACAGGCACAGCCCCAAACTACCCAATGATTGGGGACAGCGACCTCAACGTCGCCAAACTCTATGACATGCTGCCNGAAGGCGCTGGCGATTCCTCCAAGGGTCGCACAGCAGTTGATAATCAGACAGTTCGAAACGTTATCATTGTTGGTCCGGACANGCTGATCAAGGCCGTTCTCACCTACCCAATGAGCACAGGNCGGAACTTCGACGAGATCCTACGTCTTGTTGATTCTCTACAGCTCANCGCCAAGCACAAAGTCGCGACGCCCGTGAACTGGAAGCAGGGCGATGACGTCATCATTGTACCTGCCGTCTCCGACGATGAGGCAAAGGAGAAATATCCGGGGGGCTGGAAAGCGCCAAAGCCTTACATCCGGATTGTACCTCAGCCGAAGGACTAGAGCCCGATCGTTTCAGATGGAAGCACTTGGCGCATCCATCTGAAACGTGAATCGGTCTTTAAACTTATTGAGTAAAACAAGATTCACGTTCCGGCCAACAATGTGAGCAAGTCGAACGGTGATTCCGTCCAGAACGATCTTGTTCTCGAACTGCCAGAGCTGGACTTTATCTATAACGAACATTAAGCGGGCATCGCATGAGTGATGCCCGTTTTTGTTTGTCATTCGATGCAGAACATAGAATTGACGCCACGAGTTTCGCCGGGCATCTAAATCCATAATCAAGGGAGGATGGGATGAAGATAGCAATCATTGGAACCGGTGCCATGGGATCGGTTTATGCTGCACTGCTTGCCGACAATGGTGGTCACGACGTGTGGGCAATTGACAGTTGGCAAGATCACGTCGATGCGATGAATGAGAACGGCCTCAGGGTCGAAGGGGCGAGTGGCGACAGAACCGTTAAGCTCAATGCAACGTCCGACCCGAAAACTGTGAGTGATGTCGATCTCGTCATTATCGCAACCAAATATGACGGAGTAGGAGATGCAGCCAAAGCATCTCTCCAGATCTCAAAGCCCAGTGCCCCCATCCTTACAATACAAAACGGCCTGGGTAGCGCTGATATCGTTTCTGATGTCGTCGGCTCTGACAGAATAGTGATGGGTGTTGTTGGCGGCTTTGGAGCATCCATGAAAGGCCCAGGCCACGCCCACCATAACGGTATGGAGTTCCTGCGCCTTGGTGAAATGGACGGCGGGATGACGGATCGCCTGGAAGCAGTGGCTGAGACCTGGCGCTCTGGCGGTTTCAAGGTCCTGACTTTTGATGACATTCACAAGATGGTCTGGGAGAAGCTGATCTGCAATTGCACCTACTCCGGTACTAGTGCACTGACTGAGCTCTGCGTCGGTGAGATCCAGGCTGATCCACACGCCTGGTCGATCGCCAGTCAATGTGCCTTGGAGGCCGCAAATGTGGCGCGCGCTAAGGGTATCAAACTAGAGTTTGATGATCCTGTTGCTTACGTCCGAGCGTTTGGTGAGAAGATTCCTAATGCTCGCCCATCAATGCTTCTGGATCACCTCGCAAAACGGCCTGCGGAGGTCGACAATATCAATGGAGCCATACCACGCGAGGGGGCAAAGGTTAGTGTTGCAACGCCTGTAAACTCAATGGTGGCGGCGCTGCTGAAGGCCAAAGAGGCAAGCTTCGCTCGGTAAGTCCGACCGCCTAAATCCGGCGAGGCTAACGCGCCGTTTGACACCTGCTCTTACTACTTGAGAACCGGCCGTCGTCGATTTGGTAATGCGATGCTGCTCGACCTACCACATCCAACCACAGGTAATACCCAAAGCGTCGATTTCCGCGTGGAATTGACGCAATCGAATGTGTAGCGCTCTCAGAGGCGCAACTCTACTTATTCTTGGCCCATATTCGTGAAAACTTAGTTTGTGAATACTCAAATATAGCGCGCAAGATTACTGAACCAACTCTTCAGTCTTACTTTGGGTTTGACTTTGCTATCGCCATATCCAGATCGGACATCGGCATGTTTATTTGGTTTAAATCTAATTCGAACAATAATTCTCCGGTTACCCGGAATAGTTTTAAAGATTTAGTATCAACTAAGCCCTAGAACTCCATGGTAACCAATTTCTTTTTTTCACATCGTATCACCCAAGTTGCTGTGTCAATCGCCCACGCTAGGTAGGGAGGCAAGCCGTTGAACGTCATCGCGTTGCACCCTGCTCGCCAAAAATGCTCAACCTGACACGAGCGTAAACAATAACGGGTATGGGCCTTATGATGAGTCTTTTAGTTTCTACTTCGGGGACACTCCGAAACAAGCAACTTGGATGGCTATCGAGCTTGGCAGCTATCGTCGCGGCTTTCTCGGTCCTGTTTACAGGACCCGCTTCGGCTGAGGGTGATGGGGCATTAGAGTGGCGAGTTGGCGGTATTTACGAACGGCTATCGCGACCGTCGGTCAACAAGAAGGCTGCAAAGAAGCTCCGCAAGAAGATCAAGCAAACGACACTTGGCGGTCTTCGATCGAAGCGCAAAGCGCGGAGAACCGCGAGCTCCAAACGGAAAAAGACGTCTCATCGGGCTCGACGAAATACCAAGCGGAAGAGCCGTCGTGTTCGTGTTGCCAGTCTTGGTAACTCTTTCAAGTTGGCTGTGGCTTCGGGGAAACCGAAGAAAGTTGCGAAGCCGAAGAGCATTACGGGAGGCGCTCGGGGCGTCACCTGAGTCGCGAATAAAGGCTGCCTCAATGGAAGACTTAAGTCCGCTATCTATCACGTTGCCCGGACCTATGGACGTGTTCGCGTAAACTCCACGTGCCGCAGCCGTCGACGCAACCGTCGCGTTGGTGGAGCAAGACGATCACACCACCTCACTGGGAACGCAGCTGACATCCGCATTTGGGGCAACGTCCGCGCAGCTGCACGCTACCTTCGGGGCGTTGCTGGTGGTTACAAGCACTACGGTGGCGGTCTATTCCATATCGATACGGGGCCACGTCGCAGCTAGTAACTAATTGGCATCCAGCAAACAATGGCGACCTAAGTACCGACCAACTGATCAGGGCACTCGCTGCTGCCCTGATTACAATTGTTGGGAGCCCGGCCGTTGGTCCTTAAAAACGCAAATCCTGCGGATGTCACTTCGACGGCTGTCTCCTGACCGGCCGCAAAACTTCTCATTACGTAACCGCGGTCGACCACATCCTCCCACACGGTTAAACGCGGGCAGGAAGTACGCCACGCATCAAGCACATCCCTGTATAGCCTTTCTTCCCGTGCAACCCATTCAACCAGATCTAAAATAAGTGGGTCGAGTTCTTCGCTCATAATTGTCTCTCAACTCCAATGGTCGTGGATCTACTGTCCGGCTACCGTCAAGGCATCAGACGTTGTTAAGCGGCAGAGCCAGACAACATCAGATAGCTTCCATAGACTAGATAATAACTTCCGATAGCAACAATCAAACTGTTGGCCCATGTGCGGAACTGAGCGTCTGACATCGCCTCCAAGAACTGCTTGGCAAGCATTGTCCCAAGCATTGCTGCCCCAACCGCAATCGCTGCAAGGCTATAGTCGATCTGGGCTGACTGGTCGATGATTGCGCCAAAGTAGGCAAGCTTTACGCCGTGCCCGAACAGCTGGCACATCCCTTTCGATGCGATGATGCGTCGACGATCCATGTCGCCGCCAAGGAAGAACGAATCCAGTAGAGGGCCTGCAACTCTTGTGAGGAGCATGAGAGACATGCACCCAATGCTGTATAGCACCCCTTGCCTAGGAGAATGTGGATTTGGTTTGAGGTTTGATGGAAGCGCCTTAACGATGAATGGCGTCAGGCCTAAAAAAATCAATGCTGTCGCCACATCAGGCACGTATTTGAAGTAAGACCAAACCGCTAGCGCAATCATGCAACCAACAATGTGGGAAAGTACCGTGGACCAGCGTACATAATGCCACCAAAGAATCGCGCGCCAGCCATTGGACGCCAATCGCAAACGGAGTTATTTGAGTGTTAGAATTAGTTTTTTTAATTCTAGGATGGTAACGTATATGAGAGAGCTCCCATTTCTCAATGGCATCCGTGCGTTCGAATCAGCCGCGAGACTTGGGAGTTTTAAGGCGGCTGCGGAGGAACTCAATGTAACGCCGGCAGCGATTAGCCGGATGGTCCGTCTACTGGAACAACGCATTGGCGTCGAACTGTTTGAGCGCAAGCCCAACAAACTCGTAGAGACCCCTGCAGGACAGGCATACCAAAATGGCCCAACGCCATTGCTGGATGCTATTTCGAATTTGACGATCCAAGTACGGTCACTAGCTGCATGCGAAGTTCTAACGATCGGTGTCGGGCTGACGTTTGCGACGCGATGGCTCATCCCGCGTCTACCTAACTTTCAGAAATTAGCGCCTGATGTCGAACTACGATTTGCAACGGGTGGTGCCGCAGGCCCGTTCCGAGATGATTGGACTTGTGGAATTGAGCAAGGGGTTGGAGATTTTGACGGTTACGTTTCGCACGCCATGGTATCCGCCGACTTGACGCCAGTTTGTACGCCGGATTTGGCCAAACAGCTGAGGAAGCTGAAAGACCTGAAGGGTCAAATACTCCTCCGCGTGCACCATGCGCCGAATGACTTGCGCGACTGGCTCAAGGCTGTTGGACTCACCCGAGTCGAAGCCAAAGTGCCGGAGTTTGAATTTTATGGCCAAGCTCTCCAGGCAGCCGTGGACGGTGTCGGAGTGGCGCTTGGTATTCGCCCCTATGTCGATGATGATCTCGCCGCGGGCAGACTAGTTGCTCCGTTTAAGCAGACGATCTCTAATGGCAAACAGTGGCATCTCGTTTATCGACCAGACCGGTCGGACAATCCAGCGTTTGTGACCTTTCGCGACTGGTTGCTAAACCAAGCCCAAGCCACACAAGACTCACGCTAGCGCCTCGCCTTTGCCCAGNTTGAAACCGCGCTGGAATTCGTCGGTCGACATAGCCCGCTTNCCCGCTCGTTGGAGTTCTATAAGCCGGACACTNCCCTCACCGCATGCTANCAGCAATTGATCGTCCAACGTTTCACCCGGTGCCTGNTCGGTTNACGAATTNTCAGCTACCAGTTCGGAGCGCAGGACTTTCACTCGTTCCGCCTTGTCTNCNCGCTTAAGCTCAAACCAAGCGCCAGGAAACGGTGACAGGCCGCGAATGTGATTGTGNACCTGTTTCGCGGGCAANGAAAAATCGATTTTTGACTCGGATTTAGAAATCTTCTCTGCGTAGGTCACGCCTTCCGCNGACTGTGTAACATGCCCTAAAGAGCCCCTCTCGAGTGCAGCCAACGCACGCACCATCAAGCTGGCGCCGTTCTGGGCCAGGACATCGTGCAATTCACCAGCTGTGGCGTTGGGCTCAATTGGTACGGCCTCGGCCAGGCANACTGGNCCGGTGTCCAAGCCTTCTTCCATCTGCATGACCATGACAGCCGTTTCTGTATCGCCAGCNATGATCGCCCGCTGNATGGGCGCTGCACCACGCCAACGAGGCAGTTTGGACGCATGCATATTCAGGCAGCCGTACGNGGGNGCGCTCAGAATTTCAGTTGGCAATATAAGCCCGTAAGCAATCACCACTGCAACATCGGCTTGGTGCGATTGAAAAGTAGACNGGACTGCCGGATCTTTGAGTGAGGTTGGATTGAAAACCGGAATGCCTGCTGCTTCNGCAAACTGGTGAACCGGCGATGGCTTCAGCTCCATNCCGCGCCCAGCTCGACGTGGTGGNTGCGAATAGGCCGCGACAACATCATGTCCGGCACCAATGATCTCAGACAAAGTCGGTACGGAAAAGTCCGGCGTTCCCATGAANACAATACGCAACATCGGAGTGGNTTCCCTAAATNAGAGAGGATTTTCCGACGATNGCTGCCGGNTACGTTCGAGCNATCTTCCTGAACTTCCGAATAACCATTTCACGACGGAGCTTGGACATGAAGTCTACAATGAGCTTTCCATCAAGATGATCAATTTCGTGNTGTACGGCAGTCGCTAACAAGCCTTCNGCCTGCAGCTCCTGCTGAACACCATCTCGATCAAGGTATCTAACCGTGACCTCTNACGGCCGTTNGATCTCGACCCTAACATCTGGNATTGAAAGACAACCCTCTTCNTAAACTCGAGTGGCGTCACCCATTGCGACAATCTCTGGGTTAGCCATGCATATTGGATTCTTCGAATCGGTTTCTTCATCACCTACGTCAAGAACCAGTACGCGTTTCGGAACGGCCACCTGTATACCAGCAAGGCCGATGCCTGGTGCATCATACATTGTCTCGAGCATATCATCGAATAACTTNCGCAGGTCATCATCGACGCGTTCTACCGGCTTGGATTCCTGCCTGAGNATAGGATCNGGAAGTGTTATGATATCGAGTGTGGCCATNAAGCTGACATAGGCGAGAGCATGTTNGTGGTCAATGTCATCATTTGCCCTATATCAGAACGACTAGGTCTGATTGGCACTATTTTGGCCNTNTATCTTTTNAAGCCAGTGTCGCAAAGCATGGCGACCAATGAGACTAAGGATTTTATAGCCGGCCATAACTGTGCCCTTCACGGTCCCGGAGACCTTTGATTGCCCAATGCGACGGCGGTATCGCGCAGGGACCTCNATATAGGACAGACCTTCTTCGNTTGCGCGGACCTGCATTTCAACTGTCCAGCCGTAGTTTCGATCACGCATATTCAGCTNTTTTAGGGCGTCATGTTTGATCGCACGGAACGGACCCAAGTCTGTGAAGCGGGCCCCCCAGACAANGCGCATTAAGGACGTCGCAAGCCAATTGCCAAAGAGCTGTTGGAGCGTTAGCGATCCGGCCTCGCGTTTACCAATTGCGCGCGAGGCAATCACCAGATCTGTTTCACNTAGAACTATCGGGTCTACGAGTTGCGCCATATCTTCAGGGTAGTCGCTCAAATCACCATCGACAAAGACAACCACATCNACGTCTTCAAGTNCTTTGATAGCAGCCAGGCANGCGGCGCCGTATCCGCGTTCAGGTTCGAGCACGACTTTAGCCCCTGCTANCCGAGCTTGCTCAGCAGTGGAGTCTATCGAACCATTGTCAGCNACAAT
The DNA here is from genome assembly GCA_002689605.1 of Filomicrobium sp. Taxonomy (GTDB): domain Bacteria; phylum Pseudomonadota; class Alphaproteobacteria; order Rhizobiales; family Hyphomicrobiaceae; genus Tectiglobus. The sequence continues at coordinate 48,745 of NZGY01000031.1, forward strand.
TATCTGATCAACCCAGGNAGGAATCTCAGAAATGACCTGTCCAATTGCTCTATCTTCATTGAGAGCTGGGATAATTACGGCAATTCTCAACGCGTTACGCATCTGCCTGCCAAACCAAAGNTNTACGCCAGATCTTCCAGGCNTCGATCGACAAGCCTAACCAGATGGGAATCCATATGAGCCAGAGCACCCAGTCATTAAAGAGCTGGTAGTTGCCCAGCGCAGAAAAATGAAAAGACAGATAGTACAACGGCAACGTCACCGTCATGATCAATAAGCCGTAAAGCGGGTAGAACGGCAGNAGTATAATCACCCAAGTTCCGTACCAGGGAAACTGAGCGGGGCTCAAAAGNAACAGCGCGACAATCACAATTGCGAANCGCTGCATGATANCGTTTTGATCAGTGTAGTCGGATCGAGATAGAACGACAGCAATCATGCCAACTGTTGCCGCAAACACTAGACGAACCAACGTCCCGATTTGCTCCTGGTTCAATCCAGTTTCACCAAGCAGCAGTTGTGCGAAAGCGTTGGTGTTCTGAAATAAAGCACTGTTTGTTTGCCAGTGCTTTGCAAAGGCTACAAACCCAGATGACTCATCAAGACCACCGAGGATCGGCGCGATTGCCCAAGTCAGAACGAGCAATGAAAAGNTCAGCAGCGCGACTGCAAGTTGAGCAGGTCGTTTGAGCAGNGGTCGGAGCATGAGCGGTAGCAGCATAATTGGCCACAACTTTGTGCCAACAGCGAACGCCAAGGTTATAGTGCNCGAAACATAGCGACGGCGAANAGCAAGGTAGAGTGCGAGAAGGACAACAGGTAGAAGAACGAATTCCATATGCGCTGAGTTGATCAGCTCTTTAATGACGATTGGATTCCACCAATAGAGCGTGCTCCAAAGCAATGACCGACCGCTTATGGCCAGGAGCATAAGGATGAGGGTGATCGTGGCGATCTCGGCTCCAATTCCAACAATGCGCCAACCCAACAAACTCCAGGGCTGCAAGTGGTGAGATACAGCAAACCAGAACTGTGCAACGGGTGGATAGATCGTTTTGAGCTGCGGGTGGTTCACTCGCTCGATCACCGGTCCTGACTCGGCCGCCAGCTGTTGCAATGGCTCCGGAGCCGTCACTTCGAATACAGCATTTGGCGATCTTGCGTACGGGTTGAATCCGGCAGAGACAACACCCCCATCCCAGAGATAGCGATAAAAGTCGTCTTCGAGGGCTGTTGTCGAAAATAGCATCGCCACCCGAAGGCAAAGTCCGAAGCCCAACACAAATGCCAAAAGCCTGCGTTGATCGATATCGGATCTGATTGTCCACGGAATAATCCAGGCCAAGCTTATGAAGATAGAACCTATGAGTACGCTGCAGAACGCTAGCGGTACCGAAGGAATATCGATCAGATTTAACTGCCAGGAAAATTGATCAGAGTGAAAGACCAGCGCACCCGCTGCAACCGCCATCGCTAGCGATACGAGGCCCCAGGCAAATAAAGGCAAGCGATGCATCTGATGGTCATGCATTGCGGCCACGATCGAAATGGCGCATCAACGCCGCCGTAAGCATTAGCCCTACGACGACTACAGTAATGTCTATAACAGGACTACTTGCCTCGACGCTCAAGAATGCAAGCAAGCCCAGCGCTACATTCAGTCCAAGAATCCGATTTGTAACTTCGGGAACGAGGAAGCCCCTTTGCACTGCCAGCTGATAGAAGTGTGAGCGGTGGGCTTCGTGTAGTTTCTCACCGCGATTCCACCGTCGATAAAGTGTTACTGTTGCATCAGCGATGTAGTACATCGGTAGAAGCAGTGCAGCGGCGATATGGCCGTCAGCCGCGACAACAATCAGCATCCATCCAGTCAAAGCACCAATTGGCAAACTGCCCACGTCGCCCATGAATGCCGATGCTACGTGTTTGTTAAACGGGATGAATCCAACCAATGCCCCAAGTAGACCAATCGCAACCGGTCCAACATAATTGCCTGCTGGAGATGCTACGATTGCGAGCAGAAGTACGACGCCGAGCGAGACACAACTTTTCTGAACAACCGTGATCCCATCAATCCCGTCCATAAAGTTCGTCAGATTGATGAACCATACCAAGCCCAGCACGAGGCCGGCCGTTTCCAACCAACTGGGCAGCAGTGGAAAGATTTGAACTACCTCTGGCCGCGCAATAACTACAAGGTAGGCTGAGAGAACCTGGACCAAAAGGCGTAGCCAAACTGGCAGTGGCCAAACATCATCTATGCCGCCGGTTAGCGCTAAAACAGCCAATCCTGCGGCGAGCAACAACTGCCATTCGCCCTGATCCTGGGTGAGATATCCAAACGCCAAGATAACTATAGGTACGGCAATAATTGCTGCACCCGCACCCTGGGGAGTTGGAACGGCGTGACTTGAACGCGCGTTTGGACGCGCAAGCGCGTATCGGCGCAGCAGTGGCATCAAAGCAGCGATCATCACGGCTGACACTACTGCCGCAGACAGTGCGAGACCTAGCCCGCTTATTATGTTTAGACCGCTGGCCAGCAAGACAATTCTCTAGACCAATTAAGTGAATTTCTGACTGAGAACGTTGCATGCTGGAGCACTTCACGTCTTCCGGTGCAATAGTCGCAGGAATCACTCGCGGCTAAATGAGAACTTGCTCATCCGGATCTATCTTTGATCGTCCGATTGCCAACAATCCAAGGCAGAAGTTGCGCAATGTTTTTAGCATCATCAAGGGCCCGATGATGCTGCCCGCTAAGCTCGATATCACACAGTTCCAGCGCTGCCGCCATCCCGACCGGTCGTTTTGTGGACTGCCGATCTGAAAAAAGAGCCTTCAGGTTCGCATGTAGCGGCAGATCGTAAGCTAAGCCATGCATCGCACAATCCTGCTCAAGTTGTCGTCGATCGTAAGCTCCCCAGGAACAGAACACTGAACCCACCGCATTTGTATTGATCCATTCAACAAAGACGGGAAATACTTCGAAATAGCTTGCAGGTTCACTGACCATCTCTTGGGTAATGCCGGTCAGGTTGACACAAAACTCTGTCAGAGTTGGTTTTCGGACGGGTTTGATGAACGCTTGAAACTCATCTCTAATCTCAAAATGATCCGGATCAACAAGCACAGCGCCTATCTCAATGGTTTCCATTTTGCTCGGCGGTAGGGCGCTGTCGGCTGAGCAAGTAGCCTCTAGGTCTACGATCAGAAGCTTATCAAAGGTTTGCAGNTGCTCGACGCTCAACNTCGTTTCACTCGCGCGAGCACCNGATACTAGTGNAAGGTTCGCGGNCCATCGAGCCAGCCNATATCAGCTGCAGCCTTGGAGAATGTCTCTTCTCGTGGCTCGTAGCCTTCGACAAGGTCACAAAGAATTCGGCGGACGTCTTGTGAATTGTAAGAACTCATGGCCTGCTTGAGATCAGCTAACTCGGTCTCTAGCCGCTCTCGCCCGATAAACGGTTCGTTCTGACGCATAATACGCGGATGTTGGGTGTCCGCGGTCGNCTCNCCAAGNTGCAGTTCTTCGAATAGCTTCTCGCCTGGCCGAAGTCCAACGTATTTGATCTCCACGTCGCCGTCGGGGTTGTTCTCGTCACGCACCTCGCGTCCCATAAGACGCACCATCGAGCGGGCAAGGTCAGCGATACGAACCGGCTCCCCCATCTCCAGTACGAAAACTTCTCCACCNCGCGCCANAGCGCCAGCCTGCAACACNAGCTCTGCGGCCTCAGGTATCGACATGAAATANCGAATGATGTTCGGGTGGGTCACAGTTACAGGACCNCCAGCCTCAATCTGGCGGCGAAACTTCTTTACGACNGATCCNGAACTATCGAGGACATTCCCGAAACGCACCATAGTAAAAACAGTCGGCGATTCCGGATCGAGGGNTTCAGCTTGAAGNACCAGTTCTGCAAGCCGTTTTGATGCTCCCATGATATTTGTTGGTCGTACGGCCTTGTCTGTCGAGATCAAAACCATCCGCTCGACCCGTGCCTGCTTGGCCATAGCGGCCAGAGACTTCGTTCCGAACGCATTGTTGAGCAACCCCATCATTGGATTGTCTTCAACGATCGGAACGTGCTTGTANGCTGCAGCATGATAGATCGTCGCNACTTTATGCCGACGAAGAATTTCTAATGTTCTACGTTCATCCAAAACCGACCCTAGAACACTGAGGACTTCAGGTTGCTGTGCCTCATCATCAAGCTCCGAAAGGAGTTCCCTGATCTCACTTTCAATCTCGTAGAGCGCAGCCTCTGATTGCTCGAATAGCACAAGGCGCTGTGGTTTTTGACGAATAATCTGGCGGACAAGTTCAGATCCGATCGAGCCTCCTGCACCGGTTACCATCACTGACTTGCCGGAGATATTGACCGTGAGAAGACTTGTGTCCGGTGGAACTGGATCTCTTCCAAGCAAATCTTCGACGTCAACCGAGCGCAGATCGTTAACCGTCACACGACCCGCAGCAAAGTCTTCAATTGCCGGAAGCAACTTGACCCGCACGGGATAGGATTGGAGCCAGTTCAAGATTGACTTTCTCTCCCTTCGCTGTGCTTCAGGCATGGCGAGTATGACTTCCTGAACGCGCTCACGCTCGATCAAGCGGGCCAACTTCTCCGGGCGATAAATCTTCTGACCGCTGACGTATTGCCCCCATAAATTGCTTGAGTCCTCAAGGAAGCCGACCGGTTTGGCCTCACCCGTTTGTTTCAAGGCTTCAAGTAATTGAACGCCAGTGCGGCCCGNACCGTAAATTAAGACTGCTGGTCGCTCTTGTTTTGTTGTCGGTATCGGAATACCGGCTCCGCGAAGTAGCAGTGCTGCGAACTGCCGGGTCGAATAGATCAGTCCCATGCCAAAGAAGCCATATAATACCAAGGCTGAACGCGGCATACCTTTAAACTCTGAAAGCACAATCNCGAGTGCCCAGATCAGAACTGATAGACCGACACATACCGCAATCGCTGTCGTACCCTTGTTACCGATGTAACGNGTAACCAAGCGGTAAAGTCCGAACCANGCAAATGTTGCCACACCGATGCATGGGGCTGCAGCCAGCATCAGAAGGAACGGCAAATCTGGAGGAATGTAGAATTCAGCGANTCGAAACGACATCGCCAGCCACATTGCAAACGAGAGCACGAAGAAGTCTATCGTTACCAGTACCGCGCGCTTATGAAAACGCGGTAGTCCAACGAGCCAGCCACCCGACTTGACGACAATCGCCTTTGCTTTTTGGCGAAGGATATTTTTGAGATCGGTGTCCAATGCCAGCCCCAACTCCCATACGCTATTGACACAGCTACTAGAATACTTGCGTCAANTGCTNGTCCCTTGCTGCAGAAAAACTCAATAANATTGGCGTTTTATTGGCTATCAAGGTGATGTCTTAGCAAACACATGGCTTATGCAATCTTGCTCGAAAGGTNGCCGCCTAAGCCGCCGNCACCCGTCAAACACAAGCANTAAATTCAAAACGTACNCTAATAAACACGTAANATCACGCTTCTTAGCAGCACAAAGTGCTCAAAAACATAAGTTCATGTGGATGACTAGCCGTATTCGCCGAGCAACCGAGTATTCGGCANACGATTAGGTTGTAGCGACAGTTGTTAACCAATCATCAACCACATCGTTAACGGGCAATTATCCTATTCAAACTAATATCCGTGGCAATTNGNGTACAACGAACATGTCCTTGCNATGATGAACGGCTNGTTTGGCAATAGCCGAACAAACACACTACTGAACGAATACTCGTCTTTGCTCGGCGNTGCTGTACTTCGCCGGCNTGCACGATCGNCTGAGCAATCAGCACGGCTAGAAGCGGAAATGGCAAGCCGCGTGAAGTCGGAATTCATAGCAAATATGNGCCATGAACTCCGCACACNGCTGAACACTGTCATCGGCTTCTCAAAATTACTCTCCAAACATCGTGACACGACAATCTCTGATGAAGATATTGTGCAGTATGCAGNATTTATTCACAATTCTGCGGGTCAGCTACTCGCGATCATCAACGACATCCTTGATATCTCGAAGATGCAAAGCGGGCGGTACACGCTCGACAACAATGAGTTTCCATTGTCAGATGTGGCTGAGGCCGCTGTTGCGCATCTTGCTGACGCTGCGAAAGCTGCAGGTCTGACGTTGAGTTGTAAGACCGACAAGAAACTTCCACAAATCCGCGGCGATGTCGCGAAACTTCAACAAGTCTTGAACAACGTTATTTCCAACGCAATCAAGTTCACACCCGCTGGCGGCACGATCGAAGTCAGCATGTCGCGAATTTCTAATGTCGGTGTTTGCATTCATGTTGCCGACANCGGTGTAGGTATGAGCCAGGAAGAGATTGGAATCGCTCTCACGCCGTTTGGACAGGTCGACGGATCGCACACTCGGTGGCGTGAAGGGACTGGCCTCGGTCTACAAATCGCATGCGCGTTGGTCGAGTTACATGGCGGTGAAATCGTCATCGATAGTGAGAAGGACAAAGGAACTGTGGTGACGATCAGGTTACCGTCTCGGAACCTCGTCGAAACACTTGATCCAGAAATTGCAGCGGAGCTCACAGTGTCACCTCCACCAAAACAAAATCAGCCCGTGGAAGGTAAAGATGTCTGAGATGGTTCCAGCAACGTCCATGTTTCCTGGCCCGGTGCGGGATGGCTCCATCGGACGCATCGNTTCGGTTACTGGATCGAAAGCNATCGTTCTGCTCGATAACCAGCAGAATGGGCAATCCCTTAGCCTATNAGAGCGTCCTGAANTGGGGACGTTGATGGCCATTCCGCAGGCCAACACAACTGTGCTCGCCATCGTCTCAGCGCTGAGCGTTCCTGTTCCCGCACAAGNTGACAACGACGTCGAAATCTGGATTGCGGAATTGGGACTCGTTGGTGAGCTGCGCAACAGCGANGACGGTAAAAGCGCATCGTTCAATCGCGGCGTTACGGTATACCCGTCACTCGGTGACCGCGTGCGCGTTGCTTCAACAGAACAACTTCAGTGTGCGTTTTGCGGTGACATGTCCGGATCAGTCCGCGTTGGGGGCATTCGTCAGGACTCCACCATTCCTGCGATGGTCAAAGTCGACGATCTGTTGGGCAAGCACTTTGCTATCCTCGGCACAACAGGAACAGGTAAGTCCTGCACAACAACCCTGATATTGCGCTCTATTCTGGAGCAAAACCCGAATGCCCACATTGTGCTGCTTNACCCGCACANTGAATATGCCACTGCATTCAAAGAATGGGCTGAAGTCATCTCTCCACGGAACATGCAGCTGCCGTATTGGTTGCTAAACTTCGAAGAGCTTGTCGAAGTGCTGATGGGTGGCGGCAGCACAGACCATTACAAATCGGAAATTGAAATTCTTCAGGAACTGGTGCCGCTTGCCAAGGCCAACTACCAGACTGGCCGCACCAACAAAGACGGTCAGTCGCTAAGACGTGGTGGCGAACGGAGCCGCTTCACCGTCGATACTCCCGTTCCGTACCGGATGTCGGACGTCCTTGCGATGATCGACGACCGCATGGGCCGTCTCGAAAACAAGAAAGACCTGCATCCTTATCGACAGCTGNGCCAGCGCATCGAAATGATAAGCCAGGATGGTCGCTACGCGTTCATGTTTGGCCAACNCACAGTGTATGACGGCATGGCTCAAATCCTTGGTCGCATCTTCCGCGTCCCTGTGAACACNAAGCCGATCACAATTCTTGAGTTGACCGGCCTGCCAACCGAAATCGTCAACGTCGTCGTNTCTGTGCTGTGCCGCATGACGTTCGACTTTGCACTTTGGGGTGACGGCCATATTCCAGTGACGCTGGTCTGTGAAGAAGCACACCGATATGTACCTGCCAAACAGGATTCCGGCTTCGATGCATGCCGACGATCAATCGCTAAGATTGCGAAGGAAGGCCGAAAGTACGGTGCTTCATTGTGCATCGTGACCCAGCGCCCGGCCGAGATCGATCCAACCATCTTGTCTCAGTGCAACACTGTTTTCGCGCTCAGAATGTCGAACGATCGTGACCAGCAGATTGTCCAGTCAGCCGTATCCGACACTGGGTCCGGGCTTTTGGAGTTCTTGCCAGCGCTCGGACAACGGGAAGCAATTGCTTTCGGAGATGGCGTAACCCTCCCGGTTCGCCTGCGGTTCGACATGCTGCCACCGACGGCTCTTCCACCTTCATCAACTGCGCGCGTTAGTNAGAAATGGCAGAGTTCGCTGGGCGATGAAGACTTCCTTGATCGCCTGGTAGAAAGATGGAGAACTTCCGGCGGTGGTGCTACTGGTGATGATCTCGACCAAACCGGAATGTTGGCCGATGCCATGGGTATTTCNGCTCCNGCTGAACCGGCACAACCCGTGCCGCCGCCAGCCCNGCAAAGTCCACCCATGACAGCTCCTGCCGGTGGCCAGCGACTGATGCCGAGCAATGCAGCTCCTCAACAAGGCGATTCACCAGCCGCCCAGCAGAGACGGGCCGCGTCTGCACTGCGTCGCGAGCCTAACCCGAATGCACCTGGTCAGGCGCCAGCTCGCCCGTCGATACGAGCAGCCCAACCAGAAGCACNTGCCGCGCCGGCACCTTCAGGCGATGGATCTGATGCACTACGTTCCATTCGGGAGCGACTACTTCAGCGAAAGCGCTAACGGCTGTTCAGCCCGATTTATATCTGTCGCCGCGACTTAATTGCGGCGGCGAGTGTTCCTTCATCGAGATAATCAAGCTCTCCACCAACCGGTACGCCCTGCGCTAGGCGTGTCACCATCACATCAGCGTCTTCGAGTGCGTCCAGCAAGTAATGTGCTGTCGATTGCCCCTCGACTGTGACGTTGAGGGCGAGGATGATTTCCGTTACGGCCGGTTCGTGGGCACGTTCAATCAACTTTGCGATATTGAGCTGCTCCGGTCCGACACCATCAAGTGGTGAGAGATGCCCGCCAAGGACATGGAAAAGCCCCTTCACCACACCAGCACGCTCTAGAGCCCAAAGATCAGCTATTTCTTCGACAACGACGATTGTGGACTGATCTCTCCGAACATCAGAGCATATCGTGCATGGTGAAACCGTATCGATGTTACCGCATTGCGGACAATCCATTAACTTCTCAGACGCTGTTCGCATGGCATCAGCGAGAGGGTTGAGCAAATCCTCGCGACGTTTCAACAATGCTAATGCAGCCTTGCGGGNAGAACGATGGCCGAGGCCAGGCAGCCGCCCAAGCAGCTGAACAAGGCGCTCAATTTCCGGCCCGCCAATCTTGTTTGCGCTCATGGCTATCGGGGTCCCAAGTGAGACGAATCACATCGCTTAAGCCGTAGCCCGTTTCGCGTATTTTGGAAATGTCGCTTAGCTGGCGCTTCTAACCGCTCCGTTACCAATCAACTGCTCTATATCTGCCTGAGAAAAACCCGCCTCAACCAGAATCTCCTCGGTCTGCTCGCCAAGCCGTGGAGGATGGCTACGAACAGTCTGCGCGGGTGTTTTGGAGAATTGTAGTGGTGCAGACGGAGTTTTCAGATGACCCTCGGTCGGGTGCTCATAAGACTGGAAGAAATTCAATGCTTGNAGATGCTCGTCGTTCTCTAAGTCTTCGATGCGGTTCACCCGCTCCGACGGTACGTCTGCCTCAGCAAGAAGCACTTCCCATTCTGATGTAGTCTTCGTTGGCATAATGTCGGAGATCATGCCGTACATTTCCGCGTTTTGGCTAGCGCGTAGCTTTGCATCATGGCACCGCGGATCATCAAGCATATCNTNCCGTCCGGCCGCTCGGAAGAACCCCTGCCATTGCTTGTTGTTGTATGGCAGGACGACCATATAACCGTCTGCGGTGCGATGTGGTCTGCGTTCCTGAACCAGGACCCGGTTGTACCCCATCGGACCCAGTGGTGGATCAAAGACTGCGCCGGCCATGTGTTCCGCCAAGTTGAAAGCCGCAATGCTTTCGAACATCGGCACCTCGACCGTTTGCCCCTCACCAGTTTTCTCCCGGTGAAACAATGCACTCGTAATAGCCGACACGGCATGTAGGCCAGACACTTTATCGGCCATCACCATCGGCGCGAACTCGGGTGCTTCGCCACCGCGCTTTGTAGGTAGGTCAGCTATCCCGGCCATACCTTGAATAACATCGTCATACGCCGGTCGTTCGGCGTAAGGGCCGTCTGAACGAAAGCCCCAGGCCGAACAATAGACGATGCTTGGATTGGCCGCGCTGACATCTTCGTAAGACAGGCCAAGCTTTTTGATTGCCTGCGGTCGGAGCGAGTGAACGAACACATCNACTGTCTCGCAAAGTCGCAAAAGCGCAGCCTTTGCGTCAGCATTCTTGAGGTCGAAGACAGCACTTCGCTTGTTGCGGTTCACCGTCAGATAAACAGCACCCATGCCCGGAGAACGACTGAAGGAAGCCGCACGCATGATATCGCCTTCCGGCGGTTCAATCTTGATAATGTCGGCGCCGAGATCGCCNAGCATCTGCGTTGCGTAGGGACCGAAGACGACGGATGTGAGATCCAATATTCGAACACCGGCCAAAGGGCCTGTTGCTGGTTTTTTCACGCTATTCCCGTGCTTTTCGACGTTTCGAACCANTATCGCCCGACCAAAAACCTCTCGCAAGGAGCGGAGGCGTGCGATCTGATATCTGTTGGGTTACGTTGCCGCAATAGATNGAATTTGCCGGAGCGCATGATGTCGGAATCAGAGTTGGCCGCGTTTCGAAGCGAAATTCCCGAGATCGATGAGTTTGCGGATGTCGCAGACGCGTCTTCGTACCTACCCCTACCTGATGATTGGTTTGTCGGAACATCAGACGTCGTGAACTCAACCGGTGCCATCGCGGCTGGGCGCTACAAAGCCGTCAATATGGTTGGCGCCAGCATGATTGCCGCTATCCGCAACGCCGTCTCATCAACCGACATTCCATTTGTATTCGGCGGCGATGGAGCGGCCTTTGTCATTCCAGCCAGCGCCAAAAGTGTGGTTGCGCAAGCCTTNGCCGCAGTNAGCATNTGGTCCGAAGAAGAAATTGATCTCCANCTTCGTACTGCTCTGGTTCCCATTGAAAACATCCGTGCAGCTGGGGTGGATGTTCGCATTGCACACTTCGCAGCGTCTCCTGATGTTCGTTACGCCATGTTTGCAGGTGGCGGTGTTGCCTGGGCAGAGGACCAGATGAAGTCTGGCAATTACACAATTGCTCCGGCGCCTGCTGGCATGCGCCCTGATCTCACCGGCCTTTCATGCCGGTGGCAACCTATCGAAGCCCTTCGCGGGATGATTGCTTCCCTCCTCGTACTTCGACGTGACGATGCTGATGTCAAAACCTACCGCAACCTTGTCCGGCATATCGTCACCTACATCCATGAACGTGAAATTGAAGAAGGCCGGCCCGTCACTGAACAAACAGCGAAGTTCGCGCTCAGTGGGCAAGCGATGTCATTGGAAGCTCGCACGCTCGGTGGANGTCGATCCTNTCTGTCGAAGCGAATTGGGCTNTGGTTCTACTATCTCTTTGTTNGGTATCTTTTCGCCCGGGGCCGCAAGATCGGGGACTTCGATCCGGTCAAATATAAGAGCGAAANCGTAAGAAACACGGACTTTCGGAAGTTTGACGACGGCCTCAAACTGACTATCGATTGCTCACAAACGACCTACGATGGGCTGCTAGCGCTGCTTGATCAGGCGCGCGCCGACAGGATCGCCAACTACGGTTTGCATGCTCAAGATACGGCGTTGATGACTTGCATCGTGCCGAATCACAACGANAGCAATCACATGCATTTCGTTGATGGGGCCGGCGGTGGCTATGCTAAGGCGGCAGAAATGCTGAAGGCACAGCGCGCGGGACAAGCATAAATTGCCGCTTGACNAAATACTATAATTCTAGAATTATCGAAANATGAGCAACGCACATGACATCAAACCATTGAACGACAACATCGGCCTCGAAGAAGCGGCGCAAGGATTTGCGGCGATCGGCTCGGAGCCGNGACTGGATGTTTTGTTGGCGTTGGTCAGAGCCGGACCTTCTGGTCTGACAGTTGGAGAGATCCANCAGAANACCGGNATTCCGGCATCGACGCTCAGCCATCATCTCCGCTTTCTCAAGGCTGCGTGCCTGATTGAGCANACCAAGGATGGCCGNACAATCCACAATCAAGCAGCGTTCATGCATATCGAAGCTCTTGCGAACTTCCTTCTGCGTGAGTGCTGTGCCGACGAAGAGGAGAAATGATCATGACAGCCCTCGTCGAGAAGCTCAGACAATTCAATCTTCCGAAAATCGATGGTGCCTGGCTGGCTGTTGTGCTGCTGCTGGCCGGGGTTGCTGCGTTTGATCCGGCTCAGCTACCGAAGTCGATTCAGTTTGCTGCTGGTGCACTTGCCAATACTGCACCGTATATTCTGTTTGCCATTCTTGCCGTTGCATACCTCAAAGCGACCGGTGCTGAGGCCATTGTCGCCAAGGCGTTTGAAGGCCGACAGGTCAAGATGATCATNCTTGCCTCGATGATGGGTGGNCTGTCGCCGTTCTGCTCATGCGAGGTAATNCCGTTCATTGCNGGACTTTTGGCGCTCGGCACTCCATTGGCACCGGTNATGGCGTTCTGGCTGTCATCACCACTGATGGACCCACCAGCGTTCCTGATTACGGCCGGCGCTCTCGGCTTCGAGTTTGCGATTGCCAAGACGATGGTTGCCGTTGGCATGGGTCTGCTTGGTGGCTTTGTGATGCTGTCGATGACGCGAGCCGGCTTGNTTGCCGATACGCTTCGTGAGCGCAGCGCCGGTGNCTGCTCAAGCTGCNGTTCGCCGTTCAAAGGAAAGCCGNACTGGACGTTCTGGACGGAAGAGAAGCGTGTCGGCGTATTCCGCAGGGAAGCCATCGCCAACGGTTACTTCCTGCTGAAGTGGTTGACACTGGCGTACGTCCTCGAGTCGATGATGATCGCTTACATTCCAGCTGAATCGATTGCTCATTTGCTCGGCGGTGAAGGTCTGTTCCCGATCGTCCTGAGTGCTTTGATTGGTGCCCCTGCCTATCTGAACTCTTATGCCGCGCCACCGCTGGTTGCCGGTTTGATGGAGCAAGGCATGAGTGCTGGTGCAGCCATGGCGTTCGTGGTTGCTGGCGGTGTCAGCTCAATCCCGGCTATGACGGCGGTCTTCGCCCTGGTGAAGCGGCAGGTGTTTGCTGCCTACATCGCACTGGGTTTCACTGGCGCGGTTCTCTCCGGTCTGGCCTACGGTGCATTTGCAGCGATGTCCTAAACGGAACACTTCGAACAACTTCGTTTGACTTTGAAGGCCGTGCCGCCAAGGTGCGGCCTTTTGTTTTTGGCAGATCTCTGCCTTTAGCTGTCCGAACCGACAAATTTTCTGAACGGTCTATGACTGTCCGTTCCCCTAGATTCCACCCACTCACAGAGTGCTAATTCGATGTGACTGGTGTTGCGGGACCTTCCTGCCAGAATGCAGACTGCGCCAGTTTCGGACTGTTTTCCGGACTGTGCGTGATGCTTCAAGCTCGGTTCACGGAAGGTATCCCATGGCGGCGACATATATTTCGATCAATCGGTCGATCCTTCTCTCGCTGTTGGCTGCCGCTGCCTTGGTTTGGAGTGGCAACGCACAGTCGAAAGAGCCCGATGCGTTGCCGGACTACGTCGTTAAGAAGTTCGGCAAACCTCCAGCAATACTGTCACCGGCAGTGGGAAACTGACCTACCGTTCATGGTGTCCCCCTCAATCGGGAGGGGGCGATGTTGACGGTGGAGGAACGAATGGAGATTACGGTTTTATCGAAGCATGGCGAGAGCATTCACGGGATCGCCAGAGCCACGGGCTTGTCGCGCAACACGGTGCGGCGCTATCTGCGTGAAGGTGAGGCGGCGGCCACGCGCAAGCGTGGGCTGAAGCGGCCCGAGAAGCTTGACCCTTTCAAAGGCTACATCGCGGAGCGGATGCAGGCTGCGGCACCGGATTTGATCCTGGCTGCTGTGTTGCTGCGCGAGATCCAGGCGCGCGGCTATGACGGGGGTTACACCCGCCTCAAGGTTTTCGTGCGCGGATTGCGCCCCGCCCCCAAACCCGATCCGGTGGTCCGGTTCGAGACCGAGCCCGGCCAGCAGATGCAGGCTGATTGGGCAACGGTTGGGCGCGGATCAGACGAGCTCAAGGTGTTCATCGGCACACTTGGCTGGAGCCGGACGGCCTATGTCGAGTTCTGCGACGACGAGCAGTTCGAGATGCTGCGTTTGTGCCATGAACATGCGTTCGACTTCTTTGCCGGCGTGCCGCGCGAGGTGCTCTACGACAACATGAAGACGGTGGTTCTGGAGCGTAACGCGTATAGGCGCAACCTGCACCGCTTCCATCCAGGCTTCCTCGACTATGCCGGTCATGCTGGCTTCCTGCCACGATTGTGCAGGCCGTACCGCGCCAAAACCAAGGGCAAGGTCGAGCGTTTTATCGGCTATCTCAAACGCAGCTTCTGGATCCCGTTCGTCGCCTCATGCCGGCAGGCCGGGATTAAACCGGACTGCCGAGCGACCAATGCCGCCGTTGCAATCTGGTTGCGCGAGGTGGCCAACGCCCGCGTGCATGCAACGACCAGCGAAGTGCCAGCCGAGCGCATGATCATCGAACGAGGTAAGCTGCAGGCGCTGCCGAAGCCTTATAAAGGCCGTCGCCCAAAGGATCCGGCGGCGCACGTTATGGCCACATCATCACGGCCACGCGCTGTGATCTGCTATCAGCATCCGCTGTCAACCTATGACGCGTTGCTGGAGCCCATGGCGTTGGAGGTGAGACCATGAGTGATCTTCAGCATGAGCGCATCGCCGCACTTGCCGCGGAGTTACGCCTCGGCGCGATGGCCGATCTCTACGGCGCCATCGCCCAGGATGCAGCCAAGCGCAAGGACGCCTCCTACGCTGACTTTCTGGAGCAGGTGTTGCGGGCGGAGCGTGATGCACGGCGCGTGCGTTCAGCTTCCATGCTGGCGCGAACCGCCGGCTTCTCGGCGATCAAGACGCTCGACGACTACGACTTCTCCTTTGCGACCGGCGCACCGAAAGCCCAGATCCACGAACTCGCCTCGCTCGGGTTTGTCGAGCGTACGGAGAACGTTGTGATGCTCGGGCCGTCCGGCACCGGCAAGACGCATCTCGCGATCGCACTTGGGCTTCTGGCCACGGCACGCGGCTGGAAGGTGCGCTTCACCACGGCTGCCGATCTCATCTTGATGCTGGAGACGGCACAAAGGCAGGAACGGTTGAAAGATGTCCTGCAACGCGCCATCGCCAACCCGCGGCTCCTGATCATCGACGAGATCGGCTATCTGCCGTTCGGGCGCGACCAGGCCAACCTGTTCTTCCAGGTCATCGCCAAGCGTTACGAGAAGGGTTCGGTGATCCTGACGTCGAACCTGACGTTCAGCAGTTGGGACGACGCCTTCGCCGGCGACGCAGTCCTCACCGCCGCCATGCTGGACCGCATTCTGCATCACGCAACCGTCGTGCAGATCTCAGGCGAAAGCTACCGCCTAAAGGATAAACGTCGCGCCGGAATCGTGGCCAAACCAATGCGGACAAGGCTGGCCAAGACAAAGACGACGACCAAGGCAGAGGTCGATTGAGCCGTTTGTTGCCCTCACGCATGAGGGCAACAAACAGAAAGACAAGGTGGGTCAGATTCAAAGTGCCGATCTGCCGATAAGTGCGTCAGTTTGAAGGTGCCGTTGACACCATTGGCTACTAAACCCCGGCGGCACTGGCGAAACGCTCACCGGCAACGAGCCCGCCGCGAGCACCAAAGGCGGAAAGTTCCGGCCTGAAGTGGTCCAGGAACTGGGGCAAGCTCAGTTAGTAGCAAATGGTCAAATCAGTGGTACAGGCTGAGGGGGCTGGACAGAGTAGGCTAAACCTCACACTAAGCTTATTCGAAAATTCGCACCCTTTTCATAGTATCGGCCTTTGAGGCACGTTCGCGGGAGAAGACGTAACGGAAGTATATGTCTGTCATAGTTGCGATATTCAACGTATATCGAAGGTTATCGGGCCATTCCGAGCTATGATGTCGAAACGCCTAGTAACCAGCCTCCTTAATGCCCCAAATTGGCCCCATGACTTCTCAGCCTCGCACCTATCAGTCCCCGAAAAAAAGAGTGTTGCTACTTGGCGCAACAGGTACAATCGGCCGAGCCACGGCTCGCGCACTTGCCGCGCGAGGAGACGATGTCGTTTGTTTCGTGCGATCATCATCCGCGGTCGATACAGATGGGGCTAGGCACCGCCTGCAGGCGAAATTAGGTGACGTCGACATCAGGCTTGGAGAGGCGGCAGACCCCAAAAGTCTTCGCTCGGCAGATTTGCGCGGTGAGGGCTTCGATGCGCTGGTTTCGTGTCTAGCGTCACGTACGGGCGCACCCAAGGATGCATGGGCTATCGACTATCAGGCTCACGCAGATGCTCTGGCCGTCGCAAAGGAGGCAGGCATTCCGCAG